>JBHADA010000064.1:0-208056 GCA_041854805.1 Arachnia sp.
CACCGTGGTGTGCAGCGACTGGTACATGTTGAACTTGGGGCCAGCGATGTAGTCCTTGAAACGTCCCGGGATCGGTTTCCACGCGGCATGGGCGACGCCCAGCACCGCGTAACAATCCTTGGGCGTGTCGACGAGCACCCGCAGCCCGATGAGGTCGTAGATGTCCTTGAAGTCGCGCCCGCGCACCATCATCTTTTGATAGATGGAGTAGTAGTGCTTGGGCCTGCCGTACACGGTGGCAGTGATCTTGGCCTCGGCCAGGAGCGCCTGGAACTGCGAGATGAGTTCGCGCAGGTAGCGTTCCCGGCCGGGGGCCTGCTGGGCCACCATGTCGACGATCTCGGCGTAGATCTTGGGCTCGATGCAGGCGAACGACAGGTCCTCCAGCTCCCACTTGATGGTGTTCATGCCCAAGCGATGGGCCAGAGGGGCGAAGATGTTGAGGGTCTCGGTGGCGATACGCACCTGCTTGTCCTGGCGCAGAGAGCCGATGGTTCGCATGTTGTGCAGCCGGTCCGCCAGCTTGATCACCAGCACACGGACTTCCTCGCTGGTGGCCATGATCATCTTGCGAATGGTCTCGGCCTTGGCGGTCTCTCCATAGGTCAGTTTGTCCAGCTTCGTGACGCCGTCCACCATGAGGGCCACCTCGTCGCTGAAATCCGCGCGCAACTGCTCCAGGGAGTAGTCGGTGTCTTCCACTGTGTCATGCAGCAGCGCCGCCACGAGTACCGGCTCCGTCATGCCCAGTTCGGCGAGAATGGTGGCCACCGCCAGCGGGTGGGTGATGTATGGATCGCCCGACTTGCGGGTCTGGCCCGCGTGCTTCTGCTCAGCCATCCGGTAGGCCCGCTCCAACAGCGCCAGATCCGCCTTGGGATGGTTGGAGCGGACGATGCGGAAGAGCGGGTCCAGCACGGCCGACCGTGGCCGCACTGCCCCCAGGCGGGCCAGCCGATGCCTCATCCGAAGCCGAGGCTGCTCCGGGCCCGTGGTCAGCCTGGAAGCACCCAGCAACACCTCATCTGCCATGTGGTGTGCCTCCTTCCCCTCGGGCCCAAAGTCTAGTGCGACCCTCAAGCCCAACGCCTGGTGCACGCGTGATGGTCACAAAAGTGGCACATCGGTTTGGCCAGTACCCTTAGTCTTCCGAGCCAAAGTCCTGCGCCTCCCGGGCGGGTGGGGCGGCGCGGCGCACGACGATGAGTTCGTCTCCCAACTCGATCTTGGTGGCGGTCTGATCGTAGAAACGGCGCAGGGTACCGTTGCGGATGATCCCGATAACGCGCTCCCCCACCACAGCGGATGGGGGCTGGCCCGCCTCCTCCGCGGCAGCGAGCCGCTGGTGCACCTCGAGCCCTTCGGCGCCGGTGAGCATGTCCTGCATGATGGTGCCCAGCTCGGGGCCGATGGCCGACAGCCCAAGCAGACGTCCCACCGTCTCCGAACTGGTCACCACCGACGACGCGCCAGACTGCCGCACGAGTTGCACATTTTCCCGTTCACGCACCGAGACCACCACGCCAGCGGTGGGATTGAGTTGCCGCACCGTGAGGGTGGTCAGGATCGCCGCGTCGTCGCGATCGAGGCAGACGATGATCCGTTTCGCCTTGGGCACCTCCGCCCTGCGCAGCAGGTCTCGACGAGTGGCGTCGCCCAGGAAGGAGGCAATCCCGTCCCGGTTGGCATCGTCAATGGCGCGCTGGGCCTGGTCGATGATGAGGATCTTCTCCGCCGGGAACCCCTGACGGCGCAGCGTGTTGCATGCGCTTCGGCCCTTGGCCCCATACCCGATGATGACGGCGTGATTTCGCATCTTCCTTCTCCAGAGAGAGTCACGAATGGCCCGGCTCCCCTGGTTAGCGAGCACCTCGATGGTGGTGCCGACCAAGAGCACCAGGAAGGCGATCCTCAGCGGGGTGATCAGCATCACGTTAAGAAGCCGGGCATGCACCGCGATGGGCGTGATATCCCCGTAGCCAGTGGTGGTGACGGTGACCGTCGAGTAGTACAGGGCGTCGAGAAAGCTGACGCCGTCCTCCGCGGTGTTGTCCCGATAGGATTCGCGGTCCAACCAGACCAGCAAGGTGCTTGCCATGAGCAACGCGAAGGCAAGCACCACGCGGCGCAGCAGTTCCAGGAACGGCGAGATGGTGGCCCGGGGCAGAATGACCAGCGACGCCCCGGTGACCGGTCCTTTAGCCATGGGTTCAGACTGTCACCGCGGCGGTGCAACTGTCGATACCCAGGCCGGCCAGTCGCTGACGGCCGCCCAGGAAACCCAGCTCCATGACGACGCCCACATGGACCAGTTCCGCCCCGAGACGCTTGATGAGCTCCGCTGTCGCCGCGACGGTGCCTCCGGTGGCGAGCACATCGTCGATGATGAGCACCCGTGCCCCCGGTTGGATCGCGTCGCGATGCATGGCCAGAGTCTCAGTGCCATATTCCAGGTCGCACCGTTCCTCCACCGTGGCGCGGGGCAGCTTGCCCGGCTTGCGCACCGGCACGAAACCGGCCCCCAGGGCCAGCGCCACTGGGGTGGCGAACATGAATCCCCTCGCCTCCATACCGACGACCCGGTCGATGGGGCGAGGTACGTTGATCACCAGCTCGGTGACGGCATCATGCAAGCCCTGTGGGGAGGCCAGAAGAGGGGTGATGTCCTTGAACATCACGCCAGGCTTGGGAAAGTCCGGCACGTCGCGGATGAGCGAGGCCACCCGTTCCCGCCGGAGGGCGCTCTCGTTCACCGCTTGCCCTTCCGCTCGGCACGGGAGCCGCCCCCGCGTCGCCGCACCCGCGCGGACGACCCGGACGTGGTCACGGGCTCCTTGGAGTCCTCGTCATCCGCGCTCTCAGCCTCCTTACCCTTCGGTGCCTTGCGAGCCTCGCGGCGTTCCAGCCGCTCCCGGTGCTGGATCATCGCTGGCTCGCGCTCACGGAGCCAGGCCAGTAGCGGTGTGGCGATGAACAGCGACGAATAGGCGCCAGCGATCATGCCCACCAGGAGGGAAAGGCCAAGGTCGGCCAAGGGACCGCTCTGCAGCCAGGTTCCGGCGAGGAACAACGCCAAGACGGGCAGAATGCCGATCACCGTGGTGTTGAGGGAGCGGACGATCACCTGGTTGGTGGCCAGGTTGGCCAGATAGGAGTAGCTGTGTTCGCTGTGTTCGATGTCGCGCACGTTTTCCCGAACCTTGTCGAACACCACGACCGTGTCGTAGAGGGAGTAGCCCAGGATTGTGAGCACACCGATGACGGTCGACGGGGTGACGGTGAAACCGACCGCGGCGTAGACGCCCACCGTCACCACGAGATCGTGGAGCACGGCGACGATGGCGGCGATCGACATCTTCCAGTCGCGGAAATAGACCGCGATGAGCACCATGACCAGCGCCATGAACACGACCAGCGCGATGCTCGCCTGGGTCGTGATTCGCTGGCCCCAGGACGCGCCGATCGAGTTCGACGTCACCTGATTCAGCGATACGTCGGCCATGCTGGCGATATCCGCGGTGGTGGTGGCGATCTCCTCTGGCGTGAGGTTACGGGTTTGGATGCGGACGTTCTCGTCGCCCAGGGCAAACACCTGTGCGTTGAGGTCGCCGACTCGGAAGTTATCCACCTTCGCGCGAACATCGTCGAGGGTGGTGGCCTCCACCTTCATCGGCACCTGGAAGTCGGTGCCACCGCGGAACTCGATGCCCAGGGTCAGGCCGCGGACCACCAGGGCCAGCACGCACAGGAGGAGCACGACGGCTGAGAAGGTGAACCATAGCCTGCGGTGCTTGATGAAGTCGTAGCTGACTTGGCCCGTGTAGAGCCTGCCGGCCAGGCCCATCTTGGTCTGCTTGGTCTCGGTCGGCATCAGGCCTCCTGCGCCTTGGTCGATGCGGTGCGCCGCCGCGCCCGGCGGCCCAGCAGCGAGTCTCGGCTGACGCCCATGTGCTCAGCGTCGAGGCCAGACCACGCGTGGCCCTCGCCGAAGAACTTGGTGCGGCCCAGAAGCTCCACGAGCGGGCGCGTGAAGAAGAACACCACCGCCAGGTCGAGCAGCGTGGTCAGCCCCAGGGTGAACGCGAATCCCTTGACGCTGCCGACGGCGAGGATGAACAGCACGATGGCCGACAGCATCGACACCGCGTCGGAGATCACGATGGTGCCGCGCGCCTTGGTCCACCCGCTGACGAGGGCCGAACGCAAGCTCCGGCCTTCGCGGATCTCGTCCCTGATGCGCTCGAAGAAAATGATGAAGGAGTCCGCCGTCACGGCGATACCGACGATCGCCCCGGCGATGCCGGGAAGGTTGAGGGCGAATCCCACCACGGAGCCGAGCAACACCATGGAAGCATAGGTCGCCGCGGCCGCCACGACGAGCGACAGCAGCACGACGAATCCCATGCCCCGGTAGTAGAGGAACGAGTAGAGCGCCACGACGATGAGGCCGAGCACGCCAGCGATGATGCCAACGCGCAGTTGCTCGCCGCCCAGGGTGGGCGAGACGGTCTCCACTTGGGAGGGGGTGAAGTCCAGCGGCAGGGACCCGAACTTGAGCACATTGGCCATCGCCATGGCCTCGTCGGCGTTGAAGTCTCCCCGGATGACGGCTTCTCCATTGGAGATCTGAGTCTCGGCCCTGATATCCCAACGCACCACCCCGTCCAGCACGATGCCAAACAGGTTGGTGGGCTGCTGGTTCTTGGTCAGCGCGCCAGTGAATTCTGAGAACCGTGTAGTTCCCTCCGAGTCAAGCTTCAGAGTCACCGCATAGGCCAGGTCGCCCTGGGGGATACCGGAATCCGCGGACGTGATCCGCTCCCCGGCGACGGCGACGGGGCCTAGCAGATACTTGACCTTCTTCTCCTCATCGCAGGCGATGAGCGCCCCGCGCGCCGTCTCAACCTGTTCCTCGCCGCACACGTACTCGTTGAAGGCCTGCTGCTCCTGCTGCGTCGCGGTGTATTTCAGCGCGTCAGAGACGCTGAGCAGGTCCTCTTTCTTCTTCTCTGCTTCCTTCGACGGCGGGGCGGTCGGGAGCCCCGGGAGCGGGTTGCCGTTCTCGTCGGTGGGTTCCTCGACCGAGCCGGTGGCTTGAGCCTGTTGGAGCACAGGACGGAACGAGACCTGCGCCGTGGCACCGACGAGTTCCACGAGGTCGTCGCGTTCGACGTTGGGGGCGGAGACCACGATCTCGCGGTCGCCCTGCACGGCGACGGAGGCTTCGCCCACGCCGAGGCCATCCACGCGTTCCTGGATGATGTCGCGGGCCAACTCCATCGATTCCTCGGTGACGGCGGAGTTCGTCGCGGTCAAGGTGATGGTCTGGCCGCCGCGCAGGTCAAGGCCGAGCTTGGGGGTCCACGTCTTGGTGAGCCCCATGATCACGTACATGCCCGCGATGATCAGGACGAAGACGGTGACGATCACACCTGGGCGAGACTTCTTAGCGCTGGCTGCCACGATTACTTGGTGTCCTCGCCTAAGCTCGCTGGCTCCGTGGAAACAACGTCCTCGACGGCCTCGTCGGAAGCGTCCGCGGGCTCCTCGCTCACCTCATCGGCGAAGACGAACTCCTCCTCGTCGTCGCGTGCCTTCCGGTTGACGGCGGCCTTGAGGATGGTGATCTCCGTCCCCGGAGCCAACTCGATGATCATCTGGGCCTCGCCCACATGCGTGACGGTGCCGAAAATCCCGGAGTGCAGCAGCACGCGGTCGCCGGCCTGCAAAGCGGCCACGGCCTCCTGCTGCTCCTTCACCCGCTTGGCTTGAGGTCGCATCACGAAGAAGTACATCACCGCGAACAACGCGATGAACGGGAGGATAAATTCCATGGCAGCTCTTCCGAAGACGACAAATCAGCGCTCAGAATAGCCCAGAGCCAGAAAAAGTCCTCATCCGCGCTCACGCGTCGTCGAAGAGGGTGGGCATCCCGGCCGGTGGGCGTTTGCCCACATGGGCGAACCCAGCGCGTGTAGCCACCCTACCTCGCGGGGTGCGCACCAGCAGCCCTTCCCGGATGAGGAACGGTTCAGCCACCTCGGCCACCGTCTCCACCTCCTCGCCGACGCTGAGCGCGAGCGTCGACACGCCCACGGGTCCTCCGTCGAAGAGGCCCGTGAGCGCGGTGAGGACGGCACGGTCCAGGCGATCCAGGCCCCGCTCATCCACCTCGTAGAGTTCCAGCGCGGCCCGCGCCACATCTCGGGTCACCGATGCGTGACCCTTCACTTGGGCGAAGTCACGCACGCGACGCAGCAGCCGGTTGGCGATGCGAGGGGTGCCGCGGGACCGGCGGGCGATCTCGCCCTGAGCGTCGGGATCGATGGCGACACCAAGCTTGCCCGCCGAGGAGGCGACGATGCCCGACAGATCCTCGGCGTCGTAGAAGTCGAGTTGCGCGGTGAACCCGAAACGGTCACGCAGCGGTCCGGGCAGCAGACCTGCCCTGGTGGTAGCGCCGACCAGCGTGAACGGCGGCAACTCGATGGGGATGGCGGTGGCTCCCGGCCCCTTGCCGACGACGACGTCGACCCTGAAGTCCTCCATGGCCAGGTAGAGCATCTCCTCGGCTGGGCGCGACAGGCGATGGATCTCGTCGAGGAACAGCACGTCCGCCTCGTCCAGCCCTGAAAGGATGGCGGCCAGGTCGCCGGCGTGCTGGATGGCAGGGCCAGACGAGATCCGCAGACCCACCCCAAGCTCGGCGGCGATGATCATGGCCAGCGTGGTCTTACCAAGGCCAGGCGGCCCGGACAACAACACGTGGTCTGGCGAGGTGCCGCGGTGACGGGCGGCATCAAGGACGAGGCCGAGCTGCTCGCGCACCCGCGGCTGCCCTTCGAACTCCTCGAGGCGTTTGGGGCGCAGTGCGGACTCGAAGTCGCGTTCCTCCACCACCGGATTCGGGTCCACTTCGGAGTGTTCCATCAGCGCCTCGCCAGCGAGTTGAGGGCAGCGCGAAGCAGTTTCGCGATGCCGACGTCTGGGTCTTCCTCGACGAGGTGGGCCACGTTGTCGCAGGCCGTCTCCGCGTCACGAGCCGACCAGCCCAGGCCCTGAAGCCCTTCGCCCACCTGCGCCCTCCAGGCCTCATCTGAGGCCGGGGCGGGTGAGGCGGCATCGTCACCGCCGTCGTCGAGCAAGAGGACCTTGTCCCTCAGTTCGATGACCATCTTCTGCGCTCCCTTCGGCCCCAGGCCTGGCACCGACCGCAGCCGCGGCACGTCCTCGCTCAGCACCGCGCGGCGGAACTCGGCCGGGCTAAGGACAGAGACGATGGCCAGCGCCAGCTTCGGGCCTACACCCGATGCCGCTTGGGCCACCTCGAAGGCGTCGCGTTCGGGTGGGGTGGCGAACCCGTAGAGGGTCATCGAGTCTTCCCGGACCACGAGCGTGGTGTAGAGGCTTTGCCGTTCGCCGGGGCGCAACGCGGCGGCCGTCGAGGGAGGCACCAACAGCCTGTACCCCACGCCAGCCACGTCGAGCACGCAGTCCGTAGCTCCGGCGTGGAGGACGGTTCCGGTCAGTTGAGCGATCATCTAGGTCCCCTCGCTGCGGCCACCGCCGCCGCGTATCGATTGGTGCTGGGAGCACGCCAGAGATGGGTGACGGCCACCGCGAGGGCGTCGGCCGCGTCGGCCGGTTTGGGCGCTTCTTGAAGCCGCAGGATCCGGCTGATCATGAGCTGCACCTGGCCTTTGATGGCCGATCCGCTGCCCGTGACGGCGGCCTTCACCTCGCTGGGGGTGTGGAAGGCGACGTTCAGCCCCCGGCGGGCTCCCAGGAGCGCGGCGACGCCAGAGGCTTGGGCCGTGTCCATGACGGAATGAAGGTTGTGCTGCGCGAACACCCGCTCGATAGCGACGGCCTCGGGCCGGTACCGCTCAAACCACTCCTCCAGCCCGCTCTCCAACGCCAGCAGGCGCGTCGCCACGTCGGCACCGGCCGGGGTACGCACGACGCCGACCGCCACCAACCGGGGGGGCTTGCCGACCGTCCCCTCGACGAGGCCCACCCCGCAGCGGGTTAGGCCGGGGTCGATGCCCATGACGCGCATGCCGATGACTAGTCCGCGTTCTCGAGGGCCTCGGCCACCTCGGCCGTGAGGTCGAGATTGGTGAAGACGTTTTGCACGTCGTCGGAGTCCTCTAGGGCGTCGATGATGCGAAACAGCTTCTGGGCCACCTCGACCGTGTCGACGGCCTGGTCGAAGGAGGCCACGAACTGCACCTCGGAGGAGTCGTAATCGAGCCCGGCCGTCTCGATGGCCTTGCGCACCTCGACCAGGTCGTTGGGGTCGCTGAGCGCCGACCAGGTCTCGCCGTCGTCGTCGACCTCCTCCAGCCCGGCGTCCAGGGCCGCCTCCATGACGGCGTCCTCGGTGATGTCTTGCCCGTTTTGGGTCTTGGGAACAGCGACCACGCCCTTGCGGGAGAACAGGCGCTGCACGGAGCCCACGTCGGCCATGGTGCCGCCGTTGCGGGTGACGGCGACGCGCACGTCGGAAGCCGAACGGTTCCGGTTGTCGGTGAGGCACTCGATGAGGATGGCCACGCCCGCGGGCCCGTAGGCCTCATACATGATGGTCTCGTAGTCCGCGCCGCCAGACTCCGCCCCGGATCCGCGCTTGACGGCGCGGTCGATGTTGTCGTTGGGCACGGACGACTTCTTGGCCTTCTGGATGGCGTCGTAGAGCGTGGGATTGCCCGCGGGGTCGCCGCCGCCGATCCGGGCCGCCACCTCGACGTTCTTGATCAGCTTGGCGAAAAGCTTGCCTCGCTTGGCATCGATGACGGCCTTCTTATGCTTCGTCGTCGCCCACTTGGAATGTCCGCTCATCCGCGTCTCTCTCTGATGGATCTGGTCAAACGCGCCCAGCTTATCCAACGGCCTTGCTGAGCAGGGCGATGGCGTCGCGTGTCACGTAGCCCAACTCGCCGCAGAGCCGGGGAATGCCGGCGCCGTATTCCGTATCCACGCCGATGCCAGCCTCGGTGCATCCATCACGTCGCATGGCCATGAGACAGTGGGCGAGCAGCGAGAGCGCAATTCCTCTCCCCCGGAATTCGGGATCGACGCCGAATCGCTCGGTCCAACCCAAGCGCTCCTCGCCATCGAGCGGCTCTTCGCCGCTCATGGCGTAGCCCACGACGCGCCCGCCCATGAGCGCGACATAGGACCACTCGGGACGGAAGGTCGGGTCGGCCACCCGCTCGTGCCACATCCGGTCGGAGTCCGCGTTGACCCGGTCCTCGAAGCAGTGATTGTGGAGGTCAAGCACCTCCTGCGAACGGTCGAGGGTGAACTCCACCACCTCGATACCGGGCACCACGACCGGGTCGATTGGCCGGCTCAGGTCGCGCTGCATGTCATAGAAGAAGCGTTCGGGCGTGAAACCGAGACGTATGGCGATGCGTTCCAAGCCCGTGCGCCCCAATTCCGCATAACAGCCCAGCCTCATCGGCTCTCCGGGGCGGTGCTTGTCCCGCCACTCCTCGGCCGCTGCCACCTGCCACGCGAACAGATGGGTCCCAATAGATTGGTTCCGGCGCGTGGGGTGAACGCCTCCAGTCAGATAGATTCGAAGCTCCCCAGGCGTCTCATCGACATAGCCCAAGCCGTAGGCGAGCAGCGAGTCGTAGGCATCCCAACCCCCCACCGCCATGCCATCGGCCAAACGGGGCACCAAGTCGAGCACGGAATCCGCCATGCCATAGAGGACGGAGTTGTCGAGCGCCTCCAATTGGTGACGCAGGCCCTCAATGGCGGGAAGATGGCTGGGTTCGAGGAGTCGCCAATCGAGGTGGGGCTCCACGTATGGGTCCATGACACCTCCGGCTTCAAGTAATTGACAAGTTTAGCGCTCCTTCGCGGGCACCCACAGACGGCCTCGGGCTGTCAGGCCGCCTTGGATCGCGGGGGTCAGCGCCAGATTCGGCCGCGTCCCTGTTGGGTGGGCGCAGCCTGTTCCCAAAGCCGACGCCACCGCGGCTTGGGCGTCACCGACAAGGCATCGGGCCCACCGGCCCTGCGCTGCTCGACGATCCACCAACTCAATTCGCCCTCGTGCACTAGGCGGTCCACCCGCTGCTGCAGTTCCTTGGTGGCGTCGCTCAACGAACGGCCCCGTACATAGATGGGAGCGCCGAACCGGATCGACACCTTGGGCTTGGTCCTCAAGGCCAGTTTCATGATGTCCTTGAGCTTGAACGTGCCGACGAGGCCGACGGGGACGAGAGCGACGTCGTGCTGGCTCGCCAGGTCCGCCGGGACCGTGTCGAACTCCCCCACTAGGCGCCCACCGACAGCACCCTCGGCGAAGATGACGACGTTGCGACCGCGAGACAGCGCACGCGATGGCCGGCTCATCGTCGGCCTCATCCGTGACGGCAGCGAACGGCGCAGCAGTTGATAGTCCAACACGCCCTGCTCATTGGCGGCGAACACGATCGGCTGCTGTAGGCCGCGCAGGGCATCGGCGCCGACGAGTTCCAAGTCGAGGCGCAGACTCAAGATCTTGAACATGAGGTGACGCCCCGATAGCTGCGCGCGCAGCCGGCTGTGCCCGACGTGCGGCGGGATCGGCGGGGCCGATGCTGGAACCCGGCGGCGCACGAGGCGCCGGATGGAGTCAGCGACGTCCCTGGGCCAAGTGATCCTGGGCCGTGTCTTGTGTTTGCGGGTGTGGGCCCAACTCGCCAGGTGCCTGCTCATCGCACGTCGCCCAAGGTCAGCCCTGGCCCGTGCAGCGCGGTGATGACCGGCTGGTTCCCCACCGCATTCGACGCGATTTCGAGCGCATCGGCGTAGGTGGTGGCGGCACGGTGTCCGAGTAGCGCGGCGGTACGACGGTCGCCGCCTACCCAGATGACGTCGCTCAGCCGGGCGGTGGCTTCTGCCACCCGGTACCAATCGTGGAAAACGCGCAGCGGATGGTCCGAGAACTGCTTGCGGTAAAGATCGAGATACCACTGATCGCTCGCCGCGGCAGGCTCGAACCGTCGGGCGATCTGGGTGACGTCGGTGGTCTCGGACAACACCTTGGCGAAGAAGTCTGCCGCTGCGGACTGGCGCCGGTTGGAGAAACGGGGACGCAGAGGGTGGAAGGCGATGAGGATCCCCCCGTCGCGCACCAGCGGAGTGGCTAGGTGAGACCCGGCACGATCCACGAGCGCGTACCTGGCCGCGTTGAGCGGGGAGCCGATGGCGTCTCCCTCATCGATGGTGGGCCCCCACACAGAGGTGACCAGCACATCGGCCACCTTGGGCACCTCAACGGTGTTGGCGGCCCGCCACACCAGTTGCGACTCCTCCACCACATAGTGGTATTCGCCGCCGATGATATCGAGGATGGCGTAGTCGGCGTGCGGATTGCCGTGGATCAGTTGGGCGCCTTGACGCGGGAGTGCGGCCACGATTTGCCGCGCGGTCGCATAGGCGAGATGGTCACCCACGTTCCATTCCCATTCACGCTTTGATGCGAACCTGAGCCCGGGGGCCAGGAAGGGCTGTCCTAGCACGGCGAGCAGGGCGAATGTGGGTACGGCCTCCGTCATCGCCGTGGATACCGCCACGCGGAACTCGGCAGTGGCCCCTAGGCCCTCGATACGGTTGATCGTCTCGGCGTCGGCCAGACCGGCCGCCAGCGGGCAGCCGAGGTTCGAGCTGGCCCGAACGCCAATCACGACGGCCAGGTCGGACTCGGCCACGCGCCGGTTGATCCGCACGGTGTGTCCGTCCACCTCTCCGACGGCGACGAGATCCTCCGCGGTCGCGTCGTGGCTGCTGACCAGGGCGTCGGGGAGGAAGGATGTGGCAACGCGATCTCCGAGCACCCGAGAGATCTGGGCAGGCGACCATCGTTGCCCCAACCCATTGGCGATGACGAGTTCAACGTCGTCGACGCCGGCCCGGGCCGCTGCCTCCAACACACGCTCCACGAGGCTGCGGCGCACATCGAACTCGGGGCGCGGCAGCGGCCACGCGCCGTCGAGCACGACGAGGGTCAGTTTTGTCTCTGGTCGCAGCTTCTCCACCAACGCCGACGTTCCCGCGGGCGCGTCCAGTGCCGCGTCGATGAGACCAACGGGCTCGCTCGAGGCGACGGCATCGGCGGCGTAGACGACCTGGGTTCCCACGCCGAAACGTTCCATCCGCAGGGTCGCCCCGGCCATGGTCAGCAGCGAAGGGGTCTTGTCGTCGACCTCAAGGACGAATCCAGGGCGAGGCATCAGTGGTCCTTTCCGTTCACGACATCTTCCAGCGGGGCAGTGGCGACATGGACTGCCATTCGACGATCGACCAGCCCTTGGTCTTGGCAGCGCGCATCAACCCCACATCGGGGCTCACGGCGACAGGATTGCCCACTGCATCGAGCATGGGAAGATCCACATGGCTGTCGGCGTAGGCGTAGCTTTGGGCCAAGTCGATGCCGTGAAGCTGGGCGTAGTGATTCAGCCAGGCCGAGCGAGACTCCCCCACCATGGGCGGGCCGCTGAGGAATCCTGTGCAGCGCCCCTGCTCGTCCACGGCCAGTTCCGCAGCAACGATCGTGTCAAAGAGTCCCTCGAAGGGCCGGGTCATGGGTCGGATGACTCCGGTGATGAGGATGGTGGTGTGTCCCGCGTCACGATGCTCACGGATGCGGCGGATCGCGTCGGGCGACATGCGGTCGAGGATGAGTGGGGCGAGCCGGTCGTCAACGTAGTCCTCGAGTGCCTTCAGGTCGGCACCCGCGTAGCGACGATAGATGGAACGCAGGAAGACGCCGCGATCGCGTCGCTCGGCCCCGAGGTAGATCGGCAACTGCGCGGCGACACGGGCCAGTTCGGCGACGCGTCGCAGCGGCGGCAGCTCCGGCAGCCTGGCCCAGAGATAGGTCTCGACGACGTTGGTGGCCATGACGGTACCGTCGAGGTCGAACGCGGCCAGCACCGTGCCCGGCTCGGCGGGCTTCAAATCTTTGAACGTGGACGCGCGCGCTTTGCGCCGCTTGCGGGCGGCCTCCAGGCGCCGTACCGGGTCCGCGATGGCGGGGATGTGGACGTCTTGCATGTAATGACGCCAGTCGAACGAACCGGAGTCGAACCCAAAACGGTCCCTGTCCTCGGGCGCGAGAGAGTTGTGCAGGGCGAGCGTGCAGTCGTCAACGAAGTGCAGCTCGGATTGGAGGTATTCGCCGTAGAGGGTGAGGTACTTACCGAGGAAATCGAGCTGCTTGCGGGTCTTGTCCAGCCGCGTGGCGATCTTGCGAGTCTGCTTGCCGCGCGGGGCGAAACTGAGCAGCTTGTTGCCTACGTGGACGCCCTTGTCGGCGAGCCACAACAGCCGCTCGACCGGCTCCGCCCCGGGGAACTTCCAGGTAGCCAGCGGCGTCGACCCCTGTCCCGAGGTGTAGGGGTGTTTGCTGAAATACTCACGCACGTGCTCGTAGATGCCGCGGAAGGTCAATGGATTCCGGGCACCAGAACTGCAGTGGTAAAACTCGGGCTCACCCACCGTAGGGGTGGTGGCGCACACCGCGACAATGGCATTGACCACGAAATCGCAGGGGATGATGTCGATGACGGCGTCCGGGGATGCGGGAAATTCGGGCAATTGCCCACGGCCGTAGGACAAGATGATCGGGTCGGCCATCTTGAAGCCTTCGATCCACCCCGGATGCGGGTGCCGCAGCGAGGATTCGACGATGGCGGGCCGGACCACCGAGACCATGAAGTCACGGCCGAGGTCAGCGACGACGCGCTCGCCCATCGCCTTGGCGAAGGTGTAGACATCGGTCCAGCCCAGGGAGCGGGCGCGCTCGGTGCCGGCGCTGATGAGCTCCTGTTTGACCCATTCCTGGCGACGCCGCTCCGTATCGCGGCTGGTGGTCAGGTAGCCGGCTTGGCGGTGCAACGCCTCCGCCTGTTTACGCAGACTGGTCAGTTGTTCAGCCGTGCGCGATCTGGTCTCGATGAGGTCCTTCATCGCGAGCGCGGCCGCAGTCTCTGCCTCGTAGTCGATGTCGTGCTCGTGCGCCGCCTCGGGGATGGGACCCCTGCGTCGCCCAGCGGTGTAGGCGGTGGAGATGTGGACGTAGTGCGGGATTTTGACCAGATTGCCGTCCGTATCAGAGCAGGCCTCGCGAAGCTTCGTCAGCAGTGCCTTGGTGCCCACGACGTTGGTCATGAATGCCTGATCGATCGGTGGGTCGAACGACACGTCGCCCGCGCAGTGCACCAAGACGTCGAGGTCTCGCGGGAGGTCGGGCACGTTGGGCAAGTCGCCCTCGATGACGTCGATGCGCTGGGCGATGAGTTCCTCGGGGCCACCGGCAGCGTCCGCGAGTGGCTTGAAGATCTTCTTCCGAAGCAGCCCGACAACGCGCTCGTGGGCGGTCACGGATCCCTTGCGTCGCACCAGTACTCCGGTGCGGGTTCCGGGGCAATCGTTGAGGACAGCCCACAGCATCTGTTCACCAATGAAACCGGTCACACCGGTCATGACGATCTTCTTGCCGTCGAGCAGGTCGGCGATGCGCCCATTGAGCAGCGGCGGAGTGTGCACGGGCACGCTGACGACGCCGAAGGAACTGGCGGGGGGGTTAGGCATCTGCGGGATCTTCTCCTTCGGCGACGGCGACGGCGTCCTCGATCGAGAAGCGTCCCAGGTAGAGGGCTGTGCCCACGATGGCCCCCTCGACCCCCATGGGAACCAGCGTGCGAAGCTGACGGAGGTGCTCCAGCGTGGCGATGCCACCGGAGGCGATCACCTTGGCGCCCGAGCGTTCGCAGACCGCGCGCAGCAGGGCGAGGTTCGGCCCGGTCAGCATGCCATCGGAGTTGACGTCGGTGACGACGAACCGCTGACAGCCCGCCGCGACCAGCCGGTCCAAAGTCTCCGGCCAGGGGCCGGATTCGGTAGTCCAGCCTCGAGCGGCCAGACGCTCGCCGCGCACGTCGAGGCCGATTGCCACCTTCTCACCGTGCTCGGCGATGATTCTCTCGCACCACTGCGGCTGTTCCAGCGCCGCCGTCCCGATGTTGACTCGGGCGGCTCCGCTGGCGAGCGCACGCTCCAGGGAGGCGTCGTCGCGGATGCCACCCGACACCTCCACCGACATGTCGACAGAGGCCACGATTCGGGCCAACAAATCCGAGTTGCTACCACGCCCAAAAGCCGCGTCGAGGTCGACGAGGTGAAGCCATGTGGCGCCCCCGTCCTGCCAGCGGCGGGCGGCCGCGATCGGGTCGCCAAACTCCTTTTGGGTGCCCGCCACGCCCTGTACGAGTTGGACGGCCTGACCTCCCTGCACATCGACGGCTGGCAAGAGCTGCAACTTCTCCACGACGCCCAACCCTATCCGACCTGATCCAACCAATTGGCAATCAGTTTGGCACCCGCTGCTCCCGACTTCTCCGGGTGGAACTGTGTAGAGCACACCGCTGCGCGTTCCACGGCCGCCACGAACCGGAATCCGTCGTGCTCGGCATGGGTAACCAAGCCCGATGCGGCGGTGGCTGCATAGCTGTGCACGAAGTAGAAACGCTCACTCTCGATGCCCGCGAACAGGCTGCTTCCCTCGGGTGGGGTCACCGTGTTCCATCCCATGTGGGGCAGCCGCCGGGCCTCCAGCCGGGAGACCACACCCGAATACAGCCCCACACCGTCGGCCTGTTCCCCATGCTCCACGCCCCCGTCGAACAGCACCTGATGCCCGACGCAGATGCCTAGGAGAGCGCGTCCCGTCTCGGCCCACTCGCGGATCAGTTCCACCCCTCCGGCCTGTCGGAGGCTGGCCATGCAGGCGGCGAAGGCTCCCACTCCTGGGACGACGAGTCCGTCCTGACGGCGCAACTCGCGTGGGTCGCCGGTGACGCTCACGTCGGCTCCGGCGTTGGCCAGCGCACGGGCGGCGGAATGCAGGTTGCCCGACCCGTAGTCGAACAGCCCGACCCGGGGTTTCAGAGCGCCCCCTTGGTGCTGGGCACGCCCGTGTGACGCGGATCGGGCTCCACCGCCTCGCGCAGGGCCCGGGCTAGGGCCTTGAATTGGGCTTCGACGATGTGGTGGGGGTCTCGCCCGGCGCGCAGCGTCATGTGCAGGCAGATGCCGGAGTTGAGGGCGAGGGTCTCGAGAACGTGGTAGGTCATGGACCCCGCATAGTCCACGCCGCTGCCTCCGATGCGGGCATAGACCTGTGCCTCCGGCTCACCGGTGCACACCGCGTAGGGGCGGCCGGCCACGTCGACGACGCATTCGGCCAAGGCCTCGTCCAGCGGGACGACGGCATGTCCGTAGCGGCGAATGCCCGCTTTGTCTCCGAGAGCCTCCCGCAACGTCTGCCCCAGCACGATGGCGACGTCCTCGACGGTGTGGTGGCCATCAATGTGGAGATCCCCTGTGGCCTCGACAGTGAGATCGATGAGCGAGTGCTTGGACAAAGCCGTGAGCATGTGGTCATAGAAGCCGACGCCGGTGGAGATCCGAGAGACACCCGTACCATCGAGGTCGAGGGTGACCGTGATGGTGGATTCGCTGGTGGTGCGCTGTTTGGTGGCGGTTCGGCTCACGGTTGGGCTCCTTGAGTGGGTGGGTCGAGCTGGAGGAGGGCGTGACGCAGCGCGGCCATCTCCTCGGGAGTTCCGGCCGAGACACGCAGGAACCCGGCAGGCCCGGTCTCGCGGACGAGGATGCCGCGTGCCAGAAGGTCGGCGAAGACCTGGTGCCGGTCCACGAAGCGGCCGATGAGGGAGAAATTGGCCTCGGAGGCAACAGTCTCGTAGCCCTGAGCCCGTGCCCAGGTCTCGAAGGCCCGTGCCTCCGCCGCCAGGTCACGCACCTGCGCGAGCAGTTCGTCGGCATGTGCCAAGGCCACGCGGGCAATGGCCTGGGTCTGGCTGCTGAGGTGATAGGGCAGCCGAACAATGCGCAGAGCATCGACGATGGCGGGAGCGGCGGCCAGATACCCGATCCGGCCGCCAGCAAGGGCAAAGGCTTTGGACATGGTGCGGGTAACGACGAGACGATCGCGCCGGTCCAGCAGCGCCAAGGCGCTGGGCCGCGAGGAGAATTCCTGGTAGGCCTCGTCCGCCACCACGATGGCGTCGGTGTTCGCGGCCACCTCGTCGATGACATCGAGACTCGTTGCCGTGCCGGTGGGATTGTTAGGCGTGGTGATGATCACCATCGTGGGTCGATGCTCAGCGATGGCCTCGAGGACGAGCCCGGCGTCGAGGGTGTGGTCGGCCTTGCGTGGGACGGTGACATAGCCGGTGCAGGTGTTGCGGGCATACTCCGGATACATCGAATAGGTGGGAGAAAAGGTCAGCACCCGGCGCCCGGGTCCACCGAACGCGGTGAGAAGTTGAGCCATGATCTCGTTAGACCCATTGGCCGCCCACACCCATTCGGCCGTGAGCCCATGCCCCAGGTATGCGGCCAGATCCGCCCTCAACGCCGTGGCCTCACGGTCTGGATAGCGATTGACGCCCCCCGCGGCCTCCACGATTGCCTCCGCCATCTCACGGCGGATCGCGGGCGAGGGCGGGTAGGGATTTTCGTTGACGTTGAGCACGATGGGAACGTCGAGCTGTGGCGCGCCGTAGGGTTCTTCTCCCACCAAATCGTCACGTAGCGGCAACTCGCGCAAGGTGATCCTTCGCGTCGTCATCGCTTCCTCCGCACCGAGATGGCCGCGGCGTGTCCTGGAAGGTCCTCGGCCAAGGCGAAGCGTTCCACTCCATCGGCGAGAGCAAGCAGCGCGTCTCGGCTGTAGTCAATGACGTGGACTGTCTTCATAAACGAGCGCACCGTCAGGCCCGAAGAGTGGCAGGCGCACCCGGCGGTGGGGAGGACATGCGTAGAACCGGCGGAATAGTCGCCCAGCGACACGGGGGCGTAATCACCGACGAAGATGGCCCCGGCGTTGCGGATCCGTGCCGCCACCGCAGCGGCGTCTTGGGTCTGGATCTCCAAATGTTCGGCCCCGTAGGCATCGGCCACCGCGACGGCCTGATCGAGGTCCCGCACCAGCACGATGGCCGATTGCTCGCCGGTAAGCGCTGCGCGAACCCGCTCGACGTGTGTGGTGCCGGCCACCTGTTCGGCGACCTCGGCCTTGACGGCTGCCGCGAGCGCGGACGAGTCGGTGATAAGCACGGATGCCGCGAGGGGATCGTGCTCGGCCTGGGAGATGAGGTCAGCCGCCACATATGCAGGAGTGGCACTGTCGTCGGCGATGATAGCGATCTCGGTGGGCCCGGCCTCGGAATCGATCCCCACCATGCCACGCACGAGCCGTTTCGCCGCCACGACGTAGATATTGCCGGGTCCCGTGATGAGCGAGACCGGTTCACACAGCCCCGGAACCCCATGAGCGAACATGGCGATGGCTTGGGCACCGCCCACGGCGTAGACCTCATCGACGCCGAGGATGTGGCACAGGGCCAAGATATTGGGATGGGGCAGCCCACCGAACTCGCTCTGCGGAGGGGACGCAACCGCGATCGATCCCACGCCGCCCACCTGAGCGGGCACGACGTTCATAATGACGCTGGAGGCCAACGGTGCCAAACCGCCCGGTACATACAATCCGACGCGCTCGACGGGCACATTGCGTACGCTGACCTGGGCGCCGGGAGCCAACTCGGCGGGCGCGCCATCCGCGTCGAGCTCGAGTTCCTCAGCCACCCTGCGGCGGCGACAGATCGCCTCGGCGAACGCGTCGGCGAGCAGAGGATCGAGCCGGCTGGCCGCTTCCGCCAGGACTGCGGGGGGCACCCGCAGCGTCTCCGGCTCCACACCATCAAACCTCACGCTGTACTCGCGGATCGCCGCCTCGCCACGGCGAGCGACCTCGCTGACGATGGGACGCACCGCATCCACGGCCGCGTCAACGTTGAAGGAACCACGCGGGAGTTTGCTCCGGTAGGCGTCACGAGCACCGGTCAGGTCAACAGTTCGCAGCACGGGAGACGAGTCTAATGCCCCGTGCCGGTGGAGCCGCACGTTCGCCACCAGATACGGTCAAAGCTACGTGGGCGACGCACCATTGGTGTCGGTGGACTCCTTCGGTTCGGGCCAGAAGGCGGCCAACATCATGACGGGGGTCATGGCCCCGAAGGGCGCCACCAGTAGCGCCGACATAGCCCGCAGCTCCAGGTCGATCGGGACCATGTCATCCGGCTGCGCGGACGCGAGGCGTTCCACCAGGCCCGAGGGTCCGAGGGCTAGGCCCACCTGCCAGCACGCCAACGACGCCAACGAGGCCGCGACCAGCGGCACGGCGATCACCATCCAACTGGAGCGTTGAAACCAGATCCACCCCAGGATCCCGCACGCCACGCCTAGGACTCCCACGATGGCGGTGAAGTAGATGTCGGCGGCCACGACCTCAGCCTGGGCCCGCTCCGGCATCCATGCGGTGTCGTTCTTCTGCAGGGTGTAGCTGGGCAGTGGGGTGATCTTGGCCCACAACACCCCAGCGAGTGCACCGACGATGGCGGCGACGGCGACGAACGCCACGCCGCGCCAGCGAGCGCGCCCAATGCCGTGAGCCAGTCGCTGTTTGCGGCTGATGAAAAGCAACTCGTCGCTCATCGGGCGCCCCCCGCGACACCGACGCAACTCGGCCCGAGCGCCGCCTTAAGGTCGGCGAACAGAGGCGAACTGAGGTCGACGCGATACCCCTCTCCAAGGCGGAACGTGGTGAGCTTGGATCCGTTGCGCAGTTGCAGATGTACCTCGGCCGCACCGGGGTACTGGGCGAGGATCTGTTTGAGCTGGGTCACGACACCCGGTGTGCAGCGCACCTCGGGAAGGGTCAGCAGCATTGGCCCCAGGTTGCCTTCGGCGCTCATGTGAGCGGCGAGCACCCGCTGGGCCCGCATCCGGCCCCGGTCCTCCCCCGATTCAGCGACGCCATCCACGGCCACGATGGTATCGGGTGCCAAGTGAGCAGCGCATTCGTCGTAGGTGCGTGGGAACACCGTGACCTCGATGGAACTGGTGAGGTCCTCGAGCACCACCTGTGCCCAGACATTTCCCGCCTTGTTGACGCGGCGGTTGACCGAGGTGATGAGTCCACAGATCTTGGTGTTGCCCCGATACCCGTCGGCGCTGGCCACGGACGCGATGGAGCGCTCCCCGTTGGCTTGGAGCACGTGCTCGAGGCCGTTGAGGGGATGGTCGGAGACGTAGAGGCCAAGCATCTCGCGTTCGAAGGCGAGTTTGGTACGACGGTCCCACTCGTCGACCTCTGGGACCTGTTCGCGGCTGGATGCGGCGTCATCGTCACCTCCGATGTCGAACCCGAAGTCGAACCCATCCTGCCCGTTCTCCGCATTGCGTTTGACATCGACGATGGAGTCGACGGCGTTCTCGAAGACGCCCATGAGAGACCGGCGGGTGTGGCCAAGCTCGTCGAACGCGCCGGCCTTGATCAGCGACTCGATGACACGCTTGTTGCACATGAGCAGGGGCGCCTTATCCAGGAAGTCGTAGAAGTCGGTGGCGGATCCCTTCGTGTTGCGTTCAGCGATCCAGGCCGTGACCACTTTGTCGCCGACGTTGCGCACAGCCCCGAGGCCGAAGCGAATGTGGTCCTCCACCGGAGTGAACGCCACCTCCGAGGAGTTGACGTCAGGCGGCAGCACGGCGATGCCCATACGTCGGCATTCAGCGAGGTAGAGCGCGGACTTGTCCTTGTCATCTCGCACCGATTGAAGCAGCGCGGCCATGTATTCGACGGGATAGTTGGCCTTGAGCCAGGCGGTCCAATACGAGACCAGCCCGTAGGCCGCCGAATGGGCCTTGTTGAAGGCGTAGTCGGAAAACGGCAGCAGGATGTTCCACAAAGTGTCGATGGCACCCTTGTGGAAGCCGCGCTCGGTCATGCCCTTGGTAAAGCGCTCATAGTGGGCATCCAGTTCGGCCTTCTTCTTCTTGCCCATGGCCCGACGCAGCATGTCGGCGGCGCCCAGCGTGTATCCAGCCAACTGCTGGGCGATCGCCATCACCTGCTCCTGATAGACGATCAGCCCATAGGTCTCGCCCAGGATGGGTTCGAGTGCCTCGGCGAGGTCCGGATGGATCGGCTCCACCGGTTCTCGCCCGGTCTTTCGCCGGGCGTACTTGTTGTGCGAGTCGGCGCCCATGGGGCCGGGACGGTAGAGGGCACCGACGGCGGAGATGTCGTCGAAGCAGTCGGGTTGCATCGACCGCAGCAGCGCCCGCATCGGGCCCCCGTCGAGCTGGAACACGCCCAAAGTATCGCCTGCCTGCAGCAACTCGAAGGTTTTCGCATCATCCAGCGGCAGGGAGTCGAGGTCGATGTCGATGTCCTGGTTGAGTTTGATGCCTTGGACCGCGTCGTCGATGACGGTGAGGTTGCGCAGCCCCAGAAAGTCCATCTTGATCAGCCCGAGCGATTCACAGCCCGGGTAATCGAATTGGGTGATGATGGCTCCGTCGGCCTCGCGTTTCATGAGCGGGATGATGTCGATGAGGGGCTCGTTGCTCATAATCACGCCAGCGGCGTGCACACCCCACTGCCGCTTGAGGCCCTCCAGCCCTCGGGCGGTGTCGACTACAGTCTTGACGTCGGGGGAGCCGGCATAGAGTTCGCGGAACTCGGCCCCTTCCGCGTAACGCTTGTGCTCCTCGTTGAACAGGTCGCCCAACGGAACACCCTTGCCCATGACGTCCGCGGGCATGGCCTTGGTGATCTGCTCACCGATGGCAAAGGGCATGTCGAGCACACGGGCGGCGTCCTTGACGGCGGCCTTGGCCTTGATGGAGCCGTAGGTAACGATCTGGGCCACCTTGTCTGAACCGTACTTATCGGTGACGTACTGGATCACCTCGCCCCGGCGACGGTCGTCGAAATCGATGTCGAAGTCGGGCATGGAGATGCGTTCCGGGTTGAGGAAGCGCTCGAACAGAAGCCCGTGTTCGATGGGATCGAGATCGGTAATCCGCATGGCGTAGGCGCACATGGAGCCGGCTCCAGAGCCACGGCCGGGGCCGACGCGCACGCCGTTGCGTTTGGCCCAGTTGATGAAGTCGGCCACCACGAGGAAGTATCCGGTGAATCCCATCTGAGAGATGATGCTGGACTCAAACTCGGCCCGCTGACGCACCTCGTCGCTGATGCCGTTCGGGTAGCGCTCGTGCAGTCCGCGTTCGACCTCCTTGTGGAACCAGGAGTCCTCCGTCTCCCCCTCCGGCACGTCGAAACGTGGCATATAGGTACCGATGCCCTCTTCGAAGGCGGTCTCGATGCGCTCGGCAATGGCCAAGGTGTTGTCGCAGGCCTCAGGCAGTTCCTTGAAGAGGGCGCGCATCTCCTGCGGCGACTTGAGGTAGTAGCCGGAGCCGTCGAACTTGAACCGATCGGTCTGCGCCTTGCGGGAGCCCGCCGAGACACACAGCAGGGTGTCGTGGGCGTCGGCGTCGTGCTGGTGCACGTAGTGAAGGTCGTTGGTCGCCACGAGCGGGAGGTTGAGTTCCTTAGCTAACCGCAACAGATCTTTGCGCACCCGATTCTCGATGTCGAGGCCGTGGTCCATGAGTTCGACGTAGAAGTTGCCCTTGCCGAAGATGTCACGGAACTCTGCGGCGGCTTCCACCGCGTTGTCGTACTGGCCGAGCCGCAGAAAGGTCTGCACCTCACCCGAGGGACAGCCTGTGGTAGCGAGAAGTCCCTTGCCATACTCGCCCAGCAGTTCCCGGTCCGCGCGAGGCTTGTAGAAGAAGCCCTCCAGCGAACTGCGCGTGGACAACCGGAACAGGTTGTGCATGCCCTCCTGGTTCGCGGCCCACATGGTCATATGGGTGTAGGCGCCCTTCGAGGCCACGTCGTCGCCGGTGCCGTCACCGAACTGGACCCGCTTGCGCTCCGAACGATGCGTTCTCGGAGTTAGGTACGCCTCCAACCCGATGATGGGTTTGACGTCGAACCCCTTGGACGCCTTGTAGAACTCGTAGGCGCCAAACAGGTTGCCGTGATCCGTGATCGCCAGTGCGGGCATGCCCATGCGCTCGGCGTTCTGGAACAGGTCCTTGACGCGGGCGGCACCGTCGAGCATCGAGAACTCGGTGTGGCAATGCAGATGGACGAACTGATCCGACAATGAAGTGCCTCCCACGTGATCGACGGTGCCCAACCCTACCCCTCCAGCGGGGAAGCCGACGTCAGCTCCCGCCGGGCAAGTTGTAACCAGTCAGGCGCACACGGTCTCTCGAGTGACTCACGACGGCATGTTGGCAGTTGCCCAGGGTGCCCAGCACCATGGCCCTTTCCTTGGGTAGCCCCAAGAGCCGAGCGATGCCGACGCGGATGGCAAGCCCATGGGACGTGATGACCACCGTCTCGTTCTTGTGGGCCTTGATGATGTCGCCAAGGGCCTCACATACCCGACTAGCCACCTCTTCAGCGGTCTCCCCCGTCTCGGAACGTCGGAAATCGCGTCCGCTGCGCCGATACTCCAGCAGTTCGGGGAACTCGGCGACGACATCCTTGATGGTTCTGCCCTCCCAGGAGCCGCAGTCGATCTCTGCGAGCCGAGGGTCGAGCTGAACCTCGAGCCCCGTGCGGCGTGCCACCGCCTCCGCGGTTTGCCGCGCCCGGGCAAGCGCCGACGAGTACAGGGCGACCGGACGATAGGCGGCCAGTCCACAGGCGACCTCCTCGGCCTGGGCCAAGCCCACCTCGTTGAGGGGTTCGTCGACTCTGCCCTGCATGACGCCGAGCTGATTCAGCCGCGTCTCCCCGTGCCGGACCAAGACCAATGTGGTGCTCATGAGGAACCAGGGTATGCCCCGGAGCAACCAGTGGGCTGGCCAACAGCCGCGAGGCAACATCCAGCGACGCGCGTCACACGCCCTCGCGGGACAGCCAACGTGCTACTAGACCGAAAGTACCCGCGGCGGCGCCGTGGAAGCCCTCTCCACCAGGCGGGGCACGAGGATCTGCTCGGAAGGCAGAAACTCTCGTGCCGCCCGTCCGATCGCTCGCTCTAGCGCAAGCCGCGCCATGAGCGCGGAGTTCTGGTCGATCGTCGTCAGCGGAACGCTGCCGGAGTCGGAGCGACGAGAGTTGTCGAATCCTACGACGCTCACGTCACCGGGCACGGTCGCCGTCCTCGGCCGCGGCGTACAGGCCCTCAACGATCTCGGCGTGGAAGGGCTGGTGGACGCCGAAGGTCACCCCAATGAGTCCTGAACGTGCCGCGCGCAGCGCACGCGCCCGTTGGTCGGGACGGTAGCCCAAGCGCTTGGCGACGGCCTTGATCCGTCGGCGCGACTCCTCGGAAGCCCCCACGGCGCCACGCATGACGATCGAGGCCAAAGACCGCAGCTACCTGGTCCTGCTGTTCATGCTGACCTTCTTGTTCTCCATGCAGTGCTTCATTGGCCCAACCTTCTGGCTCATGCTCTCCGAGATGTTTCCGATGCGGGTACGCGGCCTGGCCAATGGCGTCGCGGTGTTTTGCAACTGGATGGGCAACGTCATCGTTGCCTTCGCCTTCCCCAATCTCATCGAGGCGGTCCAGGGCAACACATTCTTCGTCTTCGCCGTCGTCAACGCCATCACCTTGGCCTTCTACGCCCGCTATCTCCCGGAGACCTTCGGGCACTCCCTCGAATCTCTCGAGCGCGATTTCGAGAAACGCTACTCATAGCGCGCCGTGTCTCCGGGAAACGAGGATGTCACACCAGGAGTTGACGCGCCTCGGGTCCGATCGGCCTGGGCAGCTTCGAACTGCCGGCGAGAAACTCGTCCACGCTTCTGGCTGCCGAGCGGCCCTCCGCAATGGCCCATACGATGAGCGACTGGCCTCGGCCAGCGTCGCCACAGGCAAACACCCCCGGCACATTCGTGGCGAAGGTATCGTCGCGGGCGATGTTTCCGCGGGCATCAACCTTGAGACCGAGTTCGTCGATGAGCATCCGCTCCGGGCCCGTGAAGCCCATGGCCAGCAACACCAGTTGCGCTGGGATGCGACGTTCGGTGCCTGGTCGCGGCACGAAACGCCCGTCACGGAACTCGACCTCGACCAGGTCAAGCCCCGCCACGCGCCCCTCGTCATCGCCTACGAACTGGGTGGTGGAGACGCCATAGACGCGTTCTCCACCCTCCTCGTGGGCCGAGGTGATCTTGAACGTCATGGGATAGGTGGGCCAAGGCTGATTCTCTGGGCGATGCTCGGGCGGCATCGGCATGATCTCGAGCTGCGTGATCGAGCGGGCGCCCTGCCGGATGGACGTGCCAAGACAGTCGGCGCCGGTATCACCGCCGCCGATGATGATCACGTCCTTGCCTTCCGCGGTGATCTGGTCGGCGACGCTCTCCCCCACCGCGGCACGATTGGCTTGAGGAAGGAATTCCATCGCTTGATAGATGCCTGCGAATTGCCTGCCGGGAACCGACAGATCTCGGGCGGACGTCGCTCCGATGGCCAGCACCACGGCCTCGTACTGTTCCCGTAGTTGCTCCCCAGTGATGTCGGTGCCGATGGTGACGCCCGTCTTGAATTGGGTGCCCTCCAGCACCATCTGCTTGAGGCGACGGTTGAGTACGGACTTTTCCATCTTGAATTCAGGAATGCCGTAGCGCAGGAGGCCTCCGACCGCGTCGGCGCGTTCGTAAACCACGACGGTGTGCCCGGCACGGGTGAGTTGCTGCGCCGCGGCTAAGCCCGCGGGGCCGGAGCCGACGACGGCCACGGTCTTGGCGGTGTGCCACGGCGGCTGCTGCGGTACCACGCGGGAGTCATCCCATGCCTTGTCGATGATGGCCACCTCGACATTCTTGATGGTGACCGGATCGCGGTTGATGCCCACCACACAGGCCGTCTCGCAGGGCGCCGGGCACAGCCTCCCCGTGAACTCGGGGAAGTTATTGGTGGCGTGCAGACGTTCCAACGCCGCTTGCCACTCGTCACGCCACACGAGGTCGTTCCATTCGGGGATGAGGTTTCCCAACGGGCAGCCGTTGTGACAGAAGGGAATACCGCAGTCCATGCACCGGCCAGCCTGGCTGGTGATGATCGGCAGCAGCGCACGGCCGGGGGTGCCGGGGTAGACCTCGTGCCAGTCGTGGACCCGTTCCTCGACGGGGCGGCGCTCAGCCACCTCACGGGCGGTGGTGATGAATCCTCTTGGGTCAGCCATGTGCCGCCTCCATCATCTGCTGGGTGGTTTCCTCTTCGCTCAACTCCTCGAGCGTCGCCCTGGTGCGTACGGCCATGACGCGGGCATAGTCGCGGGGCTCCACCTTGGTGAAGCGCGCGGCCAGTTCGGCGTCGCCGAGTTGCAGCAGCGCGTCCGCCACGAGCGAGCCGGTCTCCTCGCGGTGCTCGGCCATCAAGGCGCGCACCCGGGCCAGGTCGGTCTCTGTCATGGGGACGGGGTCGACGAGTTCCGTGTTGAGCCGCAGCGGATGCAGATCCAGAACCCAAGCGGTGCCGCCGGACATGCCGGCCGCGAAGTTGCGTCCGGTGGGACCAAGCACCAGCACCTCGCCGCCGGTCATGTATTCGCAGCCATGGTCTCCCACTCCTTCCACCACGGCGGTGGCGCCGGAGTTGCGCACGCAGAATCGCTCCCCCACGAGCCCGCGCAGGAACATCTGACCTGAGGTGGCGCCGTAGCCGATGACGTTGCCGGCGACGATGTGCTCTGCAGCGTCGAAGCCCGCATCCTCTGGGGGCGCGATCACGATGCGTCCTCCGGAGAGTCCTTTGCCCACGTAGTCATTCGAGTCCCCGACGATACGCAGGCTCACCCCTCGGGGCAGGAACGCCCCGAAGCTCTGGCCACCGGTGCCATGGAATGTGAACTCGATGCTGCCAGGCTCCAAACCGGCCCCCTCGGTGGCTTTGGTGACCTCGTGACCCAGGATGGTGCCGACCGTGCGGTCCACGTTGCGCACCTCGAGTGTGTGTCGCACGCGCTCGCCTTGGGTCAGCGCCGGCTGGGCGAATCGCAGCAATTCGGCGTCGAGTTTCTCATCTAGCCCGTGGTCCTGGGTGGTGACGCGGCGTAGCGCGGCCCCCTCCGGCACGTCGATCTGGGTGAGGATCGGAGCGAGGTCAAGCCCTTGGGTCTTCCAATGACCCACGGCCTCGCTGACATCGAGCAGGTCAACCCGGCCGACGGCCTCGTCGATAGAGCGCAGGCCGAGCTGGGCCAAGAGTTCGCGCACCTCCTCGGCAATGAAGTGAAAGAAATTCACCACATGGTCGGGGTCCCCATGGAACTTGCCCCGCAGATCGGGGTTCTGCGTGGCGATGCCCACTGGGCAGGTGTCCTTGTGGCACACACGCATCATGACGCACCCCGATACCACGAGCGGAGCGGTAGCGAACCCGAATTCCTCCGCCCCCAGAAGCGCGGCGATGACGACGTCGCGGCCGGTCTTGAGCTGTCCATCGCATTGGACGACGATCCGGTCTCGCAAGCCGTTGAGCAGCAGCGTCTGCTGGGTCTCCGCCAAGCCCAGCTCCCACGGGGCACCAGCATGCTTGATGCTGGTCAGCGGTGCCGCACCCGTCCCACCGTCGTGCCCGGAGATGAGCACGACGTCCGCCTTGGCCTTGCTCACCCCGGCGGCCACCGTGCCCACCCCGACCTCGGAGACGAGTTTGACGTGGACCCGGGCCGACGTGTTGGCGCACTTGAGGTCGTGGATCAGTTGCTTGAGATCCTCGATGGAGTAGATGTCGTGATGTGGCGGCGGCGAAATGAGCCCGACGCCCGGGGTCGAGTGGCGGGTACGCGCCACCCATGGATATACCTTCGGCCCCGGCAGTTGACCGCCCTCACCCGGCTTGGCCCCTTGCGCCATCTTGATCTGGAGGTCGTCGGCATAGGTGAGGTACTCGGAGGTGACGCCGAACCGTCCGGATGCGACCTGCTTGATCGCGGACCGTCGAAGCGGGTCGTGCAGGCGCTCCGGGTCCTCACCGCCCTCCCCCGTGTTCGACTTGCCACCGATCCGATTCATGGCGACGGCGAGGCTCTGATGGGCCTCCATGGAGATCGAACCGTAGCTCATGGCACCCGTGGAGAACCGCTTGACGATGCTCTCGACCGGTTCCACCTCGTCGATGCTGATCGGCTCCCTGTCCTGGAAGGTCATGAGCGCCCGCAGCGTCATGATGCGGCGCGCGTTCTCGTTGACCAGCGCCGTGTACTTCTTGAATGCCTGGTAGTCGCCCGTGGACGTCGAATGCTGAAGCCGGAAGACGGTCTCGGGATCGAACAGATGTGGCTCCCCCTCGCGTCGCCACTGGTACTCGCCTCCCACCTCAAGCGCGCGGTGGGCCAGCGGGATGCCGTCGGCCGGGTAGGCCCGCCGGTGCCGAGCCAACACCTCGTCGGCGAGCTGATTGATGCCCAGGCCACCCAGCCTTGAGGTCGTCCCGGTGAAGTACCTGTCGATGATTTCCTGGCTGAGCCCGATGCATTCGAAGATCTGCGCCCCGGTGTAGGACGCCACCGTGGAGACTCCCATCTTGCTCATCACCTTGAGCACACCCTTGGTGAGAGCCTTGATCACGTTGGCGATGGCCCGTTCAGGATCGACGGTAACGTACAGCTCCCGGCGGGCAAGGTCCTCGGCCGACTCGAACAGCAGGTATGGGTTGACCGCTGCGGCGCCATAGCCCAGCAGCAGCGCCACATGGTGCACCTCGCGCACGTCTCCTGCCTCCACCACGAGTCCCACCTGAGTACGGGTCTTCTCGCGGACTAGGTGATGGTGGATGGCCGCGGTCAGCAACAGGGATGGAATGGGGGCAAGGTCCGCGGTGGAGTGGCGGTCCGACAAGACGATGGCGCGAGCGCCACCACGGATCGCGGCCGAGACCTCCTCACAGATCTGCTCAATCTTCGCCGCCAGCGCCCGGCCGCCGCCCGCGACCTTGTAGAGGCCCTTGACGACGTGTGTCGCATAGCCGGGAAGGTCGCCGTCGCTGTTGAGCCGGACGATCTTGGCCAGTTGCTCGGAATCCAGGATCGGGTTGCTCATCGTGATGAGGCGTGCTGCCTCCGGCACGGGACGGAGCAGGTTGCGCTCAGGGCCGATCTTTGCCGTCAGCGACGTGACAAGTTCCTCCCGGATGGCGTCGAGAGGCGGGTTGGTGACCTGGGCGAACAACTGGGTGAAATAGTCGAAGACCAGGCGGGGCCGGGAGCTAAGCACGGCGATTGGAGCGTCGGTACCCATGGATCCGATGGGTTCGTAGCCGGCATTCGCCATGGGCGCCACAATATGGCGCAATTCTTCCTCGGAATATCCAAACACCTGCTGGCGGCGGATCACCGAGCTATGGGAATGGACGATATGCGCGCGGCTGGGCAGCCGGTCCAACTCGATCTTGTTATCGGCCACCCACCTGCCGTAGGGGTGTTGGTTGGCCAGTTCGCCCTTGACCTCGTCGTCGGAGAGGATCCGGTGGCGCTCTAGGTCGAGCAGGAACATCCGTCCAGGCTGGAGGCGTCCCTTCAAGGTCACGTCTTCTGGGGGGATGGGCAGGACGCCAGCCTCGGATGCGAAGACGACCAGGCCATCTTTGGTGGCCCAGTAGCGTCCGGGCCGCAGACCGTTACGGTCGAGGCAGGCGCCGATAACGGTGCCGTCGGTGAAGGTCATACAGGCCGGACCGTCCCAGGGCTCCATGATCATCGAGTGATACTCGTAGAACGCGCGGCGCTGCGGATCCATCTCCGCGTGTCCTTCCCAAGCTTCTGGGATCATCATCAGCACGGCATGCGGCAGGGAGCGTCCACCAAGGTGAAGCAGTTCGAGAACCTCGTCAAAGGAGGCCGAGTCGGAACCGCTGGGGGTGCAGATCGGGAACAGTTGCTGTAGCGATCCGGGGAATAGGTCCGAGGTGAGGAGGGCCTCCCGAGCACGCATCCAGTTGCGGTTTCCCCGGACGGTGTTGATCTCACCGTTGTGGGCGATCATCCGGTAAGGGTGCGCCAACTCCCAAGCAGGGAACGTGTTGGTGGAGAAACGCGAATGCACTAGGGCCAGCGCGGAGGCGACACGTTCGTCGTGCAGTTCGGGAAAGACCTCCTCGAGCTGGTCGGTGGTCAGCATGCCCTTGTAGACGAGGGTCCGCGACGATAGCGACGCGAAATAGACCCCCGCCTCGTGCTCGGCGCGCCGACGCAGCACATAGGCGAACCGGTCGAGATCCAATCCCCACTGGCCCTCTCGCCCCGCGACGATGAGATGCTCGAAGTGGGGCATGGCGCCAAGCGAGATGGGTGACAAGGTGGCGGTCTCGACCGGCACCGCGCGCCACGCGACCACATCCAACTCGATCTCCTCGGCGATGCGTTCGATGGCCCGCTTGGCTTGGGCGCGCTCGGCGGGATCGGTGGGGAGGTAGGCCAGCCCCACGGCGTACTCCCCCGCATCGGGCAGCCGCACATCGGTGACCTGGCGCAGGAACTCGTCAGGCACCTGGATCATGATGCCGGCGCCGTCACCAGCCGCCTCGTCCGCGCCAGTGGCGCCACGATGGTCGAGGTTGCGCAGTGCTTCAAGGCCCTGCTCAACGATCTGGTGCCTGGGCAGGCCATCGAGATGGGCGACGAAGGCGACGCCGCAGGCGTCGTGTTCGAATGCCGGGTCGTAGAGGCCCACCCTCTCCCTCTGGGGGAACACACTCTTGGCCATGAAGATCCTCCTCAACCTCGCCGCGGCACGGCCACGGCCGGGCACACCCTATGGCCAAGGAAAACCCGTAGTCGAGCCCGTCCGGACCAGTCTCACAATCTGACCATTCAGTTCCAAGCCTTGAGGAACTCCTGGGTGCGCTTGGCCACTTCCTCGTGAGTCGACTTCTCCTCGAAGGAATCACTCAAGTGGGCGTTGATCGCCCCGCCGTGGACCTTGGCGATGCACTGCGGCACGTCGGGAGTCATTTCGCCGCACTTCAGGCCACCGATGGTCTGCACATCTCGCATCCTGCCAAGCCAGATGTCATAGGTGCTCTCGGTGTCGGTGTAAGCGACTGAGAACTCCAACGCGCTTGTAGGCGAGGTATACTGCGCCGATACCTTGTCGGCTGGGCCGCTGAGATTGTAGTCACCGAACGAGGTTGGGAAGGCCGGCTTGGTCCCGGAGCCTCCGCTAGTGGAGTTCGCCTCGCTCGAACTCGTTTCCTCGCCCGCCGGACTCTTCTCCTCACTCGCCTCGCTCGAGACTGCCTCCTTTGTCGAGTTCTCGTCCGCGCCCTGCTCCCTTGTCTCATCGCTGGCTGGTTTGGTCGTCGCAGCGGCCGTCCCAGCCTGCTCCGCTCGCTGCGCGTTGCCAGTCAAAGTCGTGATCAGTGCCACCCCAAGGGCCACCGCCACAACGATGACCCCCACCAAAGCGATGAGTAGGCCCTTGTTTCGCGAGGGTTTCTGGGGGACTCTCCCGGATGGTTGACCCCCAAACGGCTGGTTGGCCTGCACGTTGTTCCATGGTTGGTTACTCATGCAAATATGCTAGGACGGCACAAGATCAATGGGCCGAGGCCTCAACCCATGAGGCGTTCGTAGTCCTCGCGCAGTTGCGCCGGAGTGAGCCCGTTCCAGACGACTCGCAGCCTCCGGTCCTCGGCGAAACCGAGCACATAGGTGCCGTGGTCCACCTCGTACCCACCGGATGGCAGCTTCTTGCCCTTAGCGATCTCGATTCCCACGGTCTTCGCGGCGGGCACGATATCGGCGAGGTCGCCGGTCAGCCCGACGAACGATGCGTCGACCCGGGCCAAGTACTCCTTGAGTACCTCGGACGTGTCCCGCGCGGGGTCAGTAGTGACGACGATGAGAGTCATGTCGTCGATGAGTTCCGTCGGGAGGCGTCGCTTCGCAGTGGCCATATCGGCCATGATGCCGGGGCATACGTCCGGGCAGTTGGTGTAGCCGAAGAACAGCGCCACCGCCTTCGTGGTGGGGGCGCTGGCCAGGTTGTAGGGCTTCCCGTTCTGATCGGTGAGGGTGACGTCGGGCAGCGGGCTGCCCCCGTCGGCCAGGTGGGTGCCATGCCATTGGCCGGGTTCCACCGATGCCGGGCCATTCCCCGGACCGCAGGCGCCGAGAGCCGCCAGGGAGCCGACGGCGAGGACATGCCTGCGCGTGATCATGCCCGAGCCCGGTCCACTCCCGCCACGAGATCGTCGACGAGCCCACGGAGCCTGGCGAGATCACCGCTGAGGTCGGCCCCGTCGGAGTCGAGGCACTTCAGCAGCGCGGAGCCGACGATGACGAGATCCGCGTACCCACCGATCTCCGCCGCCTGGTCCCCATTGGACACGCCAAGCCCAATGCCGACCGGCAACCCCGGGTCGATGGCTCGGGCGCGTTCCACGATGACAGGGGCCGCGTCGGAGGTGTGGTCACGCGCGCCCGTGACCCCCATGACGCTGGTGGCGTAGACCCAGCCACGGCACGACCCCATGGTGAGCGCGATCCGCTCGTCGGTCGACGAGGGCGCGATGAGGAACACGCGGTCGAGGCCATGCCGATCGGTGGCCTCGAACCACTCTGGGCAGTCGTCGGGCGGAAGGTCTGGGGTGATGGTTCCGGCTCCCCCGGCCGAGGCAAGGTCGCGGGCATACGCGTCCACGCCGTAGGCCTCAATCAGGTTCCAGTAGGTCATCACCATGGGCGTCGCCCCGGTGGCGGCCACCGCCTCCACCGCACGGAACGCGTCACGGGTTCGCACCCCACGTTGTCTGGCCTTGACGGCGGCGTGCTGGATGACGAGGCCATCCATGAGCGGATCTGAATAGGGAATCCCGATCTCGACGATGTCGACGCCGCGTCCCTGAGTCGCCTCGGTCAACGCGCGCATGGCCTCGAGCGAGCCATCCACGCTGGGATAGCCCACCGGCAGATAGCCAACCAGGGCCGGTCGGTTCTCGGCCAGGCAGGCCGCGACACGCCGTCCGGCGTTGCCGAGCCTGGCGGAATCGGTGAATGTCATGGCAGGCCTCCCACGGTCTTGTCCGGTTGGCCCGAGAGGCCGAAATAGTCGAACGCGGTGGACACGTCCTTGTCCCCGCGCCCGCTCAGGCATACGAGGATGGTTGGCCGGGCCGCTGGGGATTCGGCGGCCAGACGCAAGCCCAAGCGCCGCGCTCCGGCCACTGCATGAGCCGATTCGATGGCTGGGATGATGCCCTCCGTGCGGGTGAGCAGCCGGAACGCGTCCATGGCCTCAGCATCGGTGACTGGCTCGTAGACGGCGCGCCCAGTCTCGGCGAGCCAGGCGTGTTCGGGACCAACGCCTGGATAGTCCAGCCCGGCCGAAATGGAATGCGACTCGATGGTCTGTCCGTCCTCGTCCTGGAGCACCATGGTCCGGGCCCCGTGCAGGACACCGACGCTGCCCGCGCCGATGGTGGCGGCGTGCCGCCCGGTCTCGACCCCCTCGCCGCCGGCCTCGAAACCGTAGAGGCGCACCGTTTCGTCACCAATGAAGTCGTAGAACATGCCGATAGCGTTAGATCCGCCGCCGACGCAGGCGGCGACATAGTCCGGAAGGGCCCCAAAGGTGTCAAGCATCTGCTGACGGGCCTCGGTGGAGATCACCCGTTGGAGCTCTCGAACCAGTTGGGGGAAAGGATGCGGGCCGCCCGCGGTACCGATGAGGTAGTGGGTCGAGGCCACGTTGGTGACCCAGTCGCGCATAGCCTCGTTCATGGCGTCCTTGAGGGTTCTCGATCCCGCAGCGACGGCGTACACCTCAGCGCCAAGCAGTTGCATTCTGGCTACGTTGAGGGCCTGGCGGTTGGTGTCCACCTCGCCCATGTAGACCCGGCACTCCAGGCCCAGCAGCGCGGCAGCAGTGGCGGCGGCCACGCCGTGCTGCCCAGCACCCGTCTCCGCGATGACGCGAGTCTTGCCCATACGTTTGGTGAGGAGCGCTTGGCCCAAGACGTTGTTGACCTTGTGGGCGCCGGTGTGGTTGAGGTCCTCCCGCTTAAGCAGGATGCGCGCGCCACCGCAATGCTCGGAGAAATTCGCCGCCTCCGTGATGGGGGTGGGGCGGCCCGCATAGTCGCGCTGAAGACGCGCCAACTCAGCGTGAAACGCCGGGTCGGCCTGGGCCTCGTGGAAGGCGGCGGTCAGTTCGCGCAGCGCGGCTTGCAGGGCCTCGGGCACGAAGCGCCCTCCGTAGCGGCCGAAATGGCCCTTGTCGTCGGGCAGATTCATGATGATGCCTTTTCTGCGGCGGCCTTGAAGTCGCCGATAGCGGTCGTTGGGTCGCCGTGCTTGACCAAGGCCTCCCCCACGAGGATGGCATCGGCCCCGGCCGAAGCCACGGTGGTCACGTCCTCCGGAGTGAGGATGCCCGACTCGGCAACCTTGATCACATCCTCGCCCAGCGAACCGGCGAGTAGGGAGAAGGTGGCGAGATCGACGTCGAGCGTCTTGAGGTTGCGGTTGTTGACGCCGACGAGCTTAAAGCCCTGGGCGCGAGCCCTGGCCACCTCCTCGAGTGTGTGGGTCTCAACCAGCGCGGTCATGCCCAGGTCCTCAGCGAGCGCGCCAAACCTGGCTAACTCCTCGTCCGTGAGCGCCGCCACGATGAGCAGCACTAGATCCGCGCCATGGGCCCTGGCCTCGTAGAACTGATACTCGTCGACCATGAAGTCCTTGCGGAGCACTGGCACGGCTACCTCCGCCCGGACGGCGTCGAGATCCTCCAAAGACCCCCCGAAACGCCTCGGCTCGGTCAACACGGAAATGGCATCCGCTCCCCCACGCTGATAAGCGGCGGCGAGAGCGGCAGGATCGGCAATCTCGGCAAGGGCACCCTTGGATGGCGAGCGTCGTTTCACCTCGGCAATCACCGCCAAGCCCGCAGCACGAAACCGGGGCATGGGATCAAGTGCGGGCGCGACAGCAGCGGCCTCGGCTCGCACCTCGGACAGAGGACGTCGCGCCATGCGGACCGCCAGATCCTCCCGGACCCCGGCGATGATGGAGTCGAGGACGCTCACGGCTGCCCGAGGCCCATGGCCTTCATCACCATGGTTGTCAATCCCGCGAGCACGATGAGGGCAACCCCAATGATCAGAACGGGCCAATTCGGGCCGAGAACGGAGCCAGCGGCGGCGGCGAAGAAACCGACCGCTGCCATGACGGACCCCGCCCAGGCGGCGGGGCTGCGGCCGTGGTGATAATATTTCGCGGTCCGTGACATAGTGGCGAGCCTACCGCCACAGCCGCACGACATGCACCTCGTATCAACCTGTGGGGTCGTCGCCCGCATCCATTGCCCGCCACATATCGACGTGAGTCTCGGATGACGGGTGGCGTCGGCTTGGGGAACCAGTACCTGCGATGGCGAGCACCAAGGCACCCGCTACCGCGACCAAAAACCCGACGCCCGCGACCGGCAGACCGTCCCCAAACGCCCATACCGTTCCCGCGACGCCCAGCACACCCACCAGAAAGGCGACAGCCCGTGGGTACAGCATGAACGAAACGCCAAGCCCCGCCAGCATCGCCCAGGCCACGGAGGCCACGGAAGAGGCCGCCGCCTGCCCGGCCACGCCTGCGGTCAACGCACCCAGCGCCGAGACGAGCCGCAGCAACAGTCCACGGCTCACCCTTGGCTCATCGCCTCGGCACGGGCGATGGCTGTGAGCACCGCGCGTGCCTTGTGCTGGCATTCCTGGTCTTCGAGTAGAGGTACCGAATCTGCGACGATACCCGCGCCGGCCTGCACATGAGCCATGCCATCGACGAGCACAGCGGTCCGGATGGCGATGGCCACATCGGAGTTACCCGCAAAATCGAAGTAGCCCACCACTCCGCCGTACAGGCCACGGCGGGTGGGTTCCAGGCGGTCGATGATCTCCATAGCCCGTACCTTGGGCGCACCCGAGAGTGTTCCCGCGGGGAAACAGGCCAAAACAGCGTCCAAAGCGCCGTGCTCGGGGCTGATCCGGCCCGATACCTCTGCCTCCAGATGCATGATGTGGCTGTACCGGTGGATCTGGGCGAACTCGTGCACCGTGACGGTGCCAGGCTCGCAGATCCGGCCAAGATCGTTGCGGCCTAGGTCCACGAGCATGAGATGCTCAGCCATCTCCTTGGGATCCTTGACGAGTTCATCAGCGAGACGCTGATCCTCCTCCGGGGTGGCGCCGCGTGGCCGGGATCCCGCGATGGGCCGGGTGGTGGCCAAGCGATCCTTCACGCTGACGAGGGCTTCCGGGCTCGATCCGACGACGGCGAAGCCGGGCAGCCTCAGCAGGTAGAGGTACGGGCTTGGGTTGGTCAACCGCAGCGCGCGGTAGATATCGAGCGGATCGGCTTGGGTGGGCACGTCGAAGCGCTGCGACACGACGATCTGGAAGGCCTCCCCAGAACGGATATCCTCCTTGGCTTCCTCCACCATGGTCATGAATTGCTCGGGCGTACGTCGGCGGATCACATCCAAGTCCGCGGCGGGCCCCTCGTCCACGACGAGGGCTTGTCGTGGCGCGGAGACCGCCGCCCTCATCGCCTCGACGGCGCTCACCGCCTCGGCATGCACCCGTTCCACCCCTGCGGGGGTATTGTCGAAGTTGATCGCGTTGGCGATGAGCCACAACTCCCCAGTGTGATGGTCCAGCACGGCCACTTCGGAGGCCAGCATCATGACCAGTTCGGGGATCTGAAGATCGTCCTGCGTGGTATCGGGGAGCCGCTCAAGGCGACGTACCACGTCGTATCCGAGATAGCCCACCATTCCCGCGTGGAACGGTGGTAGGCCAGGTGTGGCGGGTGTAGCGAGTTCGTCCAAGGTCTCACGGAGCGCTTGGAGCGGATCGCCCACCTCGTCGATACCAACGATCTCGCGTCCCAGCCAGACAGCCTGGCCATCGCGTTCCGTGAGGATGGATGCGGCCCGGACCCCGATGAAGGAATAGCGCGACCACACGCCCGATTCGACGGACTCGAGAAGGAAGGTGCCTTCCCGGTCTCCGCACAGGAGTTGGTAGGCGGCAATGGGAGTCAGGTCGTCGGCCAGCACCTTGGCATGGACGCTGATCACACGACGGTTCTTCGCCAGCTCGGTGAATTCTTCCACCGTTGGAGTGATGATCATGCCAGACTCCCCTCGGCCAACTCGGTGTAGAAACAGGTCCGGTTGCCGGTGTGGCAGGCGGCACCCGTCTGCCGTACCCGCACCAAGATGGTGTCTCCATCGCAATCCGCTGCCACGGAAACCACCTCTTGCGCGTGGCCAGAAGTCTCGCCCTTGACCCAGTATTCCTGCCGCGAACGCGACCAGTAGGTCGCCCGCCCAGTCGACAGCGTGCGACGCAACGCCTCCTCATCCATCCAGGCGAGCATCAGCACCTCCCCCGTGTCGACGTCCTGCGCGACGGCGGGAACTAGCCCATCGCTATTGAAGACAATCTCGGCTCTCACACCCCCATTGTGCCGCTAGTACCGCATTTCTGGGTCCCTGCCAAACCGTCTGGGAGCGCGGGAGGGCCCAAACTAGGGCCACGTCCGAGGCCCTAGTGCCGTGGGGTCGCTAGTCTGATTTCATGACCTTCGCCCAGCGCCAACGCACCGAACTGCTCGATCTCCTAGCCGAACTCGGCCCTTTCGCCCCAACGCTCTGCGACGGGTGGCTCACGCAGGATCTGGCGGCGCATCTGTGGGTGCGCGAGCACAAGCCCTCGGCACTACCCGGCATCGGCTCCGCCCGGTTCGCTGCCCGGACCGCACGAATCCAGCAGGAGGCGCTCCATACTCATGGTTACCTCGCGCTGGTGGAGGCGCTGCGCACCACCGGGTGGATCTGGCGCCCTCTCGATTCCCTCGTCAATGCACCGGAATTCTTCATCCACCATGAGGATGTGCTGCGGGCCAACGGACGCTCCCAGACCCTCACCGCGCGTGAGCAGGATCATCTGTGGCGTCCGGTTCAGGTGCTGGCTCGCCGCGTACGCCTCGGGTGGGGGGAGCGGCTCATGCTGGTACGCACCGACACGGACACCACGATCTCGATGGGCCGTGGAGACCGCACGGTTCGCATCGCGGGACTGCCGTCGGAGCTACTGCTTCATCTCAGCGGACGCGACGCCGACGTACACATCACCGGGGAGCCGGAGGAAGCGCAGCGGTGGCGCCAGGCCATTACCGGTCTCTGAGTGCCCTCATTTCGTGACGAAGGTGGGCACGATGCCGTCGAAGATCAGCGTGGCCCCCAAGCCGTGGGCAACGATGGTCCCAATCCCTGCGAGTACCCCGAGTAGGACGACGGCGAAGCAGGCCCCCGCCAGCACCTTGCCCAGAAGCGTGGGCTGGTGGCCCTCCTCGCCCGCCGAACCCATGGAAAGCGCACGGATGCCCAGCGCGAACAGGGCGGGCAGGCCTGCCCCCAGGATGAGGCCCGCCAGCAGTACGTGCCAGGCACCTTCAAACGCAAGCCACGCGATGTTCATGCCCCCTCCTTACCGATCTCGAAGGCCTGCGTCCCGGCAAGGTTGTCCACCCAATCGTCGTTGACGTTGCGGTGATCCACCTGCGACTTCTTCGAATGCAAAAACATCCAAGCGGCCGAACCGATCAGGATGAGGAAGATGACCACGGGCCCGGCGAACCCCCCGATGAGGTGGCCGATGAGCCACATGAGGGCGCCGACCGCGGCGGCAGCGGGAAGGGTGATGCCCCACGCCATCAGCATTCGCCCGGCGATGCGCCAGTTGACCTTGGACCGGCGACCCACCCCACTGCCCAGGATGGACCCAGTGGCCACATGCGTCGTCGACAGGGCGAAGCCCATGTGACTCGATGCCAGGATCACCGATGCCGAGGACGCCTCGGCCGCCATACCCTGCGGGGCGCTAATCTCCACGAGCCCCTTGCCCAAGGTGCGGATGATGCGCCAGCCACCCAGATAGGTGCCCAACGCGATGGCCAAGGCGCAGGCGACCTTCACCCAAAACGGCACGGCGTGTAGATCAGTCCAGCTCCCGGTGGCGATGAGGGCCAACGTGATGACCCCCATGGTCTTTTGCGCGTCATTGGTGCCGTGGGCCAGGGAGACCAGCGAGGCCGAACCGATCTGCCCCCATCGGAAACCGGCCTCCCGATATTTCTCGGCCACGCCCCGCGTAATGGCGAAGACCAGCCAGGTACCCACCGCGGCGACCGCGATGGCGATGAGCGGAGACAGGACCGCGGGCAGGATCACCTTGCCGACGACGCCGTCGAGCTTGGTGCCGTCGCCGACCCACTTGACACCATCGAACCCTAGTCCGGCGATCGTCGCACCGACGAGACCACCAAACAGCGCGTGCGAAGAACTCGATGGGAGGCTCCACAGCCAGGTCAGGAGATTCCACACAATGGCACCAACGAGGCCTGCCATGACGATCAAGAGCAGACCCTCGCCTCCGTCGCTGATCAGTTCCGGACGCGGGGCGCCCTCGCTGTCTTGCAGGTTCACCACCGCATTGGAAACGGTGAGCGCCACCTCTACGGAGAGGAACGCGCCAATCAGGTTCAGCACGGCGGACAACGCGACCGCGGACTTCGGTTTCAGAGCTCCCGTGGCAATGGAGGTGGCCATCGCGTTACCGGTGTCGTGGAAGCCGTTGGTGAAATCAAAGGCCAACGCTGTCAGGATCACCAACGACAGCACGACCATCAGTTCGAGTGGCACAGTCCTAGTCTGTAGCGTCGCGAGGCAAACTGGAAATCGGGGGTGCCTTTGCGAGTTCGACGGCGCGCTCATCCGCCCTTGGCTGGGCTGGGCCCGTATCATGCGGGTGTCGGGGAGGAAATCAATGGACACCGCCCACATTCGCTCAGCCAACCGCGCCAACCTCATGCGGCTTCTCCTGAGCCGTCAGGCCGTCACCCGCACCTCGTTGGCCCGCGCCACCGGTCTCACCCGCATGACCGTGGGCACGATCGTCGAGGAACTCAAGGCCGCCGGGCTCATCTCCGAGTTGACCCGGCGCAATGTGGCCACCGGCCGCCCTTCGGGCCTGCTGCGCGTCGACCCTCACAGCCCAGTGGTATGCGGCGTATTCGTCTCGCCCGAAGGCCTTCATGGCGGGGTCGCAGACTTCGGCCTGCGTCTTCTCGGGGTTCGGAGACTCTTGTGGGAGGAGCAGGAGACCGCCGCATCGGTGATCCTCAAGCTCACCCGTTTCGTCGAGGACTGCCGCGCCCGCTACCAGCGTCCCTTCGCCGGGGTGGGCATCGCGGCCGACGCTCAGGTCGACTCCTCCGGTGACCTCGTCGAACTTCCAGACTTCTTCGGCATCGATCGGCTCGCCGTCGTGGACCACCTCACCTCCCAGTTGTCCCTGCCTGTGATCACCACCGAGAGCCTCGGCGGCACTGCACTGGCCGAGGTGACCTACGGCATTGGCACCCGACTCCCCTCATTTGGCGCCATCAGCCTGTTCGACCGCATCGGGCTGGCCTTGGTGCAAGACGGCGAACTGGTAGGGACGCCACGCGTTGACGGCTTCGGACATGTCACGGTCGATCGGCTCGGCCGCGCCTGCCGCTGCGGCAATCGAGGCTGCCTCGAGGAATACATCGGTAATCGGGCCATCATGGGCCTGGTTTCGGCTGTGACGGGTGAGCACTACCACCGCGTGGAGCAGGCCTACGCCGCTGCCCAGCACAATGCCCACGCACGCGCCGTCGTACTCGACGGACTCGACGCGTTGGCTACCGCGCTCGCTGGTATCAGCACCACCACAGGCATCACCGACTATGTGCTTCAGCACGACGGCACGCACCTGCCCCAGGAGTTCGTCGCGTTCCTCGAATCGCGTATCTCGGCACGGCTGGGTTCCGAGGAAGCTCGCCTTCACATGAGTGCCTTTGGCGACGGAGCCAATTACCACGGCGCCGCCGCGGCGGTACTCGCGGCGGTCATGACCGGCGAGATCGGGCTGAACCCGACGCAGGAAGAATCATCCGATAGTCGGTTTGTCTCGCACCGGGACGCGGGGTAGACATGGGGCGTGCCCACACCAATCGCGACACCCAAGTGCCCTCTGCGGCCCGGTGAGCCATGCGGGTTATGTGTCCCTGGAGCCAGCGGACCGCAGGACTGTCCCACGGTTCGGTTGGTTCTGGAGGATCCCGAACTGCGCGAGTTGTGGCGCCAGAAAAACGCCGAGACCCGCAAGGCCAACTGACTTTGCTTGCGCATCGTCAACAGTTCTGCCACCCTATGGGGCGGTGTCAACGACGGCACCCGCCCTTCGTGGGCGAATAAACGAGAGGTTTGGCTCATGAGCACGCAGGATCGTCGCGGAACCGCGGCCGTCGCGCGCCGCTCATCCGCGCTGGCCACCCTCTAGCACTTTCTTTTCCCTACCCCACCGCAGCCTTCCACGTGGCGCGGGGGGTCACCTGTCATGCCCCATCTCACAGGAGTATCAATCATGTCCGCATACCCGGTACCGCTGAGCGGTACCACCAACACCCTCATGTGGGCCGACGAGGCTGGTATAGAGGAGGCCGCCATCAGGCAGTTGCGCAATGTCTCCTCCCTGCCTTGGACGCACGGCCTGCGCGTCATGCCCGACGTGCACTATGGGAAGGGAGCCACCGTCGGCTCCGTCATCGCGATGCATCAAGCCGTCGCGCCCGCCGCGGTAGGCGTCGACATCGGCTGCGGCATGACCGCAGTACGCACGAGCCTGCGAACCGACCAGTTGCCCGACGATTTGGCCCGGCTGCGCCACGGCATTGAGCGAGGTGTCCCTGTGGGCACTGGCTCACACTCTGGGTATTCCCCCACGATCGAGCGGCACAACGACCTCGGTAAGCGGTTCCGGGAGATGCGCGCGGGCTTCGAAGGGCTCCACGCGCGGCATCTCTCGCGGCGGTTCGATGCCCTGGAGACCAAGGCCATCAGCCAGGTTGGCACCCTCGGCGGCGGAAACCACTTCATCGAATTGTGTTCCGGTGACGACGATAGGGTGTGGGTGACCCTGCACTCCGGATCACGGGGTATCGGCAACCAGTTGGCCCAGGAACACATGGAAGTCGCTCAGTCCCTGACGCATAACAAGGGCCTGACCGACCGCGACTTGGCGGTGTTCCTCAGCCACACACCACAGATGGACGCCTACCTGCACGACCTGTGGTGGGCGCAGGCCTATGCCTTGCTCAACCGGGATGTCATGCTGGCCAGCATCCGCGACGTGTTGAGGCGCTTGATCCCGGCAATCTCCTTCGAGGAACCCATCCGGTGCCACCACAACTATGTGGCGGTGGAGACCTACGACGACCTCGAATTGATCGTCACCCGCAAGGGAGCAATCCGTGCCGGCGCGGGAGACCTCGGCGTCATCCCGGGATCGATGGGTACCGGCTCCTACATCGTGCGGGGGCTCGGCAACCCAGCGTCGTTCCAATCGGCTTCGCATGGAGCTGGCCGGAGGATGTCGCGCGGCCAGGCGAAGCGGACCTACACCGTCGACGACCTGGCTGCCCAGACGATGGGCATCGAGTGCCGGAAGGACTCGGGCGTCCTCGACGAGATCCCGGCCGCCTACAAGGACATCGACGAGGTGATCCAGGCGCAGTCGGACCTGGTCGAAGTGGTCGCCCGGCTCCAAACCATGCTCTGCGTCAAGGGCTGAGCCGTCGGTGGTGTTCAGCCGGCCAGGCGGGCAAGGATCAGTTCGCGGACCTTGCCCGCATCGGCCTGGCCCCTCATTGCCTTCATTACCTGCCCGATAAGGGCACCTGCGGCCTGCACCTTGCCGGCTCGGATCTTGTCCGCGATGTCAGGATGTGCGGCGATGGCCTCGTCGACGGCCGCCCCCAAGGCGCCCTCATCCGAGACAACGACTAGCCTCCGGCCCTTGACCACGTCGGCTGGCTCGCCCTCGCCGGCAAGCACTCCGTCGATCACCTGCCGGGCCAACTTGTCGTTGACCACGCCATCATCGATGAGCCTCTGAACGCCCGCCACCTGGGCCGGGGTGATCGGCAGGTCCTCCAACTCGACACCGGCCTCGTTGGCGCGGCGAGCCAGTTCCGTGACCCACCACTTGCGGGCAGCCCCCGGTTCCGCGCCAGCCTCGACAGTGGCCGCCACCTGCTCGAGGGCACCTGCGGCCACGATGTTGCCGAAGTCGACATCCGAGAAGCCCCAGTCCGCCTGTAGCCGACGGCGCCGCTGGGCCGGCGGCTCGGGCAGTGTCGCGCGCAGCCGCTCCACCCATTCCCGCGAGGGCGCGATCGGCATGAGGTCGGGCTCCGCAAAATAGCGGTAGTCCTCTGCCTCCTCCTTGGAGCGGCCCGACGACGTGGTGCCATCGGCCTCGTGGAAGTGGCGGGTCTCCTGCTTGACTCTCTTCCCCGCATCGAGTACGGCGGCCTGCCGGGTCATCTCGTAGCGGATGGCGCGTTCGATGGAACGTAACGAGTTGACGTTCTTCGTCTCGGTACGGGTGCCCAGTTCCTCGGATCCGATGGGCGCCAGGGACACGTTGGCGTCGCAGCGCAACGAGCCCTGTTCCATCCGCACATCGGAGACCCCCAAGGCCTTCAGCAGATCACGCAGGTAGGCGACATAGGCGCGAGCCACCTGGGGGGCTTTCGCGCCGGTGCCCACAATGGGTTTGGTGACGATCTCGATCAGCGGTACCCCGGCGCGGTTGTAGTCGATGAGCGAGTAATCCGCTCCCTGGATGCGGCCGCTGGCGCCCACATGCGTGGCCTTTCCCGCATCCTCCTCCATGTGCGCGCGCTCGATCTCGACGCGGAACGTCTCTCCATCCACCTCGAGATCCACGGCTCCGTCGAAGGCGATTGGCTCGTCGTACTGCGAGGTCTGGAAGTTCTTGGTCATGTCCGGATAGAAGTAGTTCTTCCGGGCCATGCGGCACCAGGTGGCGATCTCGCATCCCAACGCCAACCCAATCCTGATAGCCGACTCCACAGCCTTCGCGTTGATGACTGGCAGAGCGCCGGGCAGGCCGAGACACACCGGACAGGTATGCGAGTTTGGGGCACCACCGAAAGTGGTAGGGCAGCCGCAGAACATCTTCGAAGCAGTGTTCAACTCGACATGCACTTCGAGGCCCAGTGCGGGCTCGTAACGGGTCAGCAGGTCGTCATAGTCGATGCTCACAGCGCGCACTCCTTGTTCTGCGCCAGCAGAGGGCCTCCCCAGCGCTGCTCCAGCGCCCGTTCCATCACCGCTCCGATGCGGTAGCACCGGTCGTCGGCCATGGGCGGTGCCATCACCTGCAAGCCCACCGGTAAGCCCTCGCTGAGGCCCGCCGGGAACGACGCCGACGCGTTGCCTGCCATGTTCGACGGGATGGTGCACAAGTCGGCCAGGTACATGCTCATCGGATCCGCCATGCGTTCACCGAGTTCGAAGGCCACGGTGGGCGTCGTGGGCGAGACGAGGACGTCAACAGTGGTGAACGCGCGCTCGAAGTCGTCCTGGATCAGGCTGCGCACACGCTGCGCGGAACCGTAGTAGGCGTCGTAGTAGCCGGCCGATAGCGCGTAGGTGCCAATGATGATGCGTCTCTTGGCCTCCTTGCCGAACCCCGCCTCGCGGGTGAGGTTCATCACATCCTCGGCCGAGTGGGTGCCGTCGTCGCCGACCCGCAGCCCGTAACGCATGCCGTCGAAGCGGGCGAGGTTGGAACTGAGCTCGGCGGGCTGAATAAGGTAATAGGCCGGTAGGGCGTAGTCGAACGCGGGGCACGATACCTCGACGATTTCTGCCCCTGCGTCGCGAAGCAGGCCGACGGCCTCGTCAAAACGCGCGAGCACGCCCGGCTCGTAGCCCTCCCCCGCGAACTCCTTGACAATGCCGACGCGCACGCCGGGAAGATCGCCGGCTTGGCTGGCTTGGACGAGATCAGGCACTGGCCGGTCGAGACTGGCGGAGTCGAGGGCGTCATGGCCGCCGATGACCTGGTGCAGGAGCGCGGCGTCAAGCGCGGTGCGGGCGCAGGGGCCGGGCTGGTCCAGGCTGGAGGCCATGGCTACCAAACCGTAGCGGCTGACTCCGCCGTAGGTGGGCTTGACGCCAACCGTGCCAGTGACGGCGCCCGGCTGACGAATGGACCCGCCGGTATCGGAGCCCACCGCCAAAGGCACCATGTACGACGCGACCGCGGCGGCCGAGCCGCCTCCGGATCCCCCGGGGATACGGGTGGGGTCCCATGGGTTTCGGGTAGGGCCGAACGCTGAAGTCTCCGTCGACGATCCCATGGCGAACTCGTCCATATTCGTCTTACCGACGATCACCAGCCCCGCGGCGCGTAGCTTGGTCACAACGGTGGCGTCATAGGGGGGCACCCAGCCCTCCAGCATGCGTGAGCCGCAGGTGGTGGGTTGATCCGTGGTGCAGAAATTGTCCTTAACTCCGATGGGCACCCCAGCCAACGGACCCATCTTCTCGCCCGCTGCCCGGCGTCGGTCGATCTCGCGCGCCTGGGCGAGCGCGCCGTCGGCGTCGACATGGACAAAGACGTTGAGTTCACCGTTGAGGGCAGCGATCCGCTCCAGGCATGCCTGAGTGAGGGTCTCCGAGGTGAGGTCGCCGTCGGCCATGAGGCGACCCAGATCGGCGGCGGTCTTGGCCAGCAGGTTCATCAGTCCTCGCTCAGGATCTGGGGAACGCGGAACCGACCGTCCTCCTGGTCAGGAGCACCGGAGAGCGCCTGCTCCGGTGTGAGCGGCTCGTGAACCTCGTCGGCGCGAAACACGTTGGTCAGCGGCAGGGCGTGAGTCGCCATGGCCACATCGGGTCCGGCGACCTCCGAGACCCGACGTACGGAACCCAAGATGACGTCGAGTTCGGGCGCGAGCGCCTCGCATTCCTCATCGGTGAGCTGGATGCGCGCCAGCGCGCCGAGACGGGCGACTTCTGCGGCTGTGATCGACACGTGCTTCCTTCCTAGAGCCGGGCGGCACCATCTTAAGGCCCCTGCTCCATGGGGGCTCTGCTCCGCCGCGCCCGATGACGGGGCTCTACTGTCCCGTCAGGATGAGGTAGAACATCCGTCCCAGGAAGAACAGCCCGATGGCGATCGCCACCACGATGATGGGCACGATAACGCGTTGGATCTTCTTCCATCTGGTGCTGGGCACTCCCCTGGGCCCCCACACGCCGCGTCCGGGCTGCGCCCTGGTGGGGGCGCCGCCGTCGAGGTTCAGGTTGGAGAACACGCGCACCAAAGCATTCTATCGGCTGGCCCGCGCGGGACGTCCCTCGTCATCCGTGGGCGAGGGCCTCCTCGACGAGCGCCGCGGCTCGACGCAGCGCCTCAAGTTGGCCTACGACGTCGCGTGGATTCCAGCCAGCCAAGCCGCACGCGGTGCCAAGGAGTAGGTCCGTCCCGGCATCGGCCTGAATCTGGCGCAACGGTCCCACCCCGGCACGGACGAGATCGTCGACACCCTGCGGGGGACGCGTCGTGTCAACGACGCCAAGCACGAGGCCGCGGCGCTCGTCGCACCAGGCGGCCAGGTCATCGAGATCGACGAGGCGGGAATCCACTGAGGCTCCGGCGAACCCGCAGCGTCGCGCCAAGTCCAGCCACCGCCCGGGGGCGCAGCAATGCAGGACGGCCCCCGTGGCGAGTGGCCTCAGCGCCTCCACCAGGTCCGGCTCCGTCACGCCGCGGTGCTTCGAGAAGCCGCTCGCGGTTGGGATCTTGCCATCGCGCACGGCCAGCAGCGAGGGTTCATCGATCTGCCACCACACCTCGGCGGCAGGCAATCGCCTGGCTAGTTCCTGCCCGAGTTGAGCGACAGCAGCCTGGAGGGCTTGGCTCACTTCCCTGCGGGCACCGTGATCGGCGAGGAGCACGTCTCCCCTGGGAAGTTCGATGGACGATGCCAGGGTCCAGGGCCCTGCGATGGCTACCTTGAGGGTGGCCGCGAAGCCGTGGAGAAGCTCCTCGGCGTCGTCGAGATCGCGGCGCCACTGCGCGGCCGCCCGGCGCTGTTCGGCCCCGGGATGCGCCGTCAGCCTCCACCCCGAGGGCCGCACGTCGAATCCGAGCCCGTCGATTAGCCCGATGACCCGGCCGATCATGCCCGACCCAATGCCTCTGGCTGGCAGTTCGGGCCAGGGCAGTACCTCGGGGAAATGCTCAGCCATGGCGGCGAGCGCTCCTCTGAAGTCGTCTCCCGGCAAGGAGCCGGCCGCCGTGATCTTCATCGGTGGGCCTCCGCGATGATGGCACTGCCCACCACACGATCGCCGTCGTAGACCACCACTGTCTGGCCTGGCGCCACGCCGGATGCTGGCTCGTCAAGGGCGACATGAAGCCCGCCATCGACAGCGGTGATGGTGGCATCCTGCGGAGTTCCATGCGCCCGGTATTGCGCCTGCCCGCGCCACGAGCCGGCCACGGGTTCCTCGGTCCAGGTGCCTCGGATGCCCACTAGGCGCGTGACGGCGAGTTCGTCGCGCGTTCCCACCACGACGGTGTTGCTGGCAGGTTCGATGCTGAGCACGTAACGGGGCTCGCCCGAGGCGGCGGGGACTCGCAGGTCGAGCCCCTTGCGCTGGCCCACCGTGTAGCGGTGGGTACCCATGTGGGTCCCGAGCACGGCCCCACCGGAGTCCACGATGTCGCCCGGGGTCTCGTCGATATAACGGCCGAGGAAACCCTGCGTATCGCCGTCGGCGATGAAACAAATGTCATGGCTGTCGGGCTTCCTCGCCACGCCGAATCCGAGTCGCCTCGCCTCTTCCCGGACCGCCGGCTTCTCGACGTCGTGGATGGGAAACAGACAACGCGAGAGCTGGCCCTGGTTCAGCATGCCCAGCACATAGGACTGGTCCTTGGCCCGGTCCGCAGCGCGCCTTAGGGACACGCCCCCGCCCGGGCGACTCTCCAAGCGCGCGTAGTGTCCCGTGGCCACCGCGTCGAACCCGAGGGCGACGGCACGTTCCAGCACTGCGGCGAACTTGATCCTCTCGTTGCACCTTAGGCACGGATTGGGCGTACGCCCGGCGCGGTACTCGTCGATGAAGTCGCGCACGACCGCCTCGTGGAACTGGTCGGCAAAATCCCACACGTAGAACGGGATGTCGAGCGTATCCGCCACTCGCCGGGCGTCGTGCGAATCCTCAAGCGAGCAACATCCGCGCGCCCCGGAGCGATAGGACGCAGGATTCTTCGACAGGGCAAGGTGCACCCCAGTCACGTCATATCCCGCGGCGACCATGCGGGCCGCGGCGACAGCGGAATCCACTCCGCCGGACATGGCAACCAGTACTCGCATCAAAATCCTTCACTCACTAACGTGTGCCGAGCCTACGCGGTGAATGCGGCGCGGGCGGCACGCACTGCCTCGGGGAGGACGTCACGGAAACGGTCGATGTCGGCGTCCGTCGTGGTGCGCCCCAGGGAGAATCGCAGGCTCTGCGTGGCCTCGTCGAGCCCGCGCCCCATGGCGAGCAACACCTCTGAGGGTTGATGTACACCCGCCTTACAGGCGCTCCCCACGGAGGCGTGAACGCCATACTGGTCGAGCACCACCAGAAGGTCATCGGCGCGAATACCGGGAAAGGTGGCGTTGACGATATGGGGGGCGCCATCAGCGCCGCTGTTGAGCCGTCCACCCGCCGCGAGCACGCAGTGCGTCACTCGCTGCCGAAGCTCCCGCATCCGAGCCGCCTGGACGGCGAGTTCATTGACAGCCAGACTGGCGGCACGCGCGAACGCCGCGGCCAGGGCGACGGGAACCGTACCGGAACGCACTCCGCGCTCCTGTCCTCCGCCCAGACCGACTGGGCGAAGAGGCGCGTCGCGACGTGCGAGGAGGGCACCGATCCCCACCGGCCCGGCGATCTTGTGACCCGAGAGGCTCATGAGCTGTGCCCCGCTACTGGCGAAGTCCACCTCGACATGCCCCAGCGCCTGAACGGCATCGGTGTGCAGCGGCGCTCCCACGTCGTTGGCCACCTGCGCGATCTCCGCGACCGGCTGCGTAGTACCCGTCTCGTTGTTGACACTCATGACACACACCACGGCAGCCTCCGGGGTGATGAGCCGCCGCGCCTGGTCGATATCGACCACTCCCTCGGACGTCACCGGCAGGGCCACGGCACCACGCGTGAGCGCCTCGGCCACCGATGGGTGCTCAATGGCGGAAACGAGGCAGCGTCCCCTTCCCGCGTCTCTGCCCGCCGACCAGGCCCCCAAGACGGCAAGGGTATTGGCCTCCGAACCTGAACCCGTGAAGATCACCTCGCTGGGATGTGCTCCCACCGCTGTCGCAAGTTCCTCGCGAGCGGCCTCCAGCCGCGCCCTGACCCGTTGCCCCAGCCGGTGCAGGGCCGACGGGTTCCCGGTCAGCGTGGCCACCTCCGCATACACGCTCAAGGCCTCCTCTCGCATGGGCGAGGACGCTGCGTGATCCAGGTAGACGGGGTCGGGCATTCACGTAGGCTATAACCAAGCGTCCGCGACACCACGCGACAGGCCAGCCGCGACACGCCGCGATTGTCTTTCGCGCTCGGCATGGCAGAATGTCTCGCTGCGAATCTCCGTGAGGATCCACATGACCCACCCTGATACCCACGCTCTTGGCGCGAGGCTGACCCCCGAAGGGGCACGCTTTGCCTTGTGGGCCCCCAACGCCACGGCCGTGGAGTTGGTTTTGGTTGGCACGTTGAATCGCCAACGCGCGCTGGACATGGCCCGTAGCGATGATGGCATCTGGCGGGTCGAGGTGCCCGGGGTGAGCGACGGGCAACTCTACGGATATCGCGTGCATGGACCGTGGGATCCGCCCGGCGGATCCCGATTCAACCCCGCCCAGATCCTGCTGGATCCCTATGCACGCGCCATCTCCGGAGGGCTCGACTTCCACGGCCCGATCCATGGATATATGCCCGGCGATCCAGGAACACAGTCCCCAATCGATTCGCTGGGGGCCGTACCGCTGGGCGTGGTGGTGGCCGACACCCCTCCGCCGACACCGGTGGCTCGCCGCCGCCCCATGTCGGAGACGATCATCTACGAGGCCCATCTGCGTGGTCTGACGAAGCTGCATCCCGCCATTCCCAAGGAATTGCGCGGTTCGTACCTGGCCTTGACCCAGCCTCCCGTGATCGACTATCTGGTCGATCTCGGGATCACGGCCATCGAGTTCCTGCCGCTACAGCATTTCGTCTCCGAGCCCTTCGTCACCCTGAGAGGGCTGAGCAACTACTGGGGATACAACACCCTGGGTTACTTCGCCCCTCATGCGTTTTACGTGCCCCGCGACGCGGTTGGCACCCAGGTGGCTGATTTCAAGGCCATGGTCTCCGCGTTGCATGAGGCCGGGATCGAGGTACTGCTCGACGTCGTCTACAACCACACCGGTGAGGGCGGCCAAGACGGGCCCACCCTGTCCATGCGAGGTATCGATCACCGCGCCTACTATCGACTGACCAACGACAACCGTCACGACTACGACGTCACCGGTTGCGGGAACTCGGTGGACACCTCTAACCCCATGGTCCGTCGGCTTGTGCTCGATTCGCTTCGCTATTGGGTCACCGAAATGGGGGTCGATGGATTCCGGTTCGACCTGGCCACCACCCTCATCCGAGACCAGCACCATCACGTCGACCAAAGCCATCCCTTCAAAGCGGAGTTGGCCGCTGATCCGCTCTTCGACGACATCAAGATCATCGCCGAGCCCTGGGACGTGGGTCCGTATGGTTATCAGGTCGGCTCGTGGGGCCCAGGCTGGCACGAATGGAACGACCGGTTCCGCGATCACATCCGCGACTATTGGCGCGGCGCGGTGCACGGCGTTCAGGAATTGGCCACTCGGCTTGCCGGGTCGCCAGATTTATTCGACCAACCGGGACGTTCCCCACAGACCAGCATCAATTTCGTCACCGCGCACGATGGGTTCACCATGCGCGACCTGGTCAGCTACGACATGAAGCACAACCTCGACAACGGCGAGTCGAACCGCGACGGGAGCGACAACAACAGGTCCTGGAATCACGGCTGGGAGGGTGAGACCACCGACCCCGTGATCAACGCGCTGAGACGCCGGCAGGTGCTCAATCTCATGGCCACCCAGTTGCTCGCCGCCGGCACCCCTATGCTGGTGGCCGGAGACGAGTTCGGCCGTACCCAAGACGGCAACAACAACGCCTATTGCCAAGACTCCACCATCTCCTGGGTCAATTGGGATACACCGCCGGAATGGCGCGAGGTGCGCGACCGGATCGCTGCACTGATCCGCCTCCGGCAGGCCCATTGCATCTTGCGACCCAAGGATTTCGGCTATCACACCGAGATTCTGGGTGAAGGTGGCGAGAACCTACGCCGCGTCGACCTGACCTGGATGGATGGCCACTTCGGAGAGATGGGTCACGACGCCTGGCACGATGGGTCCCGTCGCCTCCTGGGCATGTATGTCTCCAACGACCATGAGGCTTTTCTCAGTTGGTTCAACTCCTCCCCGGACCCGGTGGAGATCACTCTGCCTGGCCTGCCTTGGGGATACGGCTACGACATTGTGTGGCACAGCGCCGATGCGGAGGAGTTACCTGAGGAGGAACTGTTCCCGGGAACGCAGTTCTGGCTGCCTGGGCGCGTGGTCGCGGTCATGCGGGCCAAGGTTCCTCTCAGCGCCGCCGAACTGCTCGACCTCCAGGCCAAGACGTCACGTCTCGCGTGACCCCCAGGCCCCTGGTTGGCTGGGCCAGGGGGTTAGGCTGGGGTCGTGACCGAGGAATACCTGCCACGACTCAGCAAGCGCATCATCCGCACCGAAGGCGGCCTCGGCCGCATCCCTGTGACCGGGGTCAGCCCCGTCATCGAATCTGGTGCCTATCCCATCAAGGCGGTGGTGCACGAACGCATCCTGATCCAGGCCAACGTGTTCCGCGAGGGCCACGATGCCGTCAACGCCTCCGTGATCCTCACCTCTCCGGGTGGAACCCAGCGTCGCGTGGACATGACTCAGGTAGAGCCCATGGGGCTTGACATCTGGCAAGCCCATGTCCGCATGGCTGCCGAGGGAGATTGGACCTTTCGAGTGGAGGCCTGGTCCGATCCATGGGGCACATGGCTCCACCACGCCACCAAGAAACTGCCCGTCGGCGTCGACATCGACTTGGTGCTCATGGAGGGCCGGGATCTCCTTGAGCGGGCGGCTCAACAGGCGGAATCAGCACGGGTTCCTGGGGCAGCAAGCCTGTTGCGCGCATCCATCGAGTCGTTGCATCCCGAGGCCGACCTCGACGAGGTGCTCGAGCTAATCACCTCCGCGCCGGTCGGGCGTGCCATGGGTCGGTTCGGCCCCCGGGAACTGGTGTCCCCCACCGCCGATTACCCGATCCGGGTGGAGCGGCGCCGCGCCCTATATTCGTCCTGGTATGAGTTCTTCCCACGCTCGCAAGGCGCATGGTTGGAGCCGGATGGCACGTGGCATTCGGGTACCTTCGACAGCTCCCATGGCCGGCTGGAGGCGGCGGCAAAGATGGGCTTCAACGTCGTCTACCTGCCGCCCATCCATCCAATCGGAAACGCGTTCCGCAAGGGAAAGAACAACTCGCTGACTCCCGGCCCGCAGGATCCGGGATCGCCATGGGCTATCGGCTCACCCATGGGTGGACACGACGCCATCCATCCGGACTTGGGCGACTTCGATGACTTCGACGCGTTCGTGGCCAAGACCCGCTCCTTGGGCATGGAGGTCGCTCTCGATCTGGCTCTGCAGGCGTCGCCGGATCATCCCTGGGTGCAAGAGCATCCAGAATGGTTCACCACTCGCATGGACGGCACCATCGCCTACGCGGAAAACCCGCCGAAGAAGTACCAAGACATCTACCCCATCAATTTCGACAACGATCCGGTCGGCATCTACTACGAAGTGCTGCGCATCGTGCGGTTCTGGATCGATCGTGGCGTGACGATCTTCCGCGTCGACAACCCACACACCAAGCCCGTCGAGTTCTGGGATTGGCTCATCGGACGCATCGGAGAGACCAACCCGGAGGTGATCTTCCTGGCTGAGGCGTTCACTAAGCCCCAGATGATGGCTGCTTTGGGCAAGGTCGGGTTCCAGCAGAGCTACACGTACTTCACGTGGCGCAACGAGAAGTGGGAGTTGGAGGAGTATCTCAAGCAGCTCTCGGGTGAGATGTCGGGGTACTACCGCCCGAACTTCTTCGTCAACACGCCCGACATCAATCCCTTCTTCCTTCAATCGGGCAATCCAGCAGCGTTTGCCATCCGGGCGATCTTGGCCGCGACGCTGTCGCCCAGTTGGGGCGTCTACTCCGGCTTCGAGCTGTTCGAGCACGAGCCGCTGGCCCCCGGCAAGGAGGAGTATCTCAACTCCGAGAAGTACGAGTACAGGCCACGCGACTTCGACGCCCAACCCAACCTGAACCTTCTGCTGGGCAAGCTCAACGCGATCCGCGACCAGCACCCGGCCCTACAGCAACTGCGTGACATCGATTTCCACCACGCTCCACACGACAAGGTGATCGCCTACTCCAAGTTCGACGGTAACGACGTCGTCCTGGTGGTGTGTTCGCTCGACCCAGACAACACCGTGGAATCCGAGTTGATGCTCAACTTCGAGGCCCTCGGTTTTCCGCGTGGCGCCCAGCTCCGGGTCCGCGACGAACTTACCGGAGCCAGCTATCTCTGGGGGGAGCGTGCCTTCGTGCGTCTCTATCCAGGTCAGCCCGCTCACATCCTGCATGTGACAGCAGAGTGAACCAGCGGCTCGCCCGATATCTGTGGGAGCTTGCCCAGGGATCGCGCTGGTTCTCGGCCCGAGGCTCGACGCTGGCAGGCGTCGAGTTGGGCCCGTGGGTCAGTGAGCGGCTTCGGCCCGCCTATCTCGACGTCAATGGCGCCGATGGCGTCCGGCAGCGGTTCTTCGTGCCCCTGAGTTACCGCGACCCGCAGCATCCCATCGATGCCTGCGACGACGGCGAGGTGCTGCTGGAGGCGTTGCGGAGTGGCGCCGAGGGGTTCGAAGCTCGGGCGATCATGCCGGAGGGTTTACCCGCCCGGCGCTACAAGGGCGAGCAGTCCAACACCACTGTCTTCTTTGGCGACCAGGCTTTGGCGAAGGTGTTTCGCCGGCTCGAACCTGGCCGCAACGTCGAGGTGGAGTTACAAGAGGCCCTCGCCGGTTCGGGGGTTGTCGCCGAGTTGTTGGGAACATGGCGCAACGGGGACACGGATCTGGCCATCTTCTTAGAGGCGTTGCCAGAACCTTCGGATGGCTACGTTGTGGCCTGCGAGTTCGCGCGGGAGAAGCGCGCCTTCGGGGAACACGCATTGGCCCTCGGTGGCGCCTTGGCCATCGTGCACCGAGTACTCGCCGAGCGGTTGCCCACCGGTAGCGCGGACGGCGGCGAGTTAGCCGAGGGATGGCGTACCCGCTTCGAGGAGGCTGCCGCGGAGGTCCCGGCACTGGCCGGACATCGCACGGCCGCGCGCGCCATCTTTGATGCCGTTGCCGACGGCCCGGTGATGACGCAACGGATCCACGGGGACTGTCACCTGGGCCAGGTCCTCCTCAGCCGCGGCCAGTGGCGATACGTCGACTTCGAGGGTGAACCGCTCAAGTCTCTGACACAGCGGCGGCTGCCCGACTCACCGTTGCGGGATGTGGCGGGAATGTTGCGTTCTCTCGCCTACGCTGCGGCGGCCGGCGACGCTCCGGCGGGGTGGCTTCAGGAAAGCCGGGCCGCCTTCCTGACGGGGTACGGCGTGGCCGAAGGCTCGCCCCTCCTAACCGCGTACGAGGCCGACAAGGCTGCCTATGAGGCTCGGTACGAATTCAGGTACCGGCCCCACCTCATCGATGTCCCTCTGTCCTACTGGCTCACGAACCAGCCTCACGGATGATCGCTCCGGCCGCCAGCGCCGGCCTGTACGACCGCTTTCGGCTCAGCGCGCGATCGCTGAGCTTGGCCGTAACGCAGAGCGAATACCAGCACCATGGGGGCCATGATCACCCACATCGGCTCGGGGAAACCGATCGATAGGAAGGCCACACATGCGCAGCCAGCGAGCACGGCTGCACGGCACGAGCCATGCTCACGGCTTCCCAGCCATACCGCCCTTCCCAGCGCAAATGCCCCAAGGACACCGCCCGCGAGGACGGCAATCAGCGATTGCCTCCCTTGGGCCTCGAGCCTGAAGGCAAACAGGTAGCAGCCTGAGGCGATCACCGCCAGTGCGAACACCAGCCAGCCCGGGGCTCGCACACCACGTCGGCGTAGGGAGGCTGCCCAAAGCCCCCACCCAAGGAACATGAGCATGAGCGCCACGCAGGCAACCTGTACCCCCAGAGATCGCCTCGACAGGGCGTCCGGCAAGGACGCGCCGGTCAGCGCCACCACTAATCCACCGCTCGCCAATACTCCAGCGAGGATGAAGATCCGTCGAGGCACAAGGCCAAGTGGCGGATAGACATCCCTCGTCTTCCCACCGCTCTGGAGCCAATTCACGGTCAGGAGCGCTGGGAGGACCGCGCCTGACGGTAGGACGCTGAGTACCGCAGATGTGCACCCCGTGATGCTGGCGGCTAGGACGACGACCAACCAGCCAGGAGCGTTGAGCCGATGCCTGAGCACCCCGTGGCTGGCAATGAAACACACTCCCACCATCAGAACCAAAACGCTGATCCTCAGCAGAGCATCCGCGCCAACGAAGGGAGCGGACCACCATGCGTCGCCCATGATCACGATCTCCAGTCCGCGCAACACTGCCAAGACCGACAATGGCACTTGTGCCCCGAGCAGCAACACGCATAGGAGGGTCCGCGGAGCGGACAGACCCCAGCGATGCAGCACGCTCAACCATGCGAGCCCGAGAAGCAAGGCGGCCGCTGCACCCCAGAACAAGGACCACCCCCTGCCGCTGGGGATGCCCCAGTTGCCAGGTGCGAACCCCAAAGCGGATACCGCGAGGGCTAGGGCAGAGCAGTACCAGGTCAGTCTCTCATCTAGGCGCAGCCCGAGGCCATGAACGAACGCTGAGGCACGCTCGGCGATGCTGGGCCGGTCAAGCCCGCGGCGCTGAGCGTCGCTGAGCAGCGTGCCAAGCAGCACCTCGCCGTTGCGTTCGCGCCACCACCGCGGATACCACCGCAGGAGTCGCCGGAAGCCCTCGATATTCATGTCGGCACCTCCTTTGCACCAGCCGCGGGCGTGTCCGCCGAGAGAGTCTCCCGAGCAGCGGCGGCACGGCTCTCAAGAAGGCCTGCCTCCGCAGCCAGTCGACCGCGTCCCAACTCGGTGATCCGGTAGTAACGGCGGGCCCTTCCATCGACGATCTCCTCGCCGTCTGGCTCGATCAGCGCGTCCTGTTCGAGCCGGTCAAGCGACGCGTACAGCGTCGTGGCCTTCAGCGCTACCGCACCGCCAGATCTCAAGTCCACCTCTCGCATGAGTTGGTACCCATGCCGACGCCCGGCGGCCAGCACCGTGAGGATCCAGAAAGAAGATGTGGTCAGTCCCATACCTCACTATATGCCCACTTCAGGCATATTGCGTGAAATTCCGCGGACCCGCTTTCCTTTCTCGCCCTTCGTCGCATAGGTTTCGCACCGCCGACTAGAGTTCCTTCCAGGACTCACCGAAGGAGCAAACATGGCACACGACCGTTTCGGCGGACTCACAGGCTGGGACTTGGAAGGGTTCCACAACGGCGGCGACACTGAGCTATGGAAGCGCCTCGGCAGTTCCGTAGTCACCGTTCACGACGAGGAACGCGGTGATATCACCGGCGTAAGATTCGCCCTTTGGGCGCCCAACGCACGATCAGTGCAGGTCATCGGCGACTTCAACTGGTGGACGGGCGACCCCATGGAGCTCATCCCCGGCTCCGGCGTGTGGGGCACCTTCATCGAGGGCCTCGAAGAAGGCACCTTGTACAAGTTCCGCATCGAGACGGGTGAGGGTCAGTGGATCGAGAAGATCGATCCGATGGCCAAGTTCAGCGAGCAGGCCCCCGCGAACGCGTCGATCGTCTACGAATCGAAGTACGTCTGGTCTGACGACGAGTGGATGGAGAAGCGACGCACGTCCAAGGCGCACGCCGAGCCCATGAGCATCTATGAGGTGCATCTGGGAGGTTGGCGACGTGGCAAGAGCTACCTCGACCTCGCCGAGGAACTGGTCAGCTACGTGACCTGGCAGGGCTACACCCACGTAGAGTTCATGCCGCTGGCGGAGCACCCCTTCGAACCAAGCTGGGGCTATCAGGTCTCCGGCTACTACTCCCCCACGTCGCGTTTCGGCAAGCCCGATGATCTGCGTTACCTCATCGACCGGCTCCACCAGGCCGGCATCGGCGTCATCATGGACTGGGTTCCGGGCCACTTCCCCAAGGACGATTGGGCCCTTGGCCGCTTCGACGGCACTGCCCTCTACGAGCACGCCGACCCGCGTCAGGGAGAGCACCGCGATTGGGGCACTTACATCTTCAACTACGGCCGCAACGAGGTGAAGAGCTTCCTCGTCTCCAACGCCTTGTATTGGGTCCAGGAATTCCACATCGACGGGCTTCGCGTTGACGCCGTCGCCTCCATGCTCTACCTCGACTACTCCCGAGACGAGGGACAGTGGGTACCCAACCAGTACGGCGGTCGCGAGAATCTTGAAGCGATCGATTTCCTGCGCTACGTCAATCGGCACCTCTACGAGCGCGAGCCGGGCGTCGTCATGATCGCCGAGGAGTCCACCAGCTTCGGTGGCGTCACCAAGCCCGTCCACGAGGGCGGCTTGGGCTTCGGGTTCAAGTGGAACATGGGCTGGATGAACGACACCCTGCGTTACCTGTCTCTGGACCCGATCTATCGCCAATACGAGCACAACCTCATGACCTTCGCCATGGTCTACGCGTATTCGGAAAACTTCGTGCTGCCCATCAGCCATGACGAGGTGGTGCATGGCAAGGGCTCCATGATCAACAAGGTGCCGCAGGACGACTGGCGCAAGTTCGCCACGCTGCGCGCCTACTACTCGTTCATGTGGGGCTTCCCCGGCAAGCAACTCATCTTCATGGGCTGCGAGTTCGGCCAGCGTCCCGAGTTCAACGAGGAGGTCTCCCTCGAATGGTGGGTCAGCGAGTTGTGGGGCCACGGCGGCCTCCAACGCCTGTTCCGCGACCTCAATCAGATCTACCGCGACAACCCGCCGCTGTACACCCTTGACAATGCTCCCGAAGGGTTCACCTGGATCAACGCCGACGACAACAACCACAACACGCTTGCCTGGGTGCGCAACGACGCCGAGGGCAACCACGTCGCCTGCATCACCAACTTCTCCCCCGAGCCCTTACGCGACTACGAGATCGGCCTGCCGCTCGCGGGCACCTGGGAAGAGATCCTCAACACCGACGCCCCCATCTACGATGGCTCGGGCGACTTCGGCAACCTCGGTGAGATCACGGCTCTCGACGAGCCTTGGCGTCACTTCCCAGCGCGGGCGCACGTCACCGTTCCCCCGCTCGGCTCGGTCTGGCTGCGCCGCTCGGCTCAATGAGTCAATTTCGCGTGTCGGTCGACGTCAGCAACGGCGTCGGCCGGCTCCGCTGGGACGCGCAAGATGTGGATGCCGCCACGTTGGAGCGTGCCGTCTCACTCGCCGCGGATGACGCGCTCATCGGGCAGAACCTACGTCGGCTCCAGGTGGAGTTACCGGAGTGGGACACCAACGCCCGCGTGGCCCTACACCGTGCCGGATTCCGGCTCGAGGGACGGCTGCGCTGCATCTTGGAGCCCGAGCCGGGGGTCTACCGCGACGCCCTAGTCTACGGAAGGCTCGCGGTGGACCCGGTCTACGGCGCGCATGGTTTCACCGGTGTGCTCGACTCGCTGCTGCCGAAGAAAAGGGTCATCGCACACGCCTTGTTTCGCGATGCCACTGGCAGAGTGCTGCTCTTGGAAACCACCTACAAGGATGACTGGGAACTGCCTGGCGGCGTCGTGGAGCCCGGCGAGTCTCCCCGTGCCGGCGCTGAACGCGAGATCGCCGAGGAACTCGGCCTCGCCGTCACGCTCGGCCCGCCAGCGCTCGTGGACTGGATGCCGCCATACCTCGGGTGGTCCGACGCCATCGAACTCATCTTCGACGGCGGTGTCCTGCCCGACGCGTCGGCTCCCATGCCCAACGATCATGAGATCCGCGAGGCGCACTGGATCGCGCCTGGTGACGTCGCAGGACATGTATCAGAGTTGTCGGCGCGACGCATCGCCCACATCCTCGACGGTGGAGGCGGATACTCGGAGGCTGGCCATCCGCAGGTGTAGCTCGCATCAGGTGAGGGCATGACACATATCCACAGGCTCCGGATAGGATCGACGAGTGACTAGCTCGCCTGTCCCCACGTCCACCTACCGTCTACAGCTACACGCCGGGTTCACCTTCGACGACGCCGCCGCACACGTGCCTTACCTGGCACGGCTCGGAGTCTCGCACGTCTTCTGCTCGCCCATCCTCCAAGCCGCGCCCGGTTCCACCCACGGTTACGACGTGGTGGATCACAGCGTCATCAGCCGGGAGTGCGGAGGCGAGGAGGGATTCCGCCGCTTGGCCGCGGCAGCCCACGCAAACGGTTTGGGCCTCGTCGTTGACGTCGTCCCTAACCACATGGCCGTCCCGACTCCGCTGTGGCACAACCGTGCCCTGTGGGACGCCCTGAGACACGGGCAGAAATCGCCATACGGAAACTGGTTCGATGTCGATCTCAGCCGTTCCCGCGCGGTGCTCATGCCCGTGCTCGGCAACCGCATCGGGGAGGAGTTGGCAGCAGGCACCATCGCCGTCGAGGAGCGCGAAATCTGGGGCGAGCCACAACCGGTGCTGGTGTATTACGACCATGTATTTCCCATCCGTCCCGGCACCGAAAATCTTGAATTGACCGATTTGCTCGAGCGGCAGTGGTACCGGCTGTCCTATTGGAAGGTGGGCGGCGAGGAACTCAATTACCGTCGCTTCTTCGATGTCGACACGCTGGCCGCCATCCGCGTCGAGGACCCCGAGGTGTTCGAGGCCAGCCACGCCAAACTCATCGAATTGCACCGGGAGGGTCTCATCGACGGGTTCAGGATCGACCACCCCGACGGGCTGGCCACGCCTCGCGGCTACCTGCAGTGGCTGCAACGCGCCACTGGCGGGGCCTGGGTGGTGGTGGAGAAGATCCTGGAACCGCACGAGCCGTTGCCGGTGGGGTCGCGTTGCGCCGGAACCACCGGATACGACTCACTCCTGCGGGTGGAGGGCCTCTTCCATGACCCCAATCAATTGCCGCGACTCAACGACATCTGGGAGCGAATCAGCGACGAGGGTTGGTTCACCCAGGTGCTCCACAAGGCAAAGGAGCAGGTGGTGCGCACCGTCCAGTTCGCCGAGGTCACCCGCTTGACCGCACTGGCCGAAGCCATCTGCGAGCACGACCTCCGGCTTTGGGACCACTCGTGGCGCTCCTTCAACCGCTCCATCCGGGCCTTGTTGGTCAATTTCGACCGGTACCGCGCCTACCTCGAACCTGGCCTCCCCGCCTCGGAGGATGAGCGACGCGTGGTGCAGGAAGCGGCTCAGCGGGCTCGCGAGGAACTCCCCGAGGATCATCACGCCACTCTGGACCTCGTCGTGGCCTTGGCCTGCGGCGATCCCGGTACCGGTGAGGAGGGCCGCGGTTCGGAGACCCTCGCCCCGGTGGGTTCTCCGCGAGTCAACCCGCTAGGCGATCCAACGCCCGAGGAGCTGCGGGCGGAGTTCATGATCCGCTTCGCACAGACCTGCGGCCCCGTCATGGCCAAATCCAAGGAAGACACCGCGTTCTACCGCTGGAACCGTTTCGTCGCCGTTAACGAGGTGGGCAGCGAACCCACCGCGGTGGGGATCACTCCAGATGCCTTTCACGGATTCTGCGAACAGCTTGGCGCGGACTGGCCGGCCACGATGACCACGCTATCGACGCACGACACGAAACGCTCCGAGGACGTACGGCATCGTCTGTCCTCACTGCTCGAGCATTCACGCGCCTGGGAACAGTGCCTGGGCGAACTACGGCAGGCCACCCAGTCCATTCGCTCCCCGCTCGTCGACGGGGCAACCGAATTACTGCTGTGGCAGACGCTCGCCGCCACATGGCGTCTGCCGGGGACCTCAGCCGGTGGCCAGCCCATTGAGGCGCGCCGGCTGGAGAACTACCTCATCAAGGCGATGCGTGAGGCGAAGGACAAGACCACCTGGACAGAACCCGATCATGCCTACGAGGAGGCGGTGCTCGAGTTGGCCCACACGGCGCTGAACTCACCCGAGGTGGGCGCCGCGCTCGACGCCCTCACCACCGCTACCGCCGCGTCGGTGAGGGCCACCATCCTGGGAGCCAAGCTGATCCAGCTCACCATGCCGGGGGTCCCAGATACCTACCAGGGATGCGAATTGGTGAGTCTGTCCTTGGTAGATCCAGACAACCGACGTCCCGTGGACTTCGCCCACCGCACCGACCTTCTGGCGGGAATCGACGCTGGCGGTCCCCGCAGTCTGGATGCGGAGAAGCTGCGGGTCACCGCCTTGGCGCTACGGCTGCGCCGTCGGCATCCCGACGCGTTCCGGGGAACGTCGGCAACCTATTCCCCCGTTCCCACCACGAGCGGACATGCCGTGGCTTTTGCCCGAGGCACCCAAGATGGTGTAGTTGCGGTCACCGTCGCCACCCGTCTCCCGTCGCTGCTGGAGGAACTCGGTGGCTGGGGCGAGCACCAGATCATCCTTCCCGAGGGTCGGTTCCGTGACCTCTTGACCGGACGCGAGTTCAACGGAGGGGCTCAGTTGCTGGTCAACCTTCTGGACCAGGCTCCGGTGGCTCTGTTGGAGCTGGTCGCATGAGGCCCGCTGTGTGGGCCCCCCGGCCTAAACTGGTGGAACTGTTCTTCGACGGGGCACGGTGGCCCATGGAACGCGACCCGCAACGGCCCGGATGGTGGATCGCCGAGCGCGATCTTCCGCCGGGCGCCAGGTATGGATTCTGTCTCGACGGTGGGGATGCGCGGCCCGATCCACGCACCCTCAGTCAACCCGACGGTGTGCATGGGCTCAGCCGTGTCGTCGACGACGCCGTATTGGCCCGCCCCATGTCCTGGACCGGGATCGACCTGCGCGGCGCCGTGTCTTATGAGATTCACATAGGTGCCTTCACTCCCGAAGGCACCCTCGACGGGGCGATCTCGCGGCTCGACTACCTCTCCGGCATCGGCATCGACGCCGTCGAACTCATGCCCTTGGCCGCATCCCCCGGTCGCTGGGGTTGGGGTTACGACGGAGTGGCACCGTGGTCGGTGCACGAGGCGTACGGCGGCCCCGAGGCGCTGGTTCGTTTCGTTGACGCCGCGCATGCGGCCGGGCTGGGCGTCATCTTGGACGTGGTGCACAACCATCTCGGACCCGAAGGGAATTACCTCAGCGAGTACGGTCCCTACTTCACCGACCGCCATCACACGCCGTGGGGCGAGGCGATCAACCTCGATGGCCCAGGCTCCGACGAAGTGCGTGCCTACCTGACGGGAGCTGCCCGGCACTTTCTGGTCGATATCGGCGTCGATGGTCTCCGGCTCGACGCAGTACACGCCCTCGCCGACGACTCGGCACGCCATTTCCTGGCGGAATTGTCGGATCTGGCCGCGCAATGGTCCGAGGAGTTGGGGCGGCCTTTGACGCTCATTGCGGAGTCGGATCTCAACCAGCCGGACATGGTCACCGCGGTGGGGGCGAGGCCCGGGGCCCGCGGGATGCAGAGCCAATGGGCCGATGACATCCACCACTCGCTCCACAGCTTCTTCAGCGGGGAGCGGCAAGGCTATTACGTGGACTTCGGCTCTGCCGCAACCCTCGCCAAGGCCTTGAGCAGGGTCTTCGTCCATGACGGTGGATACTCCACGTTCCGCGGGCGCGACTGGGGCGCACCGGTCTTGGTGGACAGCCCTCACTATGACGGGCATTCGTTCGTCGCGTTCCTCCAGAACCATGACCAGGTGGGCAACAGGGCACGGGGCGACAGATTCCACCAGCACGCCGGCCACGCCCAGCAGGCGGCGGCCGCCGCCCTCTACCTCCTCGGTCCATTCACCCCGTTGATCTTCGCGGGTGAGGAGTGGGCCGCGTCCTCCCCCTTCCCCTACTTTTCGGATCTTGGACCCGAGCTTGGACCGCTGGTGACGGCCGGGAGGGCCAAGGAATTCGCCGCCATGGGCTGGGCCGAGACGACGCCGGACCCACAGGCCGAATCCACCTTCCTCAGCGCCAAACTAGACTGGGCCGAACGTGACCGTGAGCCCCACTCTCGGATGCTCGCGTGGTATCGCCACCTGCTGGCGCTACGCCGTGGGCATCCCGAGTTGCGCAACCCCAGGCTGGCCGAGGGGGAGGTCGAGGCGCTAGGCGATGACACCGTAGCCATGCGCCGTGGCCCGTTCCTGGTGGTGGCCACACGGGCAGGCACTGACCTTCCCGCCGGTGATCCCGTTGCGGGCTGGAACCTCAGCCAAGACGGCCGTAGCCTCACCGGCCCCGGGGCCGCCGTGCTGCGCTGTTGACCGGCTGAGATCACCCAAACCGGTCGATCACCCCGGCTAGGCGGCAATCAAGCCAGGCCCGATGGCCTGGCAGCCGCTCAAGCGCATCGAGTGCCTCAGAGCTATGGGCGGCTAGCCCAGAAACCACATCAGCAATCGCTTCTCGCGCCACATCCGCCGTCGCTTCGACTCGTTGAGCCAAGAGAACCAACGATTGGCCGGTGACATCTTCAAAGCGTCGCGATCGCCCCAGCTTGAGTCCCATGTCTTCCGGCTCGGGCAGCCGATACGGCGCGGTGCAGACTAGGTCATAGGCTGGGGAGATGGCTGGGCGACGTGGATCTCGGTAGATCAGCGACGTGTTCTTCAGGTGCATGTCTCCGTTTCCGATGGCGTAGCTGAAGAAGAGCCTGCGGATGAATTCTCTCAGCGATTCCTCGTCCCGGCCGCGATAGATGAGATTGGCCACTGTCTCGAACGAGCCGTGGTACTTGTCGGCAGGTTTGAAGCCGCGCACCTGCGCTAGGTCTTCGATGTGGATGCGCTCGCCCTGCTCCCGATCGAATCTGCGGATCCCGTAAGCCCACTCTTGATGATTCGGCCACGCTGCATCCGGCAGCGACCGCGGCAACTCGTCGCGGTGCCACAACCGGATTTCCGGCACCTCGATCCCGCATTGACTAGCTAACCGCATCATCGCGTACTCGTTGTGCGGCACCTCCGGATACACCGCGTCGGGCATCTTGACGATCCAGTCCCCGTCGGCATCGCCTCCCGGCAGCGTCAGCCTATCGCCATCCCGAAGCATGGAGAACTTGAGCGCGACGCCGGCGAGGCTGAACCGAAGGCCTGCCGACGTTCGTCGCACGACCGGTGGCGAGACGTCGTCGGGTCGCCAGGTGGGGTCGACCTCGCCAACCAGCGGTTCGATCCGCACCGCACCAGGAAGCCCATATCCCAGCCTGATCAGGAGTCGCATTTCGCGTTGCTCGCTCACCCCGGCATCGCGCGCCACCCATTCGCGTAGCCTCCCCTCCGGGAGGAGATTGGAGAACCAGGCGGGCAGTTCGAGTGCGCTGGCGATCCGTTCCTGGGGACGATCCTCGAACCACAGGCCCAATATGGGCCGACGCGGATCGTCCCAGTAACCCTCCTGCCACTCGAGCCAGGTGTAGTCCCCCCGCGCGTAGAGTCGGGCGACCAGCACCGCACCGAGCCATACTCCGAAGGCCTCCGTCACCACGATGTCTCCTGCGCATCGTCATCGTCGAGGTTCAAGGAATCCAGCGGCGGCGAATCGTCGAACGCCTCGGCCATACGTTCGGACAGCCAGTCACGAATGAACTGATTGAGCTGTTCCTCACGTCTCTTGACCAGATCACCAGGATCCCCAGCGGGTCCCGTGATCCGGTGCGAGGCCCTCACCTCGTCGTTGGCGGCGACCAGTTCTTGTACTGCGTCCTCCGGCATACCGGGCGCGAGCACGCGATTGCCAACCGAAGAGCGCAATCCCTTGGGCAGGCTGCCCCGTTCGAAGAGTTCCGGACAGACCAGACGAGGGCTGCTCCCCTGCCCGATCTCGGCGGCTAGGTCGACCAGTTCGAAGGGATTCCCGGTCTCTGGCGATCTGGGCCCGAGCGCCCACAAGGCGCACAGCATGATGTGTCCCGATGCCCGGTTGGTGCCAAAGTCTCGCGCATCGGGCTGGAACCGGGGCTTGCCCTCGACCACCTTCAGAAGACGCTGCACCGAGCCGGACTCGTCCCCGGGGCGGATACAGGCCGCCAGCACGCGGGCAGCCCCGGTCGAGCTGCCGCCCGCGATCCCAGGGCCGACCAACGCGGAGCGCCAGTACCACCGGCGCAGAAGCACCTTGTTGCGCTCGTGTGTGTCCGGAAAGTGAGCGAAGAATCTGGTCAACACTACGAGGAGGTAGCGATAGGCCAGGAAAGTGAAGTGAGGCACTCCCACCTCGGTCCGAAGGAACTCGATGGCCCGCTCCAATGCCGCCAAAGCCTGAGCATGGGCGTGTTCCCGATCCTCCGCCGGGAAATCCAAACTCTTTCGCCGGTCCTGACGGAATTCGAGGTGAATGTCTCGAGTCGTGTCCGGGCCGCGGCGCGCCAGAAACGCGTAGAGCACCGTGTTGGCGTCGAGCCTGCCCCACCCCATGCTGGTTTCCACATGTTCCTGGATCGATTCGAGCGTGGTCGCCTCAGCATCGCGTTCCGACGGCGCGTACAGCCCCCAAAAAGCCTCGGCCCGGCTGAGGCGTTTGCCGGAGTTGTTCATCCGGTCATAGATCTCACGCAACACTCGATCGTCCTGCGAACGGACCTCATAGGCGGGGACATGGAACTCACGAAGCCGCTGGGTAGCCCGGTTAATCTCGTCGATGTCGTCGGCGTGGGCCGGATGGTCGCTCACCCAGCGCAGCAGCTTGGTGAGTTCGAACAAGACCGGCAACGCGATGGCGTGTTCCTCGGGCTCATGGCGCCCCCGCGGCCGGACACGAAACGGGCGCTGCTTGAGGTCGTATACGAGGGCGAATTCCCCTGACAGGCCAACCTCGGGATGCAACACATTCAAAAAGGTGGTGATCCGCTGCTGCCCATCCACCACGTATAGCGCATCGCTGCGCGCTGGCGCCTCAATGTTGACTTGGCCGAGCTGCAGCGATTCCGCGGGCGCAGCCCGCCGCCACAGCAGGAGACTCCCAATCGGAAATCCGCGCAGGACGCTATCGATGAGTGCCACCGCGTCAGAGCGTTTCCACCGGAGTCCACGCTGCAAGTGAGGAACCCGGATCGTGCCGTCGCTCACCAGTGAGACCAGATTCGCCAACTGGTAGGTGCGCGCACTCGGCTCAGCGAGCAGACCCGCCTGCGGTTCTTCGACGTGGCTCATGGTTTCTCCTTGCTTGCCAACCCAATTCTCTCAGGGGCATCCAAGGATCACACTAGGCCTCTCCGGCGCGCGACACTTAGGTGCTTCGTCCTCGCCGGCCCGGAGGCGTATCAGAACAGCACGCTGGCGAGCCGCCTGCGGGCCTTGAGCACCACCGGCTCGGTTCGGCCAGCTACCTCGAAGAGTTCCAGGAGACGCACCCGGATGGGATCGCGATCCTCCGCAGGCACCTCGGCCGCTAGGCCGAGAAGCCGATCGAAGGCCTCCTCGTAGCGGCCGTTGATCACCTCAAGATCGGCGGCGTCAAGCTGGGCCTCGATGTTGACGGGTTCCGCCGCCGCCTTGGCCGCGATGGCCTGGGCATCGAAGCCGGCCGAGCGGACAAGCAACGCGGCCTGGGCTCGCCCGGCGAGCGCCTCAGCATCGCCTGGAGTCTCCTTGAGCAGGGCGTCGAATTCCTCAACCGCCTTGGCGAAATCACCGGCCTCCAACGCAGCGTCGGCCTTCGCGAAACGAGGATTAGCCGGCGCGGTCATCCCCTCGGGGGCAGCGGCCGCGACGGGCTGAGCCCGGCCGGTGATCCCGTTGGCCACCGCGAGCTGGGCCACCTGGTCGAGGAGCGCGGAAATCTCCTCGCGCGACTTCGTTCCCTGGAACAGCGGGGCAAGCTGGCCGGCGATGAGCGCGACCACAGTGGGCACCGCCTGGACGCCGAGTGCTTGAGCCAGGCGCGGCTGCGCGTCGACGTCGACCCGCCCAAGCAGGAAACGACCACCGGCGGCGTTGACCAGTTCGCTGAGGGCGCTCGACACCACGCCCCCCGCCGAGTCGTGCGCGGAGTAGAACTCGATGATGACCGGGTATTGCGTCGACTGCCCAGCCACGGTTTGGAATTCCGCCTCGGTCAGCGGCAATACGTACGCTCCGCCCGTGGGCGCGGCGGCTTGGGACAGGTTGGACAGATCAACGGCGCCAGGGCGCGAGAAGGTGGCATCGGACATATGCCAATCCTTCCCGGGCCGCCCCACGGAAGCAAACCCTCGCCGCTTAGGATAGTTTCATGGCACACGAGCGCGCTGGGCTCCCGGCCCAAGAACAAGATCTGATCAACGTCGACGAGGTCATCGCCGCCTACTATGATCGCGTCCCCGACCCGACCAATCCTGACCAGATGGTGGTCTTCGGCACCTCTGGGCACCGCGGCTCCTCCCTCGACACCGCATTCAACGACGCTCATATCGCCGCCACCACGCAGGCGATCGTGGAGTATCGAGCCAGTCAAGGCACCACAGGCCCCCTGTTCATCGGCAAGGACACCCATGGGCTCTCCCTCCCGGCCTGGAAGACGGCCATCGAGGTGCTGCATGCCAATGGCGTGGAGGTCTTGGCCGAGCGGGAGGACGAGTACACGCCCACCCCGGCCGTCTCCCGGGCCATCATCCGCTACAACATGGATCACGACGTCGTGGCCGACGGCATCGTGGTGACCCCTTCCCACAATCCGCCGCGCGACGGTGGATTCAAGTACAACCCCCCCAACGGCGGCCCCGCCGACACCGACGCCACCAAGGTGATCGCCGCCCGCGCCAACGAGTTGCTGGCTGATCTAAGCGCCATCAAACGCACCCCGTACGAGCGGATCGCAGACGACGTCCACCGCTACGATTACCGCAGCCCCTACTGCGCCGAGTTGGCCCTCGCCCTCGACTTCGACGCCATCAAGTCCTCCGGCCTCACCCACGGCGCCGACCCCATGGGCGGCGCATCGGTGCAGTACTGGGAGTATCTGGCGGAGCAGGGTCTGCCCATCGAGGTGGTCAACCATCGCGTCGATCCCCGCTGGAGCTTCATGACGCTCGACACCGACGGCAAGATCCGCATGGACTGCTCCTCCCCCAACGCCATGGCCTCCCTGGTGGGCCAGCGCGACAAGTACTCGGTCGCCACGGGCAACGATGCCGACTCCGACCGTCACGGCATCGTCACGCCTGACTTTGGCCTGATGAACCCCAACGCCTACCTGGCCGTGGCCATCCAATACCTGTACTCCCACCGGCCAGGCTGGTCTCCAGACGCGGGCGTCGGCAAGACCTTGGTGTCCAGTTCGATCATCGACAAGGTGGCGGGCAAGCTTGGACGCCGCCTCGTCGAGGTGCCCGTCGGCTTCAAGTGGTTCGTTCCCGGCCTCACCTCTGGCGACATCGGTTTTGGCGGCGAGGAGTCGGCAGGCGCGTCGTTCCTCACGCTCGACGGTAGGACGTGGACCACGGACAAGGACGGCATCCTGCTGGCCCTGCTCGCCACGGAGATCATCGCCGTCACCGGCAAGACCCCCAGCCAGCTCTACGCGGAGTTGGAGGCCGAGTTCGGCAAGTCCTATTACGCCCGCGTCGATGCCGACGCGTCGCGTGATCAGAAGGCGCGCCTGTCGCGGCTCAGCCCTGATGACGTGACCGTGGATCAGTTGGCGGGCGAGCCCATCACCGCGGTCTTGTCCCACGCGCCCGGCAACGGTGCCCCCATCGGCGGCATCAAGGTGACCACCGAGCATGCGTGGTTCGCGGCTCGCCCCTCGGGCACCGAGGACAAGTACAAGATCTACGCGGAGTCGCTGAAGTCCGAGGCTCACTTGGCCGAGGTGCAATCCGCGGCCAAGGTCTTGGTCGACCAGGCTCTCGCCTGACGACGATGGACCGGCTCGCCACGAAGGCGGGCCGGTCGTCACCTGCGGCGCATGCCTTGTCTCTCAAGAGGCTACTGGTTCTGTATGGCCACCGGGAACCGCTTCCGTCTACGGCGGCTCAAGCTGAAGAACTACCGCAGCATCAAGACGTGCGACCTGTCCCTGGGCCCGCTCACGCTGCTCGTGGGACCGAATGGGTCAGGTAAGTCCAACGTGCTGGATGCTCTACGCTTCGCTAGCCAGGCCCTCAGTGAGAACCTCGACAACGCCCTGCGTGAGCGCGGCGGCATCGCGGAGGTTCGCAGGCGCTCCACCGGACACCCGACTCACTTCAGCATCTCCGTCGACTTCGAGATCGACAACGGCCGGCAGGCCGGACAGTACATTTTCGAAATCGGAGCCGCGCGTGGCGGCGAGTACCGAGTCTCACGGGAGAAATGCATCATTCAAGATGCCCAATCCGACGTTCCCCGAACGTTCCTTCGAAACCAGCAACGGTGAAGTCATCCGCACTTCGGAGTCGGTGGAACGCTTCGATGTCAAGATCACCAAGCCGCACCGAATTTCCCGCGCCAACATGGTCGCCTCTCGCGTGGGAGACGCCGTTCGCATCCAGCGCGCCAGAGCTGGTAGGGACGGGATCGTGGTCGTTCTCTTCGACGCCGACGATGATGACTGGCAAAGCGCAGCACGCAAGACCCGCTGTCACCTTTCGGATACGTCCGACACGATCGTTGCCGTAGCCGTCAGGGAGTATGAGGCATGGTTCCTGGTCCAGTTCAGATCCGCATCTTCTGACGCAGACCGGCGCGCTGGATGACGCGCTGAATCGTCAGGTCGCGCTCCTCCGGGCGGCCCACGTAGCGAATGTCCCGGAGCCCTTGGTCCTGCGCGGCCGACTCGAACACGAAGTGCCCGTACCCAAACAGTTGCCCCAAGAACGTGCGCGTCATGGAGATATCGAGGATACGCGTCATCGGCATCGTGGCCAGGTTCGTGTTGAACACCCCATGAACCCTGAAGACTCGCATGTTGGTGATGACGAAGCGGTCCATAAAGGCCACGTGGATCTTCCACAGCCCCACGATCAGCGCCGCCGCGCCCGCGATCATGGGGGCCCAGAACAGGGGGCCCACGAAGATCATCGACACGAACAGGGGGATGCTGAATGCCGTCAGGCAGTACCACCAGAACGTGGCCATCCAGTGCTTGCGCACCTCGTCAATGACCACCTCACCCTCGATGTGGAGGAGGTGGTTGTCGATCTGGGGGTCGAAGAACCGACCCAGGACCCTCATGCCACGAGCGAGTTGAAGAAGCGCCCGATGGAGTCAAACGCACCCAAAAACGTACGTACGGCCTCCGCGGCCGCCTCAGGCCGCGTGAACAGATAGAACAACACGAAGGCGACGCCCAACACCAGCAGTGCTTTCTTTATCCATCCACCCATACTGGCCTCCTAAGCTTCCAGGTCCGTAGCCCAGTGTGCCACGGCGACCCCGAGCCGCTCCACGACGCGCGGGTGTGGAAGACTGAAGGCCATGGACAACTCCGATCTTTTCATCTGCATCGACCACGTCGGCCTGGCCGTCCCGGACCTGGACGAGGCCGTCAAGTTCCACGCCGAGGCCTTCGGGTGGCGCGAGTTGCACCGCGAGGTCAACGAGGAGCAGGGCGTAGCCGAGGCCATGCTCGGCACCGGCGAGCAGGGCGTCGAGAACGCCAAGATCCAGCTCCTGGCCCCGCTGCGGGAAGACTCGGCCATCGGCAAGTACCTGGCCAAGAACGGCCCCGGCATCCAGCAACTCGCCTACCGGGTGGCCGACCTCGACCACGTCATGAAGGTGCTTCAGGAGCGCGGCCTGCGCCTGCTGTACCCGGAGCCCAAGCGCGGCACGGCCGGATCCCGGATCAACTTCGTCCATCCCAAGGACGCCAAGGGCGTGCTGCTCGAACTGGTTGAACTCCCCAAGGACGCCGATCACTGAGCCGCGCGACGTGTTGGGGCAGGGTAAACAACGCCCTGCCCCATTTCTCTTTCACCACACGCTCGCGCCTCGTGTCGTGAACTCGTCAACGGCACTAGGCTTCATGTCGTCCTAGTCACCAAACCCCAGAGCGCTTAGGAGCACGGTGAGTACCTCCGACGTCGAGAACACAGAAGACACTGGCCTGAACCTGTTTGACGACAGCGCCAGCGCGGCGGGCAGCTTCCCGCACGCGATGCTTGGTTATGACCGTGCCTCGGTTGACGGCTACGTTCGCGAGGTCGAATCAAAGGTCACCCAACTCAAGATCCAGTTGCGGGAACGCGACCGCGAGGTGCGCTACGTCAAGGCCGAAGTAGGCACCACCGATTTCACCAAGCTAGGTGCACATGCCGCAGCACTGCTACGCGCCGCCGAAGCCCAAGCAGGCGACATCGTCAGCCGCGCCGAGAGCGAGGCCGAACGGATCAAGATGGAGGCGCGGCGCACCGCGGCGGCTCTCCGCGAATCGGCACAGCAGGAGGCCGACGATGTTCGTCTGTCCGGGCTAGCCGGGCTGCGCCAGCTTCGTCAGGAACAGGCTGAGTCGGGTAAACAGGCCCTCGAATCGGCCCGACGCGACGCGGACCTTATCGTCGCCGACGCGAAGTCACGGTCGAAGACGATGATTGAGTCTGCCCGTCTCAAGTCCGAGGCCATCCTGGAGCGGGCCCGGGTGGATTCGGCCCGCCGGGAACAGGAGGCCAATAAGAAGGCCTCGGATATCGCGGCCGAGGCCTATAAGGCCGCTGAACTCACGACCAAGCGCGCTGAAGAGAACGCGAAGGCCGTCGAAACGAATTTCGCCGAGCGTCTCGCGCAAGCCGAAAGGAACGCCGAAGCCGCCTCGCAACGCGCCGCGGAGGCGCGTGAGCAGGCGCAGAAGATCCGAGCTGAGGCCGTGGCGGCGGCCGAAGAGGTTCGGGTGGCCGCCTCCCGGCAGAGCGAGGAGACGCTGACTATCACCCGGCAGCGGGTTCGCGAGGCAGAGGAGGAGCTCGAGGAACGAATCGCCTGGCGCAAGGAGGAACTCGAACGCGAGATCGCCGCCCTCGAGGCCCGCCGGGAGACCGCGCTGGCCCAACTGCATAACTTGCGCGAACTCGCCGATGAGTCCACCATCTCGTTCGATGGCGAATCCGCCGACGAGGAGACACACGTCATCGAGGACACGAACGTGATCGACACCACCGATACGGAGGATGAGTGAGCCAGGACGCGCAACCAGACCACGACATCGACGAACAGCCAGACGAGCCCAGGCCGGAGAGTCCTCCTCGCAAACGCTCAAGGATGCGTCGGTTCGGCGGCGCCGTGCGGCGCATACTGACTCCCGCCCCAGAAGAGCCTCAAACTCCGGTGCCGCCGACCGTCACGGGAGAGACCCCGCAGTTGCTGAGCAAGTCCCCGTTCATGATCGGTTTCCTCGGCGCCCTCGGGGTACTCGTGGCGCTCGCCCTAGCTGATGCCCTCGTCACCATCCAGTCCATAGTCGTCCTCGTGGTCTTGGCGCTATTCCTAGCGCTCGGCCTAAGCCCTGCCGTCGATGCGTTGACCCGTCGCCGCGTCCCCCGCACCGCCGCTGTCAGTGTCATTGCCGTGACCGCGCTCTCGGTGATCACCGCTGGCATCTGGGCTATCGTGCCAATCCTCACGGAACAGGCCACCCGCCTGACCGCCAACCTGCCTCGACTGATCAACAACTTGGCCGCCCATCCCCAGATCAAACGCTGGGACGAGCGATTCAACTTCGTCAGCAGGCTTCGTGCCTTCGTCACCTCCGATTCCCTGATGGATACCCTGTTCGGCGGCATCATGGGGGCAGGGCAGGCGTTGGCCAACGTCGTGTACTCCGTGATCGTCACCCTCGTGCTGACCATCTATTTCCTGGCGTCCATGGCTCGGATCAAGAGCGCTATCTATTCCCTAGCTCCAGCAAGCCGCCGTCCTCGGGCGAAGTATTTGGCCGACGAGATCTTCCGGGGCATCTCCGGATATCTCACCGGCATGTTCGTCGTAGTCACCGTCGCCTCAGTGTGCGCCTACGTCTTCCTCAACATCATTGGGCTCGGCTCGTACGCTTTGGCGCTGAGCTTCGTCGTGGCGATGCTCTGTTTCATCCCCGTAGTGGGATCGTTCGCGGCCATGGCAATCGTGTCCTTGGTGGCGTTCGCCACCAACCCAACGATGGGGATCGCCACGCTGATCTACTTCCTCATTTACACCCAGTTCGACGCCTACGTCATCTACCCCAACGTGATGAAACGCACCGTCAAGGTGCCCGGCGCTCTCGTCGTGTTGTCGGCCCTCATCGGCGGCATGCTGCTGGGCATCATCGGTGTGATCATCGCGATCCCCACCACCGCCGCGCTGCTTCTTCTCTACCGCGAAATCGTACGCCCCGTTCTCGACGCCGCCTGAGGCGCTCATCAGCATCGCCACATCGGACGAGCGGCCAAACTCGAGATCACTTAGGACGTGATCGCCCTGCTCGGCCGCGACGCGTAGCGCCGCGGGCCAATCCCCACAGCGGCCTGGTAGATTGTTGCGGTGCGTTTGGTCATTGCTCGCTGTCAGGTCGACTATGTAGGACGCTTGACCGCGCATCTACCGATGGCGACCCGTCTGATCTTGGTCAAGGCGGACGGTTCCGTCTCCGTGCATGCCGATGACCGCGCCTACAAGCCGCTCAACTGGATGAGCCCTCCTTGCACCCTGACCGTCACCGAACCGGACGCCGACGCTATCGAGCAATTGGGCGCCACCTCGGTCTGGCTGGTCCGCACCAAGGACGGCGACACGTTGCGGATCTGTCTCGCAGAGGTGTTCCACGACAGCGATCACGATCTTGGCATCGATCCCGGGCTCCAGAAGGACGGTGTGGAGGCCCATCTGCAGGCCCTGCTGGCGGAGCATCCGGCCACACTCGGCGAGGGCCTGAGATTGGTGCAGCGCGAGTACCTCACCCCGATCGGCCCCGTGGATCTCCTATGCCGCGATGACGCGGGCTATGTCGCCGTGGAGGTGAAGCGCCGCGGCGAGATCGACGGCGTCGAGCAACTCACCCGATACCTCGATCTCATGAACCGCGACCACACGCTTTCCCCCGTGAGAGGCATCTTCGCTGCTCAACAGATCAAGCCACAAGCCAAGACCCTGGCCACCGACCGGGGCATCGAGTGCCGCCTGATCGATTACGACCTGCTGCGTGGCCTCGATAACGCGGAAGACAGGCTGTTTTGATGGCCCGCCGCGTATCCAAGCATCTCCGCGCTCCCCGTCCCCTGCTGGGCGGCGGTTCCCAGCGGCGCGAGACCAAACGCGAGGGCGACTTCGTCGTCCGCACGGTCACGGCTCATCAGGCCGTCAAGGAGTACCGGTGCCCTGGATGCCAGCAGCGAGTCGCCCCAGGCACCGCGCATGTGGTTGCTTGGCCGGTCGCGGCTCCGCTAGGCAGCGAGTCGGGCCTTGATGTGAGACGGCATTGGCACACCCACTGTTGGCGGTCTCAGCGATGAGGCTCTCCGTACAGCGCATCGGCACCGGCCCACGGCGCGTCGTCTTCCTTCATGGGTTATTCGGGCAGGGAAAAAACTGGACCAGCATCGCGCAGGGTATCGGTGACATCGCCACCTCATACCTCGTCGACCTTCCCAATCACGGTTCCTCACCGTGGACGGAAACGTTCTCCCTGGACAACCAAGCCGCCCCCGTCGCCGATTGGATCGCGGAACTTGCGGATCCATGCGCCCTCATCGGACATTCGCTCGGCGGTAAGGTGGCCATGCGGCTGGCGCTCCACCAGCCTGAACTCGTGGCCAAACTCATGGTCGTCGACATCTCTCCCGCGCGCAACGAGGCCGCCTCGACCTTCGCCCATCTTGTCACCGCCATGCGCGGCATCGACCTTGAGCATCTGCCGAGCCGGACCCAAGCCGAACGGGAACTGGCCGATGCCATCCCAAGCCTGGGCGTGCGCCGCTTCCTGCTCCAGAACCTCCGCCACAAGGGCGACGCCTGGTTCTGGGCGGCCAACCTGGATCTCCTTGGGGATTCGCTTCACGAGATCGGTGGCTGGCCCCGAATCGAGGCGCATTACGACGGCCCTGTGTATTGGGTGGTGGGGGGACGCTCCGATTACGTCCGCCCCGAACACCTGACCATCATGCGCCAGCTCTTTCCTCGAGTCCTTCAGGTCAGCCTCAAACGGGCCGGGCATTGGGTCCACGCCGACGACCCCGAGGGTTTCATCACGCTGGTGCGCCATTTCCTCACCGAGGCGTGACTCTCACCCGAGGGATACCTTGGTGATGTGTGCCTCCGCGATGGGGCTCGTCTTGTCGCCGGCGTCGACTCCCTGAGCCGCGATTCCACCGACCACATCGATACCCGTCCGATCCATGGTGCCAAAGACGGTGTACTCGGGCGGGAGATCCGTGTCCGCGTAGACGAGGAAGAACTGGCTACCGCCGGTGTTAGGGCTTCCGGTGTTGGCCATCGCGACGGTCCCGGCAGGATAGGTGAGGTCCTTGGTCAACTCATCCGGGACGGTATAACCGGGTCCCCCTGTGCCGGTGCCCGACGGGTCTCCACACTGAAGCACGAAGATCCCCGTATCGGTAAGGCGGTGGCAATCGGTGTCGTCAAAATAGCCTTGCTCCGCCAGAGAGATGAAGGAGTTGACCGTGCACGGCGCCTTGGCCCGATCCATCGTGATGGTGATCTTGCCGGCGGTCAGTTCCAGCGTCGCGTCGACCTCACCGGAATCGGGCACATGGGTGGAGTTGGGCGGATCGGCAGCGCGTGCGGGTTCACCGTTCGCCGGGTAATCGCATGTCACTCCCGCGGACGACTCCGCGGTGTTGGGCTGGTTGGACTGATTGGCGTCGGTGCAGCCCGCCAGCGCGACGAGGCCAAGAAACGGAAGCAGGGTGAGGATTCGCACGTCGTCCACCTTGGCATAGATTGGTGCCATGGTCATCCTCTCCAAGATCTATACACGCACTGGCGACGCCGGAACCACTCGCTTGGCAGACAACTCCGAAGTCCCGAAGACTGATCTTCGGGTCGAGGCATATGGGCAAGTGGACGAGGCCAACGCCGCCATCGGCCTCGCCGTGGCATTCGGAGGACTGCCGGAGCGCGTCGTCGAGATGCTGGCTCTCGTGCGCAATGAGTTGTTCGATGTGGGCGCCGACCTGTCCACGCCGCTTCATCCCAATCCCGAGTGGCCACCGCTGCGCATTGAGCAATCGTCGATCGACCGGCTCGAGGCCTATTGCGACGAATTGCAAGAAGACCTGCCGAAACTGCGCAGCTTCATCCTTCCGGGCGGCACCCCCGCCGGTGCCCAACTTCATGTGGCCCGCACCATGACCCGTCGGGCCGAGCGCACGGCGTGGCGATGCGCGGAGGCACACGGCACCGACGCGGAGGGCGGCATCAACATGGCTGCGGTGACTTATCTCAACCGGTTGTCCGATCTGTTGTTCATCATGAGCCGAGCGGCCAACGGCACCGAACACGAGGTGCTGTGGGTTCAAGGTACCGACCGTGAACGTCCAGAGTCGCGACGCTGAGCCTCAGTGCCGGGTCAGATACCGGGTCCCCGGGGGTGCGGACTCGAGCCAACTCATGAGGGCGAGCGCCTCGTCTCTCGACATGGCCAGGGACAGCACCCGCCGGGTCTGGCGATCCTCTAGCGCCACTACCACCGAGTCGTCGAATAGAGCGATCGCTTCCAGCCCTTCTGGGCAACGCTGGTGGACGTAAGCGGTACTGCTGCGGCGAAACACGTACTTGGGGCTGAGCGAGAGTGAGAATGAGCGGAACCATTCGAGGGCCTCGCCGCGGTAGCGCGCCAAGCCAAGCACCCACCCTGCTCCCGGGTGCTCTTCCCGGAACCGGAAGGCGCAATCGAAGAGCCCGCCTTGTCCAGTCAGCCAGCGTCGGCGCAGGTAGAGCAGAACGAAGGGAAGCAACACGACGCTCAGGGCAAGGAGCGAGAACATCAACACCTGACCGAGCATCGTGCACCTCCCGTCGTTGCATACGCCAGGGCAGCTCGCCAGGGAGAACCACCCTGTCTTGTCTATCGTGTCAGATGACGCCCGCCTTTTGGGATGCTTCCCCGGCACGAATCTGTGCCTGAAGGATACGCCTGTGATGAAGCTGCCCGTCGGTGGCTGAACCATCGGCGATCTCGATCTCCATGGCTGCCAACTCCTTACGAGCCGCCTCCAGGCTCACCTCCTTACCAAGCGATGCGTACTGGCTGAGCACCGACACGTGCCCATAAGCGACCGAGATGAAGCCACCATCGATGACGAGAGTCTCACTACGGCCATCGGCGGTGACGATCTCCACCACGCAGGGCACGAGCGCAGCAAGTAGCGGCTCGTGCCCCGGCAGGATGCCGATGTCACCCTCCACCGTACGGGCAATGATGTTGACGACGGCGCCCTCCCACACCACGCGGTCGGCGGCGACCACCACCAACTCAAGGGGTGTCCGGTCCATGGTCAGCTTTCCTTCTGGATCTTGGCCCAAGCCGCCATGACGTCCTCCATGCCACCCACGTTGAAGAAGGCCTGCTCCGCGATGTGGTCCACCTCACCGTCGCAGATCATGCGGAAGGACTCGATGGTCTCGGCCAACGGAACCGTGGACCCCGGGATGTTGGTGAACTTCTCCGCCATGTAGGTGTTCTGCGACAGGAACTGCTGGATGCGGCGCGCTCGGTTGACGATGATCTTGTCGTCCTCAGACAGCTCATCGATACCGAGAATCGCGATGATGTCTTGCAGCTCCTTGTTGCGCTGCAGGATCTGCTTGACACGCACCGCCACGTCATAGTGCGTCTGCCCGATGTATTGCGGATCGAGGATACGGCTCGACGAAGTGAGCGGATCCACGGCCGGGTACAGACCACGCGATGCGATCTCACGAGAGAGCTCCGTGGTGGCATCAAGGTGGGCGAACGTGGTGGCCGGGGCCGGGTCGGTGTAGTCATCGGCGGGCACATAGATGGCCTGCATCGAGGTGATGGAGTGGCCCTTGGTGGACGTGATGCGCTCCTGCAACTGGCCCATCTCGTCAGCCAAGTTGGGCTGGTATCCCACGGCGGAGGGCATACGGCCCAGCAGAGTCGACACCTCGGAACCCGCCTGGGTGAACCGGAAGATGTTGTCGATGAACAGCAGCACGTCCTGGTTCTGCACATCGCGGAAGTACTCCGCCATCGTCAAAGCCGACAGCGCAACGCGCAGGCGGGTGCCAGGGGGCTCGTCCATCTGCCCGAACACCAAGGCGGTGTCCTTGAGCACGCCCGCCTCTTCCATCTCGTTAATCAAGTCGTTGCCCTCGCGGGTGCGTTCCCCCACGCCTGCGAACACCGACGTGCCGCCGAAGTTGTGGGCGATGCGGTAGATCATCTCTTGGATGAGCACCGTCTTGCCGACGCCGGCGCCCCCGAACAGGCCAATCTTGCCGCCCTTCACGTAGGGGGTGAGCAGGTCGAGCACCTTGATCCCGGTCTCCAGCATCTCGGTTCGCGACTCGAGCGCGTCGAACTTCGGGGCCGGCCGGTGGATGGGCCAGCGTTCGGTGATCTCGATGCTGGAAGGGTCGACATTGAGCACGTCGCCGGTCACGTTCCACACGTGACCCTTGGTGACGTCGCCGACGGGCACCGAGATGGGAGCCCCGGTGTCGCGCACCTCGGCCCCACGACGCATGCCGTCGGTGGGTTTGAGGGCGATGGCACGCACTAGATTGTCGCCCACGTGAAGAGCGGTCTCCATCGTCATGGTGCGCTTCTCCCCCATGACCTCGGTCTCCACCAGCAGCGCGTTGCCGATCTCCGGGATCTGGTCGGCCGCGAACTCGACATCGACGACGGGGCCGATGACGCGGGCGACGCGACCGACGCCACCGGTGGTGGCCGGCTGCGTCTGAGTCACAGTGGCAGTCATGTGTTACCTCACTCGTTTCCGGATGATTCGGCGAGCGCTGAGGCTCCGCCGACGATTTCAGTGATTTCTTGCGTGATCTCGGCCTGACGGGCCTGGTTGGCCTCACGGGTCAGTTGCTCGATCAGGGCCTGTGCGTTATCGGTGGCCGACTTCATGGCCCGCTGCCGACTCGCCAACTCGGAGGCCGCTGACTCCAGCAGCGCGTTATGAATGCGGTTGGCAACGAACAGCGGCAGGATCTGATCCAACACCTCGGCCGCGCTCGGCTCGAACGCGTAGAAGGGGTTGCGTTCCTCGTCGTCGTCTGTCATGGCCTCGCCCGCCGGGTCGACGGTGTGGTGCTCGACCACCAGCGGTAAGAGGCGTCGAGTGACGGCGGTCTGGGTGAGCATGCTGACGAATTTCGTGCCCACGACGTGAATCTGATCCACGCCGCCCTCCTCGGTGGGCAGCAGGAACTTGCCGATCAGTTCGTCCGCGATCACCCGCGCATTGTCGTAACTAGGCCGGTCTGAGAACCCCGTCCAGGACTTCTCCACGGCGCGTTTACGGAAGTCAAAGTACGCCACGCCCTTTTGGCCCGTGATGTACTGCAGGCATTCCTGCCCCTCCTGGTGCAGCCTCGCGTGCAATTGCTCGGCCACCTTGATCGCGTTGGTGGAGTAGGCCCCCGCCAAGCCACGGTCCGCAGTGATGAGCAGCATCGCGGAGCGCTTGGGCGAGTCCGTGTCCGCAAGCAACGGGTGATCCAGGTCGTGTGCCTCGGCCAGGGCAGAGACCGCGCGAGCCAACTCCGTCGAGTACGGCCGGGCCGCGCGCACCGCATTTTGGGCCTTGACGATGCGCGAGGCGGCGATCAATTCCATGGCGCGCGTGATCTTCTTCGTCGTCGACACCGAGCGTCGACGTTCCCGAAGCTCCCGCAGACTACTAGCCATCCTCAGCCCCGCTTCTTGACGACGATCGTCTCCTGGCCGATCTCCTCGTCCTCGAGGGGCTTGTGCTCCTCGTGGCCTAGGAGGGTACCGTCCGAAGTGCGGAAGATCTGCTTGAAGTCCTCAATCGCCTTGGTGACAGTCGCCTTGTCCTCATCCCCGAACAGGGAAGTCTCGGCGATCGAGTCCAGCACCGAGGTGTTGTGGCGCAGGTGATCCAGCAGTTCCTGCTCGAAACGCAGCACGTCCACGACGGGAACATCGTCAAAGAAGCCCTCGGTTCCAGCCCACACGCTGATCACCTGCTCCTCGACGGGATAGGGCGCGTACTGGCCCTGGCGCAGCAACTCCGTCAACCGAGCGCCTCGGTCGAGCTGACGGCGGGTGGCCGCGTCTAGGTCGGAGGCGAACATGGCGAAAGCCTGCATGTCTCGGTACTGGGCAAGGCTCAGCTTCAGCGACCCGGAGACCTGCTTCATGGCCTTGACCTGTGCGGCGCCACCAACTCGGGACACCGAGATCCCCACGTCCACGGCGGGGCGCTGATTGGCGTTGAAGAGGTCCGACTGCAGGAAGATCTGCCCATCGGTGATGGAGATCACGTTGGTGGGGATGTAAGCAGAGACGTCATTGGCCTTGGTCTCGATGATCGGCAGGCCAGTCATCGATCCGCCACCCAGTTCGTCGGAAAGCTTGGCGCAGCGCTCCAACAGCCGGGAATGGAGGTAGAACACGTCGCCGGGGTAGGCCTCGCGACCTGGGGGACGACGCAACAGCAGCGACATGGCACGGTAGGCCTCGGCCTGCTTGGTCAGATCGTCGAAGATGATGAGGACGTGCTTGCCCTGATACATCCAGTGCTGGCCGATCGCGGAGCCGGCGTAGGGCGCGATGTACTTGAAGCCTGCGGGGTCCGAAGCGGGGGCGTGCACGATGGTGGTGTACTCCAGCGCGCCAGCCTTCTCCAGGGTCCCACGGACCTCGGCGACGGTGGAGCCCTTCTGCCCCACGGCCACATAGATGCAACGCACCTGCTTCTTCGGGTCGCCCGATTCCCAGTTGGCCTTCTGGTTGATGATGGTGTCGATCGCAATGGCAGTCTTGCCTGTCTTGCGGTCGCCGATGATGAGCTGACGCTGCCCACGGCCAATCGGGATCATGGCGTCGATGGCCTTGAGCCCGGTCTGCAGCGGCTCGCGCACCTCCTGGCGGTCCATCACGCCGGCCGCCTGAAGCTCCAGCGGACGCCTCTCATCGATATCGGTGATCTCGCCGAGCCCGTCGATCGGGTTGCCCATGGCGTCCACGACGCGCCCAAGATAGCCGTCGCCGACGGGCACCGAAAGCACGTCGCCGGTGCCATACACGATGGAACCCTCGTCGATCCCCTCGGAGTCGCCGAGGACGACAACGCCAATCTCACGCTCGTCCAGGTTGAGGGCGATACCCAGCGTCCCATTCTCGAACCGCAGCAGCTCATTGGCCATTGCCGAGGGGAGGCCCTCGACACGGGCAATGCCGTCGCCGGAGGTGACCACGGTCCCGACCTCGGTGCTTTCGGTGGCCTTGGGTTCGTATGAAGCGACGAACTCGTTGAGTGCGCTGCGGATCTCGTCCGGACTGATGGTGAGTTCAGCCATTGCTTAACTTCTTCCCTGTTCTACAGATTGATGAGTTGCCGGCGAGCGTCTTCGAGCCGGGCGGCAACGGTTGATTCGATGACGTGATCGTCGATCTGGACGCTGATACCGCCCAACACCGAGGGGTCTACCTCGACCTGAAGCACCACCGGCGCGCCGGCCTGCCTATCGAGTGCGCTCTTGAGCCGTGCCAACCGTCCCTCATCCAGAGGACGAGCCACCACGACACGAGCGATCTTCTCGCCCGCGAGGTCGGCACCCATCCGCAGATATGAGGCGATCGTCAAGGAGAAGGTGCGCTCCCGGGCGGCCACGGCCCGTGCCGCCAACCCTCGGGTGACGGGATGGGCCTTGTCACGCAGGAGGGTATCGACCAGTCCTCGCTTGAGTTCGATACCGGGGCCGTGCTGACGCAGCGCGGTGGCGAGGTCCGCCGAATCATCGACAGCGCTGGACAAGGTGTACAGCTCCTGGCAGACCCTGTCTAGAGCCCCTTCCTGCACGGCACCCCGCAAGGCGAGACGCACACCCTGACGTTCCAACGCCTTGACCATGGCGTTCCCGCTGCTCCACGCGCCTTGCGTGACGGTCTCCACCACCGCCAACGCCGCGGCAGATACCTTGCCCTCCAGCAGCCGGCGGGCCAGGCTCGCTCGGTCGTTCTCGCTGGCGGATGGGTCGGAGAGGCTGCGACGCAGCGACGGTTGGGTATCGAGCAGGTCCACCACCGCGAACAGCTCGGCCGACGTGACCACGTCCGGCGCGAGGCCGTCGATCTTGGCGTCCAGCTCAGCGTTTGCCGCGTCGCGGGCGCTCATCGGGCGGAACCTGCCGTCTCAAGGTCTTCCAGGAAACGATCGACGGTGCGCTGGGCTCGCTCGTCGTCCTCCAGGGACTCGCCCACGATCTTGCTGGCGAGCTGCGTGGCCATGCCACCGACCTCGCCACGCAGTTCATGCACAAGTTGGGAACGTTCCGCGTCGAGTTGCGCCCGGCCAGCGGCGAGAATGCGCTCCGCTTCCGCCTGTGCCTTGTCCCGGGCCTCGGCCAGGATCGTCGCCGACTGGTTCTTGGCGTCCTCGCGGATGCGGGCGGCCTCCTCCCGGGCGGCGGACAACTGGTCGTTGTACTCGGCGAGCGCGGCCTCGGCCTTTGCCTCGGCCTCAGCGGCACGCTGCATGCCGCCCTCGATCTTGTCGGAACGCTCCGCGTACATCTTCTCGAACGCTGGAACAATGAACTTCCGCATGATCAGGTAGATGACGCCCATCAACAGGACGCCCGCGATCACCTCGGACATGTGATGGGGCGCAAGAGGCCCGAGCAAGCTCTCTTGCAACACCCCAGTAACGGGGACCACGAGGCGGCTCAGCTAAGGACGAAGGCGAGCGCGATGGCGATGATGGCCAGAGCCTCAACCACGGCGAAACCGATGAAGGCGGTGCTCATCATCGCGCTGCGGGCCTCCGGCTGACGGGCGGTGCCGTTGATGACCGACGCGAAGATCCAGGCGACGCCCAAGGCCGGGGCGATCGTGGCGATCGCGTAGCCGATCATGTTGAGCGAGCCGTTGATTTCGAGCAGGGACAGCATTTTTTTCCTTTCGGATGGCCTGTCGGCGGGTGCCGACTGGTCGGTGGGTTAGTGTGCCTCGGCGATCGAGGTGGACACGTATTGGGCGGTGAGCACGGTGAAGATGTAGGCCTGGAGAGCTCCAATGAACAACTCGAGGCACATGATGATGAGGCTGAACCCCACCGAGACGACGCCAGAGACGTTGTAGAACAGGTTGTCTTGGTAGGTGACCAGGAAGCCGCCGCCCACGACGAACACCATGACCACTAGGTGGCCGGCGAACATGTTGGCGAACAGACGAAGCGCCAGCGTGATGGGGCGGGTCACGAAGGTGGCCAGGAACTCGAGCGGGATGACCAGGGGCAGCAGGTACCCAGGAACGCCGTCGGGGATGAGTGCCTTCTTCAGGAAGCCGCCGAACCCCCACTTGGCGAAGCCAGCACCTACGTAGATGCACCACGACAGGATCGCGAGGCCGTAGGCGTAGCCGACGTTGGAGAACGTCGGGTACATGAAGTAGAAGAACTGCCCGAACCAGTTGTTGACCAGCAGGAAGGAGAAGAGCCCCAGGAGATAGGGCAAGAACTTGCGGAAGTCGTGATGGAGGATGTCTCGGGCGATGCCATTGCGCACGAACTCGTAGAGATACTCGGCCAGGAACTGCCCCTTGGACGGCACGGTCTTGAGTTTGCGAGAGGCGATGATCCACAAGATGATCACCAGCACCGCACCGACGATGGCCTGGATGAGGGGCTTGTTGACAAAGTCTGGCCAACCCGGGAAAACGGCACCCCATTCGAAGTCCTTGACGCCCGGAGGGGTGTAGCCGCCGCCGCTCTCCAGAGGAACCAGCCCAAGAGTCACGTACCGCTCCCGTATCGCTTGATGATCAGGTAGATGCTGCTGACCAGCCCCAAGATGAGGCCCACCGGCAACAGCCAGTTGGTGTGGAGGAAATGGTCACCAGCCCACCCCAGACCCCCGTAGAAGATCAGGCCTGCAAGAATGTAGCTCAGCACGGCCATGCCGTCTTCGCTCCTCGACGAGGCAGCTCGTCCTGGATCGTCTTTCGGTGAGGGTGTGATGCCCATGTCCTGGCCGAGCCTAGCGGAAACAGGCGGTCGTTTCATCTCGATCGGTCACGCGTCCTCGCCAGGCGGACGGTATTCGTGGTCGTAGACGGGCACTCGCTGCCGGGCGGCCACCACCACCACTCCGGTCACCCAAGCCATTACCGTGCCGACCACGCTCAGCAGAAGCCACCCATCCACGACATGCGGAGCCACCTGCGGCAGCGAGAGCAAGGTCCAAAGACCCGCGGCGATGCCGATCACCCGAACGGCGTAGCTGACCAGGACCAGCCCCATGCCCTGCATGGGTTCCATCTCCGAGGCCACGACCTCGATGGCTTGGCCCACGCAGTAGAAGATGACTACGGACGCGAACCCGAGGGCAGCGGTGAACGTGGCCTTGGGGCCATCCAGCACCCACGCCGCGACGATGATGAGAGCACCAACCGCATGGCCTCCGACCAGGCCACCCACCATCATCTCCTTGGCGCGGCGCGTGGCGGCGGTGATCCGACGCTCAGCCACCGTTCTTCTCCCGGTCAAGGACGCGACCCGTTCCAGGCAGTTCCGGCGCCGGCGCCCGCACCGGGACGATGGTCAAGACGATGAGCAGCGTCAGCACGGCCAGCAGAGCCCACAGCACGGCCAATTGGTCTGACAGCACCACTAGGACCAAACCCACCGAGATCACGGCGGTCCAGCCATACATGAGCAGCACCGCACCCCAGTATGAGTGGCCGCGAGCCAAAAGTCGGTGGTGCAGGTGCTGCTTGTCGGCGGTGAAGGGGTGCTGGCCCCGAGCCACACGCCTGGTCCAGGCGAGAGCCAGATCGAGGATGGGCAAGGCGAGTGCCCCGAGCGGAAGCAGAATGGGAAGGAGCGCGGGCAAGACCTGACCCCCAACGCCGATGGCCGCGGGATCGATCTGTCCCGTAAACGAGACAGTGCTCATAGCCATGAGAAGCCCCAGCAGCATGGCGCCCGAGTCTCCCATGAACATCTTGGCCGGATGAAAATTGTGGAGCAGAAAACCCAGGCAGATGCCACAAGTGGCCACCGTGATGAGGCTGGGAGTGGTGGCCCGGGCGAGGTCCTGCTCGTAGGCGAGGATGTAGGTGTAGCTGAAGAAAGCCCCCGAACCGATGGCGATCACCCCGGAGGCAAGGCCGTCAAGCCCGTCGACGAAGTTCACCGCATTGACGCACAAGGCGATGACGAACACGGTGATGATGATGCTCGTGGCGTCGTCAAGGCCAACGATCCGGTCCGGTAAGGGAATCCAGCGGATCCGGACCCCGTGCAGCACGGCCACGCCCGCGGCCAGCACCTGTCCACCGAGTTTGACCAAGGCCGGGAGGTCGTACTTGTCGTCGATAACCCCGACGACGCAGATGACCAGGCTCGCCCACAGCACTCCCGAAGCGTCGTGAGCGACCCAGGAATACTGCCCCAGGAACGGCATCTTGAGCGCCAGCATCAGTGCGACGGCCAGGCCCCCCAGCATGGCCACTCCGCCAAAGTATGGGATGGGTTCAGTGTGAACGTCCCGGTTGCGTACCTGTGCGAGCGTGCCGGTGCGCACGGCGATGCTGCGGCACAGCCCAGCCAACAGGTAGGTCGTGCCGGCCGCCACCAGCAACACGAGAAGGTATTCGCGCACTTATACCTCGGTGGGCTGGGGCAACGCGGGGGCAGTTTCATCGGACGACTCATCACCGCTGAACTGGTCATCATCGGCCTCGGGCAGCGGCATGACTCCCGGCGCCACCTCCCTGATCCGTTCCAGGCTGATCGCTCCGAGCCGCACCACGCGCCCCTGGGCATCCGCGGCAAAGTCGACAATGGTGGAGGCCACTCCCCCGGGAGCCGCACCCGCGTCCAGGTAGACGGCCGCTGCCTCGCCGAGCTGAGCCTGGGCTTCATCGGCCGTCAACGCGGCGGGACGGCCCGACACGTTGGCGGAACTGACCGCCAGTGGGCCAGTCATTCGCAGCAACGCGCGAGCCACGTCGTGATCGGGCACCCGAACCGCGATGGTGCCGCCGGTTTCTCCCAAGTGCATCCCACCCCGAGGCTGTGCCTTGAGAATGAGGGTGAGGGCGCCTGGCCAGAATGTCCGGGCGAGGGCCAGGGCCTCGTCGGGAACGTCGTCAGCGACGGCACGCATCATGAGAGGCTCCGCAAGCAGCACGGGCGGCGGCATGTCGCGGCCCCGCTGCTTCGCATCCAGCAGCGCCTGCACCGCGTCGGCATCGAAAGCATTGGCCCCAATCCCATAGACGGTGTCGGTGGGCAGCACCACGCACTGGCCCTGAGAAATGGCGGTCGCGGCGGCCTCGAGGGCTTCGTCGAGGCTCGTGTCGAGGGTGAAGACGCTGGGATTCACGCGCCCAATCCTGCCACGCGAACCGCGGTGACGAAGCGCGGCCGTCCAGCCAGATCGGCATGAGTCTCGACGGCGGTGAACCCCGCTTCGCTTACCATCTCGGCCACCGCAGCGGCGTGGGACTCGTCGTGTTCGGTGGCCAGACAGCCCCCAGGGGCGAGGAGGCGTCCGGCCGTCGCGATCACTACGCGGAGCGCATCTAGCCCGTCGGGCCCGGCAAATAGGGCCTCGTGTGGATCGTGATCAGCCACGTCACTCGGCAACAGATTCCGGTGTGTCTCAGGCACATAGGGCGGGTTAGCGACGACGATATCCACCGTGCCATCAAGGTCTGGCAAGGCGTCAGCCATATCGCCCAACACCAGGTCGGCTCGCTCGCCGCCGAGATTGCGGAGGAGGTACTCGAAGGCCTCCGGCGAGCGTTCTACGGCGTGGATCTCGACGCCACCGACCTCGTGGAGAATCGCGGCGGTGATGGCGCCGGAACCGGCGCACAACTCGACGACCCGCCGCTTGCCGGGTGGACGCGCCGCGATTCGGGCGATGACCCACCCCGCCAGTTCCTCCGTTTCGGGGCGCGGAATGAATACCCCTGGCCCTACCATCAGGTTCTCGTGACGAAAGTAGGCCCGCCCGGTCAGGTACTGCACGGGCTCTCCGTGGACCCGGCGCTCGGCTAACGCGTCAATGGCTTGTCGCTGCTCATCGGTGACGTGGTCGATGCGGATCAGATCTCTCGGCTCGACCCCTAATACATGGGCGACAATGGTGCGCGCCTCCGGTCCGGGGCTAGGCGATCCGCCCCTGGCAAGCCGCCCGGCCACATCGAAGGCGATCTCGCTCACCCGCCCGCCTCGGCGAGACGCTGTGCCAGATCCTGTTCCGCGAGCGCATCGAGCAAGGGCGTCAGGTGTCCCTCGAGCACATGGTCGAGATTGTGGGCCTTGTATCCGATCCGGTGATCCGTAATCCGGTTCTCGGGGAAGTTGTAGGTGCGAATGCGTTCAGAACGGTCGACGGTGCGCACCTGAGACTTACGCGCATCAGATGCGGCAGCCGCCGCCTCGGCCTCGGCGATCTGGGTGAGCCGCGCGCGCAGCATGCGCATGGCCGATTCCTTGTTCTGGAGTTGCGAGCGCTCGTTCTGGCACGACACGACAACGCCCGAGGGCAGATGGGTGATCCGTACTGCCGAGTCCGTGGTGTTGACGCCCTGTCCTCCGGGGCCCGAAGAGCGATAGACGTCGATACGCAAGTCGTCCTCGTTGATCTCGATCTCGTCAGCCTCGATATCGGGCATAACGAGCACCCCCGCGGCGGAGGTGTGGATGCGTCCCTGCGATTCGGTGACTGGCACCCGCTGCACCCGATGCACGCCGCCTTCGAACTTGAGGCGTCCATAGGGGCCGAAGCCCTGGGTCGACGATCCCTTGATGGCCACGGTCACCGACTTGTATCCGCCGAGATCGGTGGCCTGTGCGTCGAGCAGTTCAGTCTTCCACCCGAGTTGCTCGGTGTACTTGGTGTACATCTTGAGCAAGTCGCCCGCGAACAGTGCCGATTCCTCGCCGCCCTCACCAGACTTGATCTCGACCAAGGCATCCGCGTCATCGTTGGGGTCACGGGGCGCAAGGAGTCTGGTGAGGCGTTGCGTGGCCTCTTCGAGTTGCGCGTCGAGCGCGACAACTTCCTCGGCGAATGAGGGGTCGTCACTGGCCAGTTCTGCCGCCGCATCCCGGTCATCGCTGAGACGCCGGTGCTCCGCGACGGCCTCGACGATAGGACGCAGCGCCGCATAGCGTCGGCCCACCTTGCGCGAGCGCCCCATGTCGGCATGGAGCGCTGGATCCGCGAGTTGGGCCTCAAGGTCGTGAAACTCGTCGATGAGGGGTTGGGCGTTGTCAAACATGGTGTCCTCAGCACAAGCGCGAACGCCGGGGGCCTTAGCTTTGGCCACCCGACGTTCGCGCGTTGTGTCTTACTTCTTCTTGGCGTAGCGCTTCTCGAAGCGGGCCACGCGGCCGCCGGTGTCGAGAATCTTCTGCTTGCCGGTGTAGAACGGATGGCACTCGGCGCACACATCGGCGCTCAACGTGCCCTTCGTGCTGGTGCTGCGGGTGGTGAACGTGTTACCGCAGGTGCAGTGAACCTGGGTCTCCACGTATTCAGGGTGAACGCCCTGCTTCATGATGTCTCCTTGGTGTCATTCTCGCCGGGTCGCTGGAGCGCGTGAACCGGCACAGCCGCTCATTGTGCCACCGGCGAGGTGGGATTCCAAACGCCAGCCGGCCATTGGGCGATCAGCCGTCCTGGGCGGGAGTCGTCTTGAGCACGCTGAGCAGGAAGTCGTGGTTGTTGACCGTCTTTGACATCCGCGACTTGAGGGTCTCCAGAGCCTGCTGATCATCCAAGCCAGACAGGGCCCGGCGCAGTTTCCAGATGATGCCCAGCTCGTCGCGGCTCAACAACAGATCCTCGCGCCGGGTGCCGGAGGCGTCAACGTCGATGGCCGGGAAGATACGCTTGTCCGCCAGTTCGCGACGCAGACGCAGTTCCATGTTGCCGGTGCCCTTGAACTCCTCGAAGATCACCTCGTCCATCTTGGACCCTGTCTCGATGAGGGCGGTGGCGAGGATGGTCAACGATCCGCCGTTCTCGATGTTTCGGGCCGCGCCAAAGAACTTCTTCGGCGGGTAGAGAGCCGCGGAGTCCACACCGCCGGAGAGGATCCGGCCCGACGCGGGCGCCGCAAGGTTATAGGCGCGGCCAAGGCGGGTGATGCCGTCGAGCAGAACCACCACATCGTGCCCGAGTTCCACTAGCCGTTTGGCTCGCTCAATGGCCAACTCGGAGATGGTGGTGTGATCTTCCGCAGGCCGGTCGAAGGTGGATGCGATGACCTCACCAGAGACGGTGCGCTGGAAGTCTGTGACCTCTTCAGGGCGCTCGTCAACCAAGACAACCATGAGATGCACCTCGGGATTGTTGTCCGCGATTGCATTGGCGATGGCCTGCATCACCATGGTCTTACCGGCCTTGGGGGGCGAGACGATCAGCCCGCGCTGCCCCTTGCCAATGGGCGAGACGAGGTCGATGATGCGCCCAGTGAGCTGGTTCTGCACGGTTTCCAACCGAAGCTGCGACTGGGGGTAAAGCGGAGTCAGCTTGGCGAACTCGGGACGTCCCTTGGCCTTGTCGGGGTCGTCACCGTTGACGGAATCGAGCCGCACCACCGGATTGAATTTCTCTTTGCGCTCCCCCTCCTTGGGCGTGCGAATGGCCCCGGTGATAACGTCGCCGCGGCGGAGCCCATAGCGACGCACGGTGGACATGGCCAGATAAGCATCCGAAGGGCCGGGCAGGTAACCGGTAGTGCGCACAAAGGCGTAGTTGTCGAGGATGTCGACAATGCCGCTGATTCCGGCGAGGACGTCGTCTTCGGCGATGGTGGGCTCGGCGTCCATGCGTTCCATACCCTGACCGCCGCGCCCCCGACGGTTTTGCCGGTCGCGATTGCGCCGGCGACGGCTCCGGCGCGAACCCGACTGATCCTCGTCGTAGCCTCCTTGTTCCGGCGCGGGCTGCGCCTGACGCTGCTGCTGCTGCTGAGGTTGCGCCTGAGTCTGGGCACCGCCCATGGCTGCCTCAAGACGCTCTCCCACCTCGTCGATGGTCTCCTGTTGCGATACCCGGTCACGGTCACGGTTGCGGCGGCGGCGGTTACGCCCAGTGGGGCTCTCGTCGGCACGGGCCTCCGCCCTGGTCTCAGGTTCGGCGCTGGGAGCTTCCTGGTCCCCCGTCTTGGCCGAGGCCTCCTTGAGCAGCTCGTCTTGCTGCGCGGGCTGGCCCGCTGGACGTTCGGCGCGACGCGGGCGCGACTCGCCCTGCCACGCTTCCTCGGCGCCCCTGGCCTGGCCGACGTTACTGATGGCAGCGATCAGGTCTGGCTTACGCATCCCGGAAATCCCCTTGATGCCCAGCCGGGTCGCCACTGCCTTGAGTTCAACCATCTTCATGCTGGAAAGCTGGGTGGGTTCGCTCAACGAAAGTTCCTTCCAAAGGAGCCGGGCGGCACTTCTACATAGCGCACACCTGCGGCAAGAAATTCTGTGGAGTACGGGGCGCTCGAGAACCGGGAACTCTCGCCGGCGGCGCCGTTTAGTAAACCGCCGCCCATGCTAGCAACCCAAGGCCCGCCACACCAACAAACGCTCGCGGCCTCGCCATTGAACGGGTCCTGCCCGTCTACTCGACGAGGACCGCACCGTGGCCTGGACGGAGCCGACGCACCCGGAACCCCCCGGCATTCACGTGGGCTGCTGGCGCCAGTTGTTCCTCAAGCCCGACTGCAAGCACCGTCGGCCCGGCTCCGGAGATAGTCGCGGGAACGTGATGGCGGCGAAGCTCCAGCATCAGGTCGTAGCTGGCGCGCATGAGCGGTGCGCGATATTCCTGGTGAAGGCGATCGCGAGTGGCGTCGAAGAGCAGGTCAGGGCGTCGCGTCAAGGCCAAAGGCAGCACCGCCGCCGTAATGGCCTGAGCCACAGCGTCCTCGCGGGACACGGTGCTGGGCAACACATCGCGGGCGGCCTCCGTCTTACATTCGAAGTCGGGAACGTAGGCGATGGCAGCGAAATCGCGCGGCAATTCAAGTTGCACGAGAGAGACCTTGTCATCGCGAGACCAGGCCAAAATGGCCCCACCCCAAGCGACGGCACCCACGTTGTCTGGGTGCCCCTCCTCCACTGTGCCGAGCCTGGTGAGCACGGCCGGATCGAGCGGCACACCCGGGTAGGCGACGCCCCAGGCGAGAGCCAGGCCAGCCACGATGGCCGCCGCCGACGACCCCAGTCCACGGGAGTGCGGGATCGTGTTGTGGGCAACGAGCCGCATGCCCGGCACATCGGCGCCGAAGACGGCCAAACCCTTGAGGATGGAGTCGACCACGAGGTGGCGTTCGTCTCGAGGAACCTCCTCGGCGCCTTCGCCGGTCACCTCAACGACGAGGCCTGGAGTCTCGTCCACCACCAGAGTCAATTCGTCGTACCAGTCGAAGGCCATACCGATGCAGTCGAATCCCGAGCCGAGGTTCGCGGTGGTGGCCGGCACCCGGACCGTGATGCGGCGCATGACTAGACGCCCTGCACGCGCATGACGCGCACCGGCGAGTGGACGAAGTCGACAGTGGCGAGCTTGTCCACCACCGCCCACAGATTGGATTCCTGGGTGTCGTGGGTCATAAGACTCAACTGGGCCGACAGCCCCTCCGCCCGCTCGTCGCTTCCCCTCGAACTCTGCTGGACGACGCGCAGGGAAACCCCGTGCTCGCCAAACACAGCCGCGCAGCGGGCCAGCACGCCCGGGCGGTCGATGACCTGGAAGCTGACGTAGAACTGGGCCCGTGATTCCCCCACGGGCGCGACACCGCGCACGTTGTACCCCGCACCGTGCAGGTTAGCCGTCCCGCGGTGGCGGTTGCGGGCCACGGTGACCACGTCTCCCATGACGGCGCTGGCCGTAGGCGCCCCGCCAGCCCCCTGCCCTAGGAACATGAGCCCTCCAGCTTCCCGGGAACGCACGAAGATGGCGTTGTCGGCACCAGATACGGAGGCAAGCGGATGTTTGTTGGCCACCATGGCCGGATACACCTTCGCGATGATGCGGCCATCGTCAGCGAGTTTGGCCACGGCGAGGAGTTTCACGGTGCACCCAAGTTGGATGGCCGCCTCGATGTCTTCCACGGTGACCGCAGTGATGCCTTCGAACGCCACCTCCTGAAGAGTGACCTCGGTGTGGAAAGCGAGGCAGGCGAGGATGGCCGCCTTGGCTGCCGCGTCGTGGCCCTCGATGTCAGCCGTTGGGTCTGCCTCGGCGTAGCCCAAGACTTGAGCCTCGGCGAGCGCCTCGGCGAAGTCGACACCATCGGTGACCATCTTGTCGAGGATGAAGTTGGTGGTGCCGTTGACAATGCCCATCACCTCGGTGATGTCGTCGCCGACGAGGGACTCGCGCAGCGGGCGGATGATCGGGATGGCTCCCGCCACGGCCGCCTCATAGTACAGATCTACCTTCTTGGCCTCCGCGGCGCGCGACAAGATCCCCAAGTCGTTGGCGAGGAGCGCCTTGTTGGCGGTGACTACGGATGCGCCGTGCTCGATCGCCTTGACCAAGAGCGAGCGCGCCGGTTCAATGCCGCCGATCACCTCGATGACGATGTCGAGGTCGCCGCGGGAAACGAGACCGTCGAGGTCCGTGGTGAACAGCGCGGGGTCGATGCCTGGGCGTTCCCGGTCCATGCTGCGAACCCCGATGCCCACGAGTTCGAGCCGACGCCCAATCCGCTGGGTGAGGGTCTCCTCCTCGTTCAGGATGATGCGGGCCACCTGGGACCCGACCACTCCCGCCCCCAACAGCGCAACCTTCAGCGGTTCACTCACTCTCCCACGTCCAATCTCATGAGGTCCTCAATGGTCTCTCGCCGTAGCATGACCGAGGTGCGCCCGTCCCTGGCGGCGATCACCGGCGGCTTCGGCACCTGATTGTAGTTATTCGCCATGGAACGTGAGTACGCGCCCGAACCGGGCACCGCGATGAGGTCGCCGATGGCGATATCGGCCGGAAGAAACACGTCTCGGATCAGGATGTCGCCGCCCTCGCAGTGCTTACCGACGACGCGGCTGAGCACTGGAGGAGTGTCGGTGACTCGATTGGCCACAGCGGCCGAATACTCGGCCGCGTAGAGCGCCGGCCGAATGTTGTCACTCATCCCACCGTCGACGGAGACATAGAGCCGCGAGCGGCCGCCTTCCAGATCCACTGGCTTGATGGTGCCCACCCGGTAGATCGCCACGCCGGCCGGGCCGCAGATGGCCCGTCCCGGTTCGATGCTCAGTTGCGGACGGCTCAAACCAAATCCCCGGCACTCGTGCTCCACCATCTCGTTGAAGGCTGCGGCAATATCGGCCACTGCCATCGGCGTGTCGACCTCGGTGTAGGCGATCCCGAAACCACCACCGAGGTCCAGTTCGGGCAGTTCGATGCCCGTGGCAGTGTGGAACTGCGAAGCGAGCTTGAGTGTGCGCCGAATGGCCACCTCAAACCCGTGGGGCTCGAAGATCTGCGAACCGATATGGCTATGAATCCCGACCAGATCGAGAAACTCGGAGGTGTGGCAACGCATGAGCGCCGTCAAGGCCTGGCCACCCATGATGCTGAGCCCGAACTTCTGATCCTCGTGTGCCGTGGCGATGTACTCGTGAGTGTGCGCCTCAACGCCGGTGGTGACTCGTACCAGCACGGCGACCCGGGTGCCCGCCTCTTCACAGGCCCGCTCGAGGCGAACGATTTCGTCGAAAGAGTCGACGATGACCCTGCCCACTCCCTGCTCGATCGCGTACGCGATCTCCTCCTCGGACTTGTTGTTGCCATGGAACCCGAGACGCTCGGCGGGCATCCCGCCGGCCAGCGCGATCCGCATCTCTCCCAGCGTGGTCACGTCGAGGTTGAGCCCCTCCTCCGCCGCCCAGCGAGCGACCGTCTTAGTTAGCAGCGCCTTGCCCGCGTAGTAGATCTTCCATCCCTGGAATGCCTCGCGGAACTCGGCCGCACGCGAACGGAAGTCGTTCTCGTCAATGACGTAGGTGGGTGTGCCGTACTGTTCGGCGAGTTGAGTGAGCGGCACGCCGGCCACGACGATGCGGCCAGCCTCGTCGCGATGCGCACCGCGCGGCCACAGCTTGGGCTCCAGCGCTCCCAGGTCCTCCGGCACGCTGAGCCATTGCGGCCCGCCCTGAACGGCCTCGGCGTGGATGGAGCCGGCAATGTGCATATGCGTCATGGGCACAGCCTGCCAGAGGCTACGCTTCGACGGCGACCTCGCGCACGTCGCGCAGCACCAGTCCCCGCGGGTCCCCGACCCCTGAACCATCTGCAGTGACCCGAACCCCGTCACAGGCCTCGCCCAGACAGGCCGAGTCGAACCGGACCCCCCATAGTGTGAAGAACTGTCCGAGTGTCACCTCGCGGTTGCCCTCGCCTTCGAGCCACACCTCCCCGCCCGAATCATGGGTGTGCGCGGGTGCCTGCACAGCCCGGACCCGGTCGATCCCGATGAAGGCAGGCACCTCCACCCGCTCGCCAGACACGGTGACACTCAGCCGTACGATCCATGGGTCGCTGTCATCGTCGAGCCGAAGCTGCGAGAGTCCAGCCGCGTCGATGTAGCTGACGGCGTCACGAGGGGCATCCCATGGAGGACCCCCCTCACGCATGACAGCAGCTTCGAGGGGTCGCTGCATCGAGCAGCCAGTCAGGAGGGCGGTCGCCATCAGCCCCACCGCAATCATGCGCACCCCGTCAGGGTAGCGTCCTCTCGTGCGCACATGTCGCGGTACGACATCGCCCCCTCATGGTGTATGGTTTCGTCGGTCGCATCGCGACAAGCCCCCGTAGCTCAGGGGATAGAGCACCGCCCTCCGGAGGCGGGAGCCGAGGTTCGAATCCTCGCGGGGGCGCAACTGGTCGATCTGGCCAAGGACGTAAGTCAAGGAGGTACTGAAGTGTCTCGTCCGGCCAGATTGCCGAACATCATCCCAGCCCTTGGCCTCCTCCTCGTCTTTCTCGTAACCCGACTGCTCATCCTGCTGAGCCTTCGCCTCGAATCGGTAGCTTTCGTCGCCAACGACGTCTCGTATTACGGGTATCACCTCTTCCATCTGTTCCAGGGCGACACGCAAAGGATGCTGGAGTATCCCAGTCCGGCGGTATGGATCCTGCAGGGCATCTACGTCATCGGCGGAGGCTGGCAACACTGGCTTCCGGTCTACGCAGTCGTGTTCGTGCTACTCGACGCCGCAGTCGCCGCATCGCTGTTTCGGCGCGGCCACTATGCGGGGTGCCTGTTCTGGATCCTGTTCACCGGCGCCAACGGCGCCATCGCATGGTTTCGTTTCGATCTCATCCCCGCCGCCCTGGTGGCATGGGCCTGTCTCCTGCTCGTGTCGCGTCCCAAACTGGCTGGAGGCCTCGTGGGGCTGGGAGCGGCCATCAAGCTGTGGCCAGCCCTGCTGATCGGCCCCCTACTGGCTCCCCATCCCTGGCGCGATCTCCGTGCACGTGGGCGCTGGATCGGATTCGTGGTCGTCGGTTTCGCCCTAGCCTTGGCGACACTCGCGATCGACGGGTGGTCACGAGCGAAGTCCCCGTTGGAATGGCAGAGTGAGCGTGGTCTCCAGATCGAATCGGTCCCGGCCACCCCGGTGATGTTCCTGCGTGCCTTCACCGACGACAGCGCGTGGCAGGTGTTCATGTCGCAGTACAACGCCCTGGAGGTGTCCGGCCCGGGTGTGGCCCAGCTCCTGCGCGTGTCGACCGTGTTGACGGTGGCCACTGTCGCGTTGGCCGTCTTTCTCACCCTCCGCCTTATCCGCAATCTCGGCGAATCGGATCCGCGGACCGTGGAGGCTCTTCTCTTGGCCGTCAACACCGTCGTTCTCGCCTTGATCGTTGCGAACAAGACTCTCTCGCCGCAGTACATCTTGTGGTTGGGAGGCCCCACCGCAGTACTCCTCCTACACGCCCGCAGCCCCTGGCTCCCTCGTCACGCCCGGGCCATGGCCATCGCTCTTGTCATCATCGGCGGCCTGACCCAGGCCACCTATCCTTGGCTGACGTACGGAATCCTTGGACTTCCTCCCTCGCCATCAGCCACCTCCGTGCTGGTCCTACGCAACGTTGGGCTGGTCATTCTCACCGGGTACTCCTGCTGGCTCACACTTCGAGCCAGCAGAAGACAAGATTTTGTGGGTAAGCTGCCAGCAAGCAGCCGCAGGAGCCTGCGGCCACGCGTTCACGACGTTCACACAGAGGGGATAGTGGCCTGAGCCACGAGCAATGTCTGCATCTGACACGGAGGATTTCGGGGCCAACTCCTGGCTGATCGACGAAATGCGGGAGGCCTACACCCAAGACCCGCAGTCGGTCGACGAGTCCTGGCGGCGGTTCTTCGCCGGCCAGCCAGAGGCATCCGCCCCGCCCAAGGCACAAGAACCGCAGGCGTCCGCTGCGGAATCGGTCCGCGAAAGCAAGCCCGCGGCCACCGTCGAGAAGGCCGGTAAGGCCAGAGCGGAGGCCCCCAGCAATCCTGGCTCCGGCGCGGGCCTATCGGCCAATGCTCCCAATCCGTCCCTGCGCCCCGAACCCTCGGCGGCGAAGCCGCGCTACACCGTTTTGCGTGGCGCCCCGATGCGTACCGCGAAGAACATGGACGCGTCACTCACCGTGCCCACCGCCACCTCCGTGCGCTCGGTGCCGATGAAGCTGGTGATCGATCAACGCACCGTGATCAACAACTTCCTGCGCACCTCAAAGGGTGGCAAGGTCTCATTCACGCATCTCATCGGCTTCGCCATGGTCAAGGCGTTGAGCGCCTTGCCGGAGATGAACAACGCCTACGAGGTCATCGACGGCAAACCCAATCTCGTGGTTCCCCCGGCCATCAACCTCGGCATCGCCATCGATGTCAAGAAGGGCGACTCACGTCAACTCTTGGTGCCCAACATCAAGGGATGCGAGTCGCTCAACTTCTTCCAGTTCTGGTCAGCATACGAGCACATCGTCAAGAAGACTCGTGATGGAGACCTCCAAGTCAGCGACTTCGCTGGCACCACCGCCTCGTTGACGAACCCTGGCGGCATCGGCACCAACCATTCCGTGCCGAGGCTCATGAACGGTCAGGGTCTCATCGTCGGCGTCGGCAACATCGACTACCCAGCAGAGTTCCAAGGCATGAGCCCCACCAGGCTCACTGAGTTGGCAGTCAGCAAAGTCACCACGCTGACCAGCACCTACGATCACCGCATCATCCAAGGCGCCACCTCTGGGGAATTCCTCAAGAAGATGCACGAGTTGCTCCTAGGCGGCGACGGCTTCTACGACGAGATCTTTGAGGCGCTGCGGATCCCCTACGAACCGCTGCGCTGGGCGCCCGATCGTTCGGCCCACCGCGACTCGCAGGTGAGTAAGACGGCCCGCGTGCTAGAACTCGTCAACGCGTACCGCACCTTTGGCCATCTCGTCGCCGACACCGACCCGCTGGAATACCGTCAACGTTCCCACGAGGATCTGCGCCTAGAGACGCACGGGCTGAGCATCTGGGATCTCGACCGCGAGTTCGCCGTGGGTACCTTTGGCGGGCAGGAACGCACCTACCTGCCACTGCGCGAGATCATCAGCGTGCTGCAGGACTCGTATTGCCGCACTGTCGGCGTCGAATACATGCACATCTCCGATCCGCGTCAGCGCGAATGGTTCCAGCAGCGAATGGAGAAGCCCCACACCCCCCTGACGCATGACGAACACATGCATGCGCTGGACAAGCTCAACGAGGCCGAGGTCTTCGAGACCTTCCTGCAGACCAAATTCGTGGGGCAAAAGCGGTTCTCGCTCGAGGGCGGGGAATCGATGATCGTGCTGCTCGACGAGATCGCGCAGCAAGCGGCCAACGACTCGATCGACGAGGTGTGCATCGGTATGCCCCACCGTGGCCGGCTCAACGTGCTGGCCAACATCGTGGGCAAGAAGTATGCCCAGATCTTCAAGGAGTTCGATGGCCCTATCGACCACTCCGGCACGGGGGATGTCAAATACCACTTGGGCGCCGAAGGAACATTCGTGGCCTCTAACGGGGCCACCGTCAAGGCATCGGTGGCCGCCAATCCGTCCCACCTGGAGGCCGTCAACCCCGTGTTGCAGGGCATCGCACGCGCCAAGCAGGACACCTTGGGCTCGGACGACTTCCCCGTGCTGCCCATCACGCTCCACGGCGACGCCTCGTTCTCGGGCCAAGGTGTGGTGTTCGAGACGCTGCAAATGAGCCAGCTTCGCGGCTACAAGACCGGCGGCACCATCCATGTCGTGGTCAACAATCAGGTGGGTTTTACCACCGCCCCCTCGGAGTCACGCTCCTCGACGTATTGCACCGACGTGGCCAAGGCCATCGCCGCCCCCGTGCTGCACGTCAACGGCGACGATCCCGACTCGTGCATCCGCGCTGCCAGGGCGGCCTTCGACTACCGGCAGCGGTACCACAAGGACGTCGTCATCGACCTCGTCTGTTATCGCCGCCGCGGCCACAACGAGGGCGATGACCCCAGCTTCACACAGCCCAATATGTACGACCTCATCGAACAGAAGCGTTCGACGCGTCGCCTCTACACCGAATCGCTCATCGGCCGCGGAGATATCTCCATGTCCGACGCCGAGGACGTGATGAACCGGTTCCGCAGCCGGCTCGAGAACGTCTTCCGCGAGGTGCGCGACACCACGAAGGTGGACGACGAATACCGCAGGGTGCCCTACTACCCCACCAAGCCGGAGGCTCGGCTCACCGAGATCACGCAGGAGATGTTGCACACCATCGCGGACGTCCACACTCAGTTCCCCGAGGGCTTCACGCTGCATCCGAAGGTGCGCCCCCAACTGGAGCGCCGTGCCCAGGCGATCCTGGAGGGGCCCATCGACTGGGCCACTGCGGAGATCATCGCGTTCGGCTCCCTCCTGATGGAACAGCGCCCGGTCCGGCTCGCGGGGCAGGATTCGCGCCGAGGCACGTTCTCCCAGCGTTTCGCCGCCATCGTCGACCGTGTCACCAACGAGGCCTGGGTGCCGCTCAAACACCTCACCCAGGACCAGGCCTCCTTTGACGTGTACGACTCGCTGCTCAGCGAGTACGCCGCGTTGGGTTTCGAGTACGGCTATTCGGTGGCTCGGCCAGATGCGCTCGTCTTGTGGGAGGCCCAGTTCGGCGACTTCGTCAACGGTGCCCAGATCATCACCGACGAGTTCGTCTCCGCTGGCGATGCCAAATGGACTCAGAAGTCGGGCGTCGTGCTGCTCCTACCGCACGGTTACGAGGGCCAGGGACCAGACCATAGCTCGGCGCGAATCGAACGCTGGCTTCAGTTGTGCGCCGAGAACGCCCTCGCCGTGTGCCAGCCGTCTACACCGGCCAGCTACTTCCATCTGCTGCGCCAGCACGCCTACGTCAACTTCCATCGCCCGGTGGTCATCGCCACGCCCAAGTCCATGCTGCGCAACAAGCTCGCCGTCTCTATGCCGGAGGACTTCACCTCAGGCGCCTGGCAACCAGTCCTCGATGACCCGGCCATCGAGGATCCGGCGAAGGTCAAACGCCTACTGCTCTGCTCGGGCAAGATTCGCTGGGACCTCGTCGCCAAGCGGGACCAGTTAGGCAAGAGCAACGAGATCGCCATCGTCGCCATGGAACGCCTTTACCCACTTCCCGCACCTGAGTTGGCGCGTGTCCTGGAACGCTACTCACACGTCACGGACATTCGGTTCGTACAAGACGAGCCCGAGAATCAGGGGGGCTGGCCCTTCGTCTCCGCGAACCTTCCCGAAGCGATCCGCCAGTTGCTCCCCGGATACGAGCTTCGCCTCAAGCGGGTCTCCAGGGATTGGGCCTCCGCGCCGTCGGTGGGTTCCCTCAAGGTACACAAGGCCCAAGAGGAGAAGCTGCTCATGGCTGCGTTGGGGGACGCGGCTTCTGACCCAGCGGACTAAGGTGATGCCGTGTATTTCACAGATCGAGGGCTCGAGGAACTGACCTCCCGTCGCGGCGAGGAGGAGATCACATTCGAGTGGCTGGCGGACCGGCTACGCACGTTCGTGGATCTCAATCCCGAGTTCGAAACGCCCATTGAGCGGCTGGCTTCCTGGCTCGCTCGCCTCGACGACGAGGAGGACTAATGCCCCAGCGACTCGCGCAGCGCTACCGTGCCGTGACCGGTGCCGACCCTGACGGACTATGGTTCGCTCCCGGACGGGTCAACCTCATCGGTGAGCACACCGACTACAACGACGGTTTCGTGTTGCCCTTCGCGCTCCACCGCAAGGCGGTGATCGCTGGCGGACGCCGCGACGACGAGTTGGTGCTCGTCTCCTTGGAGTTGGACGACGAGGTGCGCCTGCCGCTGGCCGACCTGGCTCCTGGCCAGGAGGGATGGTCAGCCTATCTCGCCGGGGTCGTTTGGGCGTTGCGAGAGGCGGGTCATCACGTCGGCGGTGCCACGTTGGTGCTGTCATCCGACGTCCCGCTCGGCGCGGGCCTGTCCAGTTCGGCTGCCATCGAATGCGCATGCGTGGCGGCGCTTTGTGATCTCTATGATCTTGATATCTCCCCCGTCGAACGAGCCACACTGGCCCGGTCGGCCGAGAACGCTTACGTCGGTGCCCCCACGGGGCTGCTGGATCAGGCGGCTAGCACCCTCTGCCGGGCTGACGCCGGGCTCTTCCTCGACTGCCGAAGTCTCGATATGGAGCAGGTACCCCTACCGATGGCCGCGCAGGGGCTCGAGATGCTCGTCTTGGACACCAAGACTCCTCACAGCCATGTCGACGGCGAATACGGCGCCCGCCGAGCCAGTTGCGAGGAGGCGGCACGTGTCCTTGGAGTTCCCGCCCTTCGCGACGTAACCGACCTCGACGAGGCCTTGGCGCGCCTCGATGACGAGGTTCTGCGCAAGCGAGTGCGTCATGTCGTCACCGAGAACGCTCGAGTTCTCGCGGCACTCGACGTGGCACGCGAGGGTGATTTGGCCAAGCTAGGTCCGCTGCTCGACGCGTCCCACGCCTCCATGCGTGACGACTATGAGATCACGGTGCCCACGGTTGACCTGGCCGTCGAGACCGCGAAGGCCGCCGGAGCCATTGGCGCCCGGATGACCGGAGGCGGTTTCGGGGGCTGCATCATCGCGCTCGCCTCGGCGGGCGAGGCTCATCGGATCGGAGAGGCCGTGGCCGAGGCCTTCTCCGCGGCGGGATTCGGCGCTCCGGAGTGGTTCACCGCGACTCCCAGCCCAGGCGCCGGCAGACTGCGCTGACCCGCCTATTCCATCTCGCGGCGACCCACGATGAGCACGGCGCTGACCAAGGTCACCACCACGACGATCGCCACGGCAACACTGGCGCTGAAGGGGAGCCAGTCCCCAGGAAGTGCGCTGATGAAACTTCCCAGCACCAGCAGGTGAAGCAGGCAGGATGCGACGATGAGCCCGATGGCCCACCGGCGGCCGGTGGCCGCCAACCACGCCACCGCCACCAGCAGCGCCCCGTAGCAGATAAGGACCCCGCCAATGCCCACCCCGAAGGTGCGTGGATTGACAACGATCGCAGCCACGCCGATAGCGATAACCCCCAAGGCCACGAGGACGGTGCCTACGATGGGGCAGGCTAGGAGCGGGCGGCTCAGCATTGCGCGGATCACCCCCGTAGCCTGCCTCAGGCCTGGGCGGGGAACAAATTCCCCTATCAAACGGCTTGGTTGCCCCACAGCGCGCAACTATTGCCTAAGGTAGATCCCACGGGTAATCTCTATCCGCTTGGACTCTTGCCCGCGACCATCGATCTAAGGAGCTCAACTATGGATTGGCGCCACAAGGCTGCCTGCCTCACTGAGGATCCCGAGTTGTTCTTCCCCGTTGGAAACACCGGCCCGGCCCTTCAGCAGATCGAGGAGGCCAAGAAGATCTGTCAGCGCTGCGTCGTCAGGGACCAGTGCCTGGCTTGGGCGCTTGAGGCAGGGCAAGACCACGGTGTCTGGGGTGGTCTCAGCGAGGACGAGCGACGCGCCATCAAACGCCGCGCGGCCCGCTCCCGTCTGCGTAACTCGTAGCCTTCGCCAAAGGATCGATAATCCGACGGTTGAGCTGGTCGCCGTGAGGCGCGCTAGTCACTGGCGTGATACCAAAACCTCGATCCGCGCCAAGGTGCCTGGACCGTCGGTGCGGTTGCCAAGGGTGAAGCTACCCGACAGGTCCCTGACCAGCGTCGAGATAATCGACAACCCAAGCGACTTCTGCTCGCCAAGTACGAAATCCTCCGGAACCCCGTGGCCTTCGTCGACCACTTCGACGACGAGCCGGTCGCCTTCCCTGTGAGGCACCACCTCGATCGCGCCCGAGGCGCTGTCCAATCCGTGTTCGACGGCGTTTTGGCATAGCTCCGTGATCACCATGCTGAGCGACGTGGCCATGTGGGCCGGGACGACCCCGAAACTGCCGCGCCGGCTGGCCCTCACAGTGCCCGACGAGGCGGCGAGATCTCCCACCATGTCGAGAATCTTGTCGCAGATCTCATCGAAGTTGACCTCCTCGACAAGGCTGTAGCTGAGCGTCTCGTGCACCATGGCGATGGACGAGACGCGTCGCATCGCGTCACGCAGCGCTTCCTTGCCATCGGCGGACTTGAGACGGCGAGACTGCATCCGCAACAGAGCAGCCACGGTCTGCAGATTGTTCTTCACCCTGTGGTGAATCTCCCGAATCGTGGCGTCCTTGGTCAGCAACATCCGGTCGCGCCGCCGGAGGTCGGTGATGTCACGGCACAGCACCAGCATTCCCGCCGACGAGTATTCGAGCCACAGCGGAAGCAACACGAAACGCATGGAGGCCCCGCCACGCTCAAGGTCGAACTCCAGGCTCAGTCGCCCGTCCAGGTCCGCGGAAACGGTCTGACCCACCCGTTCGACGCTGCTTCGCAAATCCCGGATGAGACCACGAAAGTCCTCGCCCTCCAGGTCGCCAGCGGCGCCAAGCCTGCGGAACCCGGTGACAGCATTGGGACTCGCATAGGTGATGACGCCATCGGGCTGGACACGAAGTACCCCATCCGCGGGACGTGGCGCCAAGGCCTTGTCCGAGGGGGGAACCAGGGGAAATTCTCCCCGCATGAGCATTTGGGTGAGGATCTCCGCCGCCTCGAGAAAGTTCTCCTCCAACGCCCCCGTGGCACGCATTCCCATCTGGTTGGTGTGCCGCTCGATGACGGCGATCACGGTGTCGTGACGCAGCACGGGGATGGCCCACACGTCCACCGGAATTCCGGCGCTGAGTGCGTTGTCGCTCGTCTCGGCGATCTGGCGAGTCATGAAAGCGACGGTGACTTGGTGTTCCGGGTCATACTCGATGATCTCGCCGACGATGTCCTCCTCCAAAGCGGTCGGTCCGGTGACGGGACGCATCAGCGCCTTGCACACGAAACGTTCCTCATCTCCGGGTTCCAAGGGCTGCCACAGCACAAGGTCGGAGAAGGAGAGATCAGCGAGGAGATGCCATTGGTCGACGAAGGCATCGAGCCACTCGTCGTCGGTCATGAGGTCAACTTCGCGGGCCACAGGCTAACTGTGCCAGCTTTCGGTACGGTCTGGCACAATGGGCCCGCCAACATCCAATCGTGTGAAGGAGTCCCGTATGGGTAAGACCGGTCGCAAGCGTCGCGCTCGCCGCAAGAGCAAGGCCAATCACGGCAAGCGCCCCAATAGCTAAACGACAGCCCTCGCCTCGAGCGGGGGCTGTCCGTTTCATGTCACCTGGTACGGCGGACTCGCACTGTCTGAATCCGAGCCACGAGCGTGGAGGGCGCCTTGGCTGGCCGGTGACTGCGTTGGATCATTTCGGTGATGGTCGACTCGATCTCGAAGTTCTCCATACATCGCTCGCAAGCATGCAAGTGGTGGCGGATCAGGTCGGCATCCGCCTCGACCAACTCATGGTGCAGAAACGCGTGCACCTGGGCCAAGGCCTGTACGCATTCGTCCATCTCGTCGTGGCTCGTGGCGGGGTCAGACATCACCGGCCTGCCTTCCGCCCGATGCCTCGCTCGGCAGCGTACTCGGCCAAGTGACCGCGCAGTTGGGCACGGCCCCGGTTGAGGCGACTCATCACGGTGCCGATGGGGGTGCCCATGATCTCGGCAATCTCCTTGTAGGAGAACCCCTCCACATCGCTGAGCAGCACGGCCTCACGGTATTTCTCAGGCAGTTGCTCGATGGCCTCCACGACCACGGAATCAGGCATGAGGTCGAGCGCCTCCATCTCGGCGCTGCGCAACCCAGTGGCGTCATGGGACGCGGCTTGGGCCAAGTGCCAATCGGTGACGTCTTCGTCGCCGCTGGTTTGTGGGGATCGTTGCGCCTTGCGGTAAGCGTTGATGTAGGTGTTGGTGAGAATCCGGTAGAGCCACGCCCTGAGGTTTGTGCCGGGAGTGAAGGTGTGGCGGGAGGCAAAGGCCTTGGCGTAGGCTTCCTGGACGATGTCCTCAGCGTCGGCGGGATTACGGGTCATCCGCAGCGCGGCGGCGTAGAGCCGATCGAGATGGCTGAGGGCCTCCTCCTCGAACGCAAGGGTGTCGTCGACACCCGTGTCGGGCATATCCGTAATCTGCTGTTCCATCGCCCATGACAATACCGCCAGGGCGACCAATCCCGACGCCTGACCCACTCTGACAGCCCAGGCTGGGCGGGCAGCGCCCTGTAGTTCAGCGGTGGCGGTGTTCATGCCGCCTATAACCTCCATGCCTGGCCCGGTATTCCACCAACGTGCCCAGGGCAGAGCCACCTGCATGAGTTCTACCGGTAGGGTGGCTGCATGAGTCTGTTGCGTTTCGCCGCCCGGAGCCTGTTCGCCAGCCACTTCATCGCCGAGGGGGTCCGGGCTTTCACCAAGCCTGACGAGCTTGCACCAGAAGCCGAACGGTTCACCAACAACGTCACTCCGCTCGTGCAACGCGTAGTTCCCGCCCAGTACGCATCCTACGTTCCCGAGCGGGCGGAGACGTGGGTGCGGGTGGCGGGAGCCGCCCAAGTGGCCGGCGGAGTGATGTTCGCCACGGGTATCGGACGCCGCCTGGGCGCGGTCCTGCTCGCCAAGGCGAGCGTGTTGAACCTGGCCATGGCGCTTCCGGAGCGCGGCTCCGCCCGAGAGGCCAAGTCCTTGGCGCGCCCGGATGTGTTGCGCAACGCGGCGCTGCTGGGTGCATCGGTCCTAGCCGCCCGCGACACGCAGGGCAGGCCCAGCCTCAAGTGGCGCGCCAAGCAGGCGGCCAAGTCCTCGGAGCGTCGGGCCGCGTCGCTGAGCGAGGACGTGCACCGCAAGGCGAAGCGGCTCTCCCGCAAGGCGAAGAAACAGCAGCGACGCCTGTCCAAGTCGCTGGAGTCGGCCGTCAACTGATGCCTTCTCCGCTCCCCCACGCCGCTGGTCCCATCGTTGGGGAGGTAATCGTCCCCGGGTCGAAGTCCGAGACGAACCGTGCCCTCGTGCTAGCCGCGCTGGCCGAGGGACCAAGTACGCTCAGGGGCGCTCTCGTTTCTCGGGACAGCGACCTGATGATCGGCGCGTTGCGTGCGTTGGGTGTTGGCATTGAGGCGGACGGCGACGCCTTGCGCGTGACCCCGCCACGGCGTTTTTCGGGCGCCGCCAGCATCGACTGCGGTTTGGCGGGCACGGTGATGAGATTCGTCCCGCCAGTGACGCTGCTTGCCGACGGCCCCTGTTCGTTCACTGGCGACCCGCATGCGAGCCAGCGTCCCATGACTGCCCTACTCGACGCCCTGCGACGCTTGGGCGCGAGGATCGATGGCGATGCACTGCCTTTCACCGTTCATCCAGCCACGCAACTGGAGGCGACGACTACCGTGGACGCCTCGACGTCGTCCCAGTTCGTCAGCGGCCTGCTGCTGGTAGCCCCACGCCTCCCCCAGGGACTGCACCTGTCCCACGTCGGCGAACGCCTCCCGTCACGTCCACACATCGCCATGACGGTGGAGATGCTCCGCGCCCGCGGGGTCCTCGTGGATGAGCCTGATGACCGCACGTGGGTGGTGGCCCCAGGACCGATTACCTCCAGCGTCTCCCCTATCGAACCAGATCTCACCAACGCGTCCGTGTTCCTGGCTGCGGCGCTTGTCGCGGGCGGGGCGGTCACCGTGCCGGGCTGGCCCCGGCACTCGTTGCAACCCGGTGCCCTGTTCTTGGACGTGGCGAAGCGCATGGGTGGCGGCGTCACTCGCGCCGGAGACCGGGTCACCGTCTCTGGAGATGGCCGGCTGAAGGGTATTGACATCGACCTTACCGAGGCTTCCGAACTCACCCCAGTGGTAGCGGCCTTGGGCGCCGTCGCCGACGGTGTGACCACCATCAGCGGGGTGGGCCACATCCGCGGCCACGAGACCGATCGGTTGGCCGCGCTTACGGCAGAACTACGGGCCGCGGGCGTGGATGTGGTTCAGAATCCCGACGGGCTGAGCATCGTCGGAGGCGCCAGCCTCAAGCCAGCGCTGTTTCGAGCGTACGCCGATCACCGTATGGTGCACGCCGCCGCGCTCTTGGCGCTGCGTGGCCCCGGCTTCAGCATTGACGATATTGGCTGTGTCTCGAAGACCATGCCCCAGTTTGCCCGCGACTGGACGGAACTGGTCGCAGGGTGAAGCACCTCAGGGAAGACGATCACACCGGCTTTGACCGGCCGAGACGCCGCAGCAGGCCGCGCACCAAGGAACGTCCCGACTACTCCAGACTTCCCGTCGCCCGCGTCGTCTCCGTGGACCGTGGCAGGTATCGCTGCCGGCTGGGTGAGACCATCGTCACCGCCGTCCGCGGGCGCCTCATCGACCGCAAGGGAATCATCGTCGGAGACCAGGTGCGTCTCGACGGGGACACCAGCGGCGCCGAGGGGACTCTGGCCCGCGTGGTCGAGGTGTTGGAACGCAACACGATACTGCGCCGTTCCGCTGACGACGCCGATACCTTCGAACGACCGATCGTGGCCAACGCGGACCAGTTGTTCATCGTCACCGCGCTTGCCGATCCACCCCCACGGATGGGCATGATCGACCGCATTCTCGTCGCCGCCTACGACGCCCGGATCGATCCGGTGTTGTGCTTGACCAAGGCAGACCTCGCTAGCCCAGCCGAGTTGCGGGCCGCCTATGACCCCTTGGGGGTTCCCATTCTGGTCACCGAGCCCGGCGCCAGCGTCGCCCCGCTTGTCGATGCCCTCGCCGGTAGGGTGACCGTGTTCGTGGGCCATTCGGGTGTGGGCAAATCGACGTTGGTCAACCGGCTCGTGCCCAATGCCGGCCGGGCCACTGGCGACGTCAGTGAGCTCACTGGCAAGGGGCGCCACACCTCCACCAACGCCGTCGCCATGGAACTTCCCGCGGGCGGCTGGATCATCGACACGCCTGGGGTGAGGTCATTTGGCATCAGCCACGTCGCGCCAGATTCCATCCTCGGGGCCTTTCCCGATCTTGACGAGTTCGCCTCCGACTGTCCTCGCGGTTGCAAACACGACAGCCTCTCCCCCGAGTGCGCCTTGGACGACGCGGTATCCAATGGGCTCCTGGCGCCGGAACGGCTCGCCTCATTTCGACGCATGGAACGCGCGTTCCAGTAGGACACCTGGCAGCCAGGGCGAGGGTTGGCTACAGTTTGAGCCGTGGCCCAAACCAAGCAACTCACCGATGACGTACGCCTAGCGCACCTGATGGCCGACGACGCCGATTCGTTGTCGATGAACCGGTTCAAGGCCCAGAATCTTCAGATCAGCGCAAAGCCAGACCGCACTCCAGTCACCGAGACCGACACAGCCGTGGAGGAGTCCATCCGCCGCACCCTCGCGCGCACCCGTCCCCGGGACGCGGTACATGGGGAGGAGTTCGACGACACTGGCGAGTCCTCGCGGCGCTGGATCATCGACCCCATTGACGGCACCAGTAACTATTTACGAGGCGTGCCGGTCTGGGCCACCCTCATCGCGCTTGAGGTGGAGGGAAAGATCGTGGCCTCCGTGGTGTCTGCCCCCGCGCTCGGCCGCCGCTGGTGGGCAAGCGAAGGCGGCGGCGCCTACACCGGCCGCTCCATTCTCAACGCGTCTGAGTTGCGGGTCAGCAAGGTGTCAGAGATCGGCGACGCCTCACTGTCGTACTCCGAGATCGGGGAATGGGTGGAGTCCGGCAAGGGGCAGGGCTTCGTCAATCTCATGCACGACTCATGGCGCACGCGCGCCTACGGCGATTTCTGGAGCTACATGATGGTGGCTGAGGGGGCCATCGATATCGCCACGGAGCCGGAACTGGAACTTCACGACATGGCGGCGCTGGACATCATCGTGCGTGAGGCTGGCGGGCGCTTCTCCAATCTGGACGGCGAGGACGGGGTTGTCGGGCCCGGCGCCTTGGCCACCAACGGCCTCCTGCACGACGCGGTCTTGGCCTATTTGGAGGGCTGACCGAGTGAGATGTGAGATGCGAGGGCGACGACCCTTCGCGTAAGCCGCCGTCCTCGCGTCTCAAGGCTCAAAGAACCCGCACCCGAACCGTCTCGTCCAAGGCGGAAAGCTCCGCGAGCAGCCCGTCATATTCGTCGCCGCTGATGTCGGTGACCGCATAGCCGATCTGTCCCTTGGTGGCCAGCGTCTGCGAACCGATGTTCATGTTGTGGTTTGCCAGAGCCACGTTGAGTCGGGCCAACACGCCCGGAACGTTTCGGTGCAGATGCACCACCCGCGATGTGCCCGTCGGGGCGGTCGCCACCTCCGGCAGATTGACTGACATCGAGGTGGCTCCCAGCTCCTCGTAGTCGGCCAGTTTGCCCGCCACGAAGCGGCCGATGTCCACTTGGGCCTCAAGTGTCGACCCGCCGATATGCGGGGTAAGGATGACGTTGGGAAGCCCTTGCAGCCTGGAGACGAAAGGCTCGTCCTTTGCCTTAGGTTCGCTGGGAAACACGTCGATGGCCGCCCCCGCAATGTGGCCTGAGGCGAGAGCATCGTGGAGCGCATCGAGGTCTACCACATGCCCGCGGCACAGGTTGAGGAACAGGGACCGGTGACGCATCTTGGCGAATTCCTGGGCCCCGAACAGGTTGTGGTTTCCATCTCGTCCGTCCACATGCAAAGAGACGGTCTCCACGGTGGCTAGCAGCTCGTCCAACGAGTCGACGCGTTGGGCGTTACCGAGAGCGAGCCGGTCGACGATGTCGTAGAAGTACACCCGCATGCCCATGGACTCGGCCACCACGGACAGTTGCGAGCCGATATTGCCATAGCCGACGATGCCGAGCGTCCGGCCCCGGATCTCGTGAGAGCCGACGGCCGACTTGTCCCACACACCCTCATGCATGTCCCTGTTCCGGTCGGCCAAGCGACGGGCCATGACGATGATCTCAGCGATGGCGAGTTCCACGACGGATCGGGTATTGGAATAGGGAGCGTTGAACACAGCGACGCCATGCTCGGTGGCCGCGTCTAGGTCGATCTGATTGGTGCCGATGCAGAACGCTCCGATGGCTTGCAGACCGGGAGCGGCATCGAGCACGCGTCGGGTGACCTGGGTGCGTGATCGGATGCCCAGATATTGGACTCCGTCGAGGGCAGCGATGAGATCGTCCTCCCCCAGCGCCTTGGTATGGGTGTCCACGTCGAAGCCGCGCGTGGTGAGTGTCTTGACGGCGTCGGCGTGAATATTCTCCAGTAGCAGTGCCTTCACGACGCTGGAGTCTAACGCGCCAGCGTCGGCTCCCACGCAGGACAATGCGTCTTTGAGATGACTACAGGGTGAGAGTGGCGTCAACGAGCGCCTGGGTGTAAGGATGCCTCGGCGAGTCGAGCACCTCAGCCACCGGGCCCTGCTCCACCACTTGTCCCTGTTCCAACACAACCACCCGGTCGCACATGCGGCGCACGACGAGCAGATCGTGCGAAATGAGCAGGAGAGCGACGCCCCGTTCGGCGACCTGGGCGCCGAGGATCCGCAGCACGTGAGCACGCACCGACACATCAAGCGCGGAAACGGGTTCATCCGCGACGAGGAGTGCAGGTTCGGAGATGAGTGCGCGAGCAATGGCGAGTCGCTGCCGTTGCCCGCCGGAGAGTTGATGGGGATAACGCTGCAGCAGCCCTGCATCAAGGTCCACTCCCCTGAGGGCTTCCGCCGCCACATCGATGGTGGGCGGCGGAACGTCGGGGCGTCCGCGCAGCAGCCTGGACCGTAGGGGTTCAACGACGATGTCCCGCAGCCGCATGCGAGGGTCGAGCGACGAGTGGGGGTCCTGGAACACCATGGATGCGGAAGCACGAAGCCAGCCGAGGTCCTTTTCCTTGAGGCCCACGATGGAGCGTCCCTGGAAAAGCACATCCCCCGTGGTGGGTGGAACAAGCCCCAGTAGTAGGCGGGCCAGCGTCGTCTTACCAGAGCCTGAGCCACCCACGATGGCGACACGTTCTCCAGCCTCAATGCCGAGGTTGACGCCACCTAGGGCGACAAAACCCGCACCTCCCCTCCGGTATGTCACCCCGGCGCCACGCAACTCCGCCAGGCTCATTGGGCACCTCCACTGCGGGCCGCGGAGATCAGCGTGCGGGTGTAGGAATGGGTTGGCGCCTCGACGATCTGTTCGATGGGGCCTTCCTCGACAATCTCGCCGTCCAGCATGACGGCGACACGCTGGCACACCTGCGCCACGACCGCTAGGTCGTGCGAGACGAACAGGGCTGCCCGGTCGCTCAACTCCTCTGCGAGCAGCCGCAGGATCTGGCGTTGCACGATGACATCCAGCGCGGTGGTTGGCTCGTCGCACAGCACCAAGGACGGCTCATTGGCCAACGCCATGGCGACGAGGGCGCGCTGCCGCTGCCCGCCGCTGAGTTGATGCGGATATGAGTCGGCTACACGTGCCGCGTCGCCAATGCCCACACGTTCCAGCCATTTGAGCACCCCTGTGCGGATCCCGCCACGGCGTTCACGATGATGCAGTGCCACCACCTCCCCGATCTGCCTTCCCACGCGCATGGTGGGATCGAGAGCGGTCATGGGCTCCTGAAAGATCATCGAGATCTCGTTGCCGCGTAGGCCTCTATAGACGCGTTCGGGCAGACCGACCAGTTCACGCCCGCCCAACCTAATGCTTCCGGTGACGCGCGCGTATTCGGGAAGGAGCCCCATGATGGCCAGCGCAGTGACCGACTTCCCGGACCCGGATTGGCCAATGATGCCGAGGCGCTCCCGCTCCCCCAGCTTCAGTGAGAGCGACTTGACCGCTGGTGGGCGGCGGCCGAAGGCGATGGTGAGGTCTGAGATTTCCAGGTAGGTCATGCCACCTCCCTCAGCCGAGGGTCCAGTAGGTCACGCAGCGCATCGCCGAGGAGGTTGAATCCGAGGGTTGCGATGGCGATCATCGTGCCCGGCCAGAGGGCGAGGCCCGGGTTGCTGAAGAGGTGGTCTTGGGCCTCGTCGAGCATCCGTCCCCAAGTGGGTTGATTCGGGCCCGACCCCAAGCCCAGATAGGACAGCCCGGCCTCCGCGAGGATGGCGATACCGAAACTGACGGAGGCCTGCACGCCGACGACGGGAGCGATGTTGGGCAATACGTGTCGCCAGGCGATGGCGAACTGGTTGGCGCCGGCCAGCCTAGCCGCCTCAACGTAGCCGAGGCTCATGATCTGCAGCGTGGCCGCACGCGCATTGCGGACGAAGGCCGGGACCGTGGAGATGGCGATAGCTGCCATGGCGGTCCATGTCGAGCCGCCGACGGCGGCGGCGAAGAGAATCGCGAGCAGCAACGCGGGAAATCCGTACAACACGTCGGCCAGCCGGGAGGGGAGATCGGAGATCCAGCCACGGGTCATGCCGGCCAAGACGCCGAGGGGCACCCCGACGATGGCTGCCCCTGTGACGGAGACGATGCCCACGAGTAGGCAGATCTTCGCGCCGCTCATGATGCGCGAAAGAATGTCCGCGCCGAAGGCGTCAGTTCCCAGGATGTGAGGCCATCCGGGAGCCGCGAACGCGGGACCTGTCACGGCATTGGGGTCAAAGGGGGTCCACACCAGGCCGACCGCGGCGAGGAGCACGACAACGGTGATGAAGAGAGCGGCGAGGTATGCGGGGACGCGTCTCACGTGGCCTCCCTGCGGAGGCGGGGGTCAATGAGTTGATAGGTAACGTCGACGACGAAGTTGATTAGGAGCACGGCCCACACGAGCAGGAGGACGATGCCTTGCACCATGGTCAGGTCGCGCTCGGACACCGCGCGAAGCAGCGAGGACCCGAGCCCAGGGATGGCGAAGACCTGCTCGATGATGATGGCCCCCACCAGCACGGTGGCCAGTTGAAGGCCCACCACAGTCAGCAAAGAAATGGAGATATTGCGCAGGCCGTGACGCCACAGGGCCCCCACTCGCGACCACCCGACGGCGCGGGCGGTACGAAAGTAATCCTCGTGGATGACGTCGATGACAGCGCTGCGAACGTACCGAGTGAGCACCGACGCCTGCACGATGGCCAAAGATGCGACGGGAAGCACCAGATGGCTGGCCCACTGCCCCACCCCATCCCAGTAGGACACGTATCCACCGGCTGGGAACCAGCGCAGGTGAATGGCGAAGAAGACAACCAACCAGATACCGGCCCAGAACGCAGGGATGGCCAAGCCCACCTGAGACAGCGCGGTGACTGCCACACCGTCGGCCTTACGTCGCCGTACAGCGGCATAAGACCCCACGGGAATGGCGATGATCAGGGCGAAGAACATGCCGAGGCCAGCCAGCCACGCGGATACCTCGAAGCGTGAGGCGATGACGGAACTGACGGAACGATGTGAAATATATGACTCGCCGAGATCACCTTGGATGGCGCCGCCGAGCCAGCGAATGTACCTGACCAGGAACGGATCGTTTAGGCCCAGCTTGGTGCGGAGTTCCTCCACCTCGCCCGGCGCCGCATTGGTGCCGAGTTGCACTTGTGCGATGTCGCCAGGGAGTGCGTTGGTGGCGGCGAAGATCAGCAGGGAGGCGATCAAGAGACTCCCCAGCAACCAGGCAAGCCTCACCGCGACGCGGCGAAATGCCATGTCAGCTCCGGGCGGCGAGGGTTGTGACGTCGAACGACATGCTGACCTGATTGGCTTGGACTCCCGAGATCTCGGGTTTGGTGACGACGATGTTGGGCAGCAGGAAGAGCCAGTCCGCGGCAGCATCATCAGCCAGCAGCTTGGCCGCCTGCTTGAGCAGCTTGATCTGATCCTCGCTGCTGGCCGCGTCGGCCTTTGCGAGGAGCTGCTGGAAGGTCGTGTTGTTGTAGCCCCAGTAGTAGTTGGGGTCGGCGAAGGTGTTGAGGTCCCGGGGCTCCACATGGGCCACGACGGTCATGTCGTAGTCGTGTTTGCCATAGACCTGATCCAGCCAGACGGCGAACTCCACTTCTTCGAACTTGACGGTGATTCCCACCTCCTTGAGCGCGGAAACGATGTAGCGCCCGGATGGCTGGCCGTAGGGCAGCGTCGGGACCCGCAAGCGCAGGGTCAAACCGTCGGCGTACCCGGCCTGGGCGAGCAACGCGCGAGCCCGCTTGGGGTCGTAGGAGTAGGTGTTGGAGAGGTCCTCGTACCAGGGGTCGGTGGGCGGCACCATGGACCCGATGAGTCCGCCCTTTCCTCCCCAGGCGGCGTCGCGAAGCCCTTTCCGGTTGATGGCGTGGTTGATGGCCTGGCGCACGCGCACGTCGGACAGCGCCTTGTTGCGGTGGTTGAAGCCGAGCACGACCTCGCCGTTAGTGCTGCCCTCGTAGACGTTGTACCTGCTCTTGTCGGAGAACTGGCCGAGTGCCTGGGGAACCGTGAGGTTACTGACGATGTCGAGTTGGCCAGAGCCCATGGCGGCGACCATGGCGTTAGGGTCCGTGTAGTAACGGAAGTAGACGTCGCCGAAGCGTGGCGGGGTTCCCCAGTAGGACTCGTTGCCGGAGAGCTTGATGTGGCTTCCCGGTTCCCATTCCTCAAAGAGATAAGGACCGGAACCTGCGGGCTTCTTGTCTAGGCCATCCGCTCCCTCCGGGTCGACGATGATGCCTGCGGAGCCAGTGAGGTGGAAGAGCCAGTCATTGGAAGGCTTGGTCAGCTTCACCTCGACGGTCTCGTCGCTGGTGGCCTTGATCGTGTCAACCACCTTCCATTTGCTGCGGATCTGTTCAGTGGCCTTGTCACTTCGAGAACGTTCGAAGCTGGCCACCACGGCGTCGGCGTCGACCCGGCCGCCGCTGGAGAACCGGGCTCCCTTGTCCAACGTGAACGTGTAGGTGAGCCGATCGGGCGAAAGGTCCCAGTCTGTGGCCAACAACGGCCGGATCTCCCCCTCCCCATCCAGCTTGACGAGCGTCTCATACACGTTGTAGAGCAGCACGTAGGGTGTGCCAGCCCCTGAGACGGTGGTCATGTCGAGTCCGCTCGGCTCGGCGGTGGCGCCAATGTTGAGCGTGCGTAGGCTGGACGAGCCCTCATCTGGACGAGTGCACCCGGCCAAGAAGACCGTGAGGATCAAGGCCAGGGCGACTCCGAGGGAGATTCGGCTGCGGCGCATAGTTGAAGTCTCTTTCCGGGGCGGGAATAGCTACGTCAGTCTAACCAATGCTCTGGCTGTCGCGTTTCAGACACCCGTCGCGCGCCGGGCCGTGGGCTTCTCAGGCCGCGTGCCGAGGCGCCGGGCTAGCCGCGCCATAGAGAAGCGCCTGCACCGCCGCCAGCGCCGCCAGCATCACTGCGGGTAGAAGGAACCACCCGGTGGAGGCGCTGATCACCGCGAAGAGAGCAAGCCCCACGGCCGCCAACACCAGCCCGACAGAACGGAAAAGGCCAAGCCGGGCTTGCAAGGCGAGCAGTGCTGCGAGACTGCCGATGATGAGTGAGACCCACACGATGCCTGAGGCACCGAGGATGAGATTCCAGACTGTCCAGGCCACGGCTGCCACCCAGGCCCCTGCCGCGGCAATGGTTCCGTTGGACAACGGATTGGTACGCATGTGATACCCCCCAGTAGTTGCGTGTGCCGCATAGGGTAGCGCCCTCGTGGTCGCGGCGCGAAAGTCCCGGCTACTTGATGGTTGATTCGTGGCTCAGCTCAGGGCGCTGATGATCGCCACCCCGGCGGGACGACAGCTCTCAGGAATATCGAGCTTGTCAACCCCGTTGGGCAGCTCGGTGACGTGCCGTCCCTCGCCTGATATCACGGTGCCATCCACGATGGTCTGGTCGCCCGCCTTGAGCCGGGCTGGCGCATCCAACACGGTGCTTTCCTTGGGCCACACGATCGCGCTGCGGTCCTCCGCCGAAACCTCGCCGTCGTTCGTCGTGGACTCGAGCACCCAACACCGGAAATCTCGAAGCCACCGCACTGTCCCCGCCAGCTTGGCCTCGTTCGTCTCGTCGGCAGACCCGATCACCCAGGCACGCGCTCTGCCTTCTTCCTGAATCGTGTAAGGCGACGAGGGAGCGCATCCCGCCAAGAGAAGCACGGCGCTCCCCACCGCCACGATCTGGCGTCGCTTCATGCGAGCCGATTCTAGGTGAGCATCGGGCCACCGTCGGGCCTACGGTAGCCCGGGGTTCACGCGGACGCCCCCCAGAGCGAATGTTGTGCCTCGCCTGGGAAAGAAAGAAAGAACCTGCGGCCTTCTCAGACCGCAGGTTCTAACATTTCACTTTTGGTAGCGGGGACAGGATTTGAACCTGTGACCTCTGGGTTATGAGCCCAGCGAGCTACCGAGCTGCTCCACCCCGCGTCGCTCGTCTAACGATACACGACCCGGGACCGGAAGCAAAATCGACGGCTACGGACGAGTCTCCGGAGCCCTGGTGAGGGCAGGATCGCGCTCCACCACCCCGTCGAGGGCCTCATCGATGGCGGCGAGCACGTCGTCGTCCAAGTCGACTCCGCTGGCCGCAACGTTCTCCGTGATCTGTTCCGGCCGCGACGCACCGATGATGGCCGAAGCCACGTTCTCGTTGGCTAGCACCCAGGCCACGGCCAACTGAGCCATTGTGATCCCCATCTCCTCCGCGATGGGCCGTAGCCGCTGGACCGCAGTGAGCACGACGTCGTTCAAGTAGCGATCGATCATCTGCTGGCCGCCCTTGGTATCTGTGGCGCGGGAACCCGTGGGCGGAGGCTGGCCAGGCAGATACTTCCCTGTCAGCACCCCCTGCGCGATGGGCGACCAGACGATCTGCGAAAGGCCCATCTCCTCCGACGCGGGGACGACCTCGTCCTCGATGACGCGCCACAGCATGTTGTACTGCGGCTGGTTCGACACGAACGGGATGCGCAGTTCCTTCGCCCACTTGGCTCCCTCGCGAATCTGCTCGGCATTCCATTCGCTCACGCCGATATAGAGGGCCTTGCCCTGCCGTACAACGTCGGCGAAGGCCACCATCGTCTCCTCCAAGGGCGTCTCCACGTCGAAGCGATGGGCCTGGTACAGGTCGACGTAATCGGTTCCCAGCCGCTTCAGCGAGCCGTCGATCCCTTCCATGATGTGTTTGCGGCTGAGCCCGGCATCGTTGGCACCGCGCGGGCCGATCGGCCAGTAGACCTTGGTGAAGATCTCCAGGGATTCGCGCCGCTGGCCCTTGAGCGCGGCGCCCAGCACCGTCTCGGCAGCGGTATTGGCATACACGTCGGCGGTATCGAAAGAGGTAATGCCGTGATCCAGCGCGGCCTTGACACAGGCCTTCGCCGTGTCGGCCTCCACCTGTGAGCCGTGGGTCAGCCAATTGCCATAGGTCAACTCCGTAACCTTGAGGCCGGAGTTTCCAAGGTAGCGATACTTCATAGCGCCGAGGCTACCCGGAGAACCGCTGGTGAACCATGCCCTAGCGCTACCCTTGGCGATCATGAGCACCGGTGAGTTGGATTTCGACGTCGCCACCACAACACTCGGCAATGGGTTACGCGTTGCGGTGGCGCCGGATCCCCTGGCACCGGGGGTAGCGGTCAACCTGTGGGTCGCGGTGGGCTCGGCCGATGAAGCCCCCACCAAAACAGGTTTCGCCCACCTTTTCGAGCACCTCATGTTCCAGGGATCGGCGCACGTGAACAGCGGCGAACACATGGCCGCCATCGAGGCTCTCGGCGGTAGCGTCAACGCCACCACGTCGTCCGACCGCACCAACTATTTCGAGACCGTGCCCCGCGGAGCGTTGGAGTTGGCCCTGTGGCTCGAGGCCGATCGGTTGGGCTCACTCGCCATCACCGAGACCAACTTTGAGACGCAGCGTCAAGTGGTGAAGGAGGAGAAGCGGCAGCGCTACGACAATCAGCCCTATGGCGACGTGCTGGAACTACTCGCCGCGCTCCATTTCGCTCCAGAGCACCCATACGGACACCTCACCATTGGATCCATGGCGGACCTGGACGCAGCCAGCCTGAACGACGTGACCGACTTCTTCTCGTCCTGGTACCGGGCAAGCAACATCTCACTCGTCCTGTGCGGAGCGATCGCCCCCGATGAGGGCTTCGAACTCGCCGATCAGTACCTGGGTTCCCTGCCCCAAGCCACGAGGCCCAACCGCTCCCCCATGCCCTCGCTCCCCCTTCCCGACGAACAGGTCCTTAACATCCGCAAACCCGTTCCCCACAGCGTCAGTTACGTCACGTGGCCAACGCCACCGGCCAACGACCCAGACCACAGGGCGATCGATCTTGCCTTGACGATCCTTGCCGAAGGGCACGCATCACGTCTGCACCGCGGCCTCGTCAAGGACGCGAGCACGGCACACGAAGTCTCCACCGGTTCGCTGATCCATCGCTCTGCCCATAGCATCGCGATGATCACCGCCCGAGCGACGCGACACACCGGCCTTGCGGATCTTGGCCAGACCATCCGCGCCGAGGTCGCCCGGCTGGGCGCCGAAGGGCCAACCGATGAAGAATTCGCACGCGCCGTCGCCCAGCATGAGCATGACCTGCTCGCGGAGTTGTCCACGACCGCCTCCCGCGCCGACGCCCTGAACGAGGCGTGGCTGATCCATGGCGACCCCACCGCGCTCAACCGTCGTCTGAGCGAGATGCTCGCCCTTACTCCCGACGATGTGCGTCGAACGGCCGCCACGTGGCTCACCAGCCAAGACGCACGCGAGTTGCGCTACGAAGCCGGAGGAGACGTATGAACCGCCCAAAGGTAGCCCCGCCCCGCCCCTGGCGGTTTCCCCCGCACGAGGAAGTCGTACTCGGCAACGGACTGCGGGTGTGGCACTTCCACCTTCCTGGCCAACACCTATCCACCTTCCAACTCGTGCTGCCCGCGTCGCTTGGCGACGAGGACCGCGCCTTGGAAGGGGTCGGTTCGGTGGCGCTACACGCCATCGACGAGGCAACCCGCCGTCATCCCGATGGCCGCATCGGCGAACTGCTCGAACTACACGGGGCAGCCCTCCACGGCTCGGCCCGGTACCGCTACACAACGCTCGGCGGACAGGCCCCCTCGCGTCGGCTCCGCGACGTCATGCCCCTATTCGTCGAGATCCTCACCGAGGCCCTCTACACCCCCTCCGACGTGGAGTTACATGTCGAATCCGCCGTAGCCCACCACGAATCCCGGCTCGCATCTCCCGTCCACGCCAACCGGCTCGCGCTCGCTACGGCCCTCTTCGGCGAGCACCGCAGTGCTCGCCCCACGACCGGCACGCCGTCCACCCTCTCCCGGATCACCCCTGAGGATGTGCGCGCCTGGCATCGGGAACACTTCACACCTGAGGAGGCGACCCTGATCGTCGCCGGTTCCGGCCGCATCGATGACGTCATCGACGCATTGGAGGCCTGGCCCGCGACGCCACGCACTCGCCGCCCCTACATCCCAGCGCCGCAGCTTCCCGCTGCCGCCGTCGTCGTGGACCGCCCCGACGCGGTACAAACCAACCTCACCTTGGCCACTCGCACCATCACCCGCGACGATCCCCGCTGGCCGGCATTGCGGGTCGCGGCTCATGCCATGGTGGGAGCCTTCGCCAGCCGTCTCAACCTCGAGATTCGCGAACGGTTGGGCTATAGCTATGGCATCGGCGGCGGGGTGACTCCCGGCGTGTCCGAGGGACAATTCACGGTGTCGGGCAGTGTCCGAACCGAGGTGACGGCGCATTCGTTGGCCCGCCTGCTCCATGGCCTAGCGCTTGAGGATGGTTTCTCCCATGAAGAGGTGGCTGACGCGCGCAACTACCTCGTGGGGATCGCGCCGCTGGCCAACGAGACCTCCCACGACATCGTCGGCCAAGCCACGGCGCTCGTCGCGGCAGGCTTGACCCCCTCGTATCTCGAGGAGCATTTCGCCAGGGTCCAAGAGGTGAGCGCGAACCAGGCCACCACCGCCTACTTAGAGCTCATCTCTCCCGAAAGGCTCACCATCGCCATCACCGGCGTCGGCGAGATGCTGATGCGGGCCCTAGACTCGGTGGGGCGCCCAGGCCAGGTGGTACGCCCCGAATAGCTGCCACTTCCGTCGAGCCAGGTGGCTCGACGGGCGGGATCAGCCAGGGCTCAGCTCTCGCCCATCAGCTTGTCGGCCTCGGAAATCTTGGCCTTGGCCTCGTTAACCTTCTTCTGGTATTCGGCCAAGTCCCCATCCTTGAGTGCCTTGTCCGCTTCCTGGAACAGGGACTGCGCCTGGTCGAGCAGCGTACGCACCTGTGCCGGAGTGTCCTTCGGGTTGGTGGGCTGCGTCTGCTCCCTCTCCTGCCCACCGACATTCGCCTCCCCCGTATCGGCACCCGCGTCGCCCTGGAACACCTCGTCCAAGGCCTCCTGCAGCGTCGCCCCAATGCCAATCTGCTCACCGAAACGCACGACGATGAAACGCAGCGTCGGATACGCCCCTGTCGTAGCTGTGTTCTGCGTGTAGATCGGCTGCACGTATAGAAGGCCTCCACCCAACGGAAGCGTCAACAGGTTGCCGAAGATCGCCTTGGCTGAGGATCCCTCCTGCCTGAACGGCAGCAAAGCGTCGGCCACCTTTGTATTCGAGTTGATGAAGTTGGCCGTCTGTCCCGGGCCTGCGATCTGATGCTGATCGGAGAGCTTCAAGACCCGGATCTTGCCATAGTCATTGCTCGTCGCATCCGCGTTGACCGCCATGTAGACGCTCAGATTCTCGCGATCCTTCGGCACGAACACCGTGGTATTGGCGAAGTGGGGCGCCTCATCTCCCGGCCATCGAATGGTCAGGAAATACGGGGGCTCCTTGTCTCCGCTCGACGCATTGACCGGATCGTTGGGAACCTCCCAGATGTCTGACTGCTGATACCAGGTGTTGGAGTTGGTGGTGTGGTAGCGCCCCAGCATCACCCGCTGTGCCTTGAACAGGTCCTGCGGATAGCGCAGATGGGACATGAGATCGGCCGAGATCTCCTCCTTTGGCGTGATGACCCCCGGGTACACCTTCGACCAGGTCTTCAGAATCGGATCCTTCTCGTCCCACTCGTACAGCGTGACTGTGCCGTCGTATGCGTCGACCACGGCCTTGACGGAGTTGCGCACATAATTGACCTGCTGCCCGAGCAGCGCCGAGTCTGCCGAGGTGCGCGAATCCGAGATCGCCTTGGTCCAATCGGTCAGGTTCGAGTTCGGGAAGCTGTCACTCGTGGTGTAGGCGTCGACGATCCACTTGATTCGGCCGTCAACGACGGTGGGATACGGGTCGGAGTCGATCGTCAACCACGGCGCCGCCTCCTGAACCCTTTCCACGGGAAGCCGATTGTGCAGGATCTTGGATTCCTCATTGACCCGATCCGAAAGCATGAGGTTGATATCGGCGAACCGGATCGCGAAGGCGGCCCTGGTCAGCACATTGCCGATCGGCACACCGCCGCTGCCGTCGTAGGTGTACAGCGATTCGCTACGCCCCTCACCCCCCGATGGGGTATCCAATTCCACCGGGTCGCGGCCCTCGGGCGCACCGACCACGACGTAATAATCGGTGCGCTCGCCGAAATAGATTCGAGGCTCGTGTTCCGGCAATTCACCCACCGTCGGGATGCCACCGGAGAAGAACACCGGTTCGCCGTTGGCCTCGCGCTGGTTGCCATAGGCCCCCACCATGCCGTAGCCGTGGGTGTAGACAGTGCGCCGGTTGTTCCAGGTATCACCGGCCTCGACCGAGCCAAGGTCCAGTTCACGCACGGCAACCACGGAGTCGGTGGGTTTGCCATTGATGACATAGCGGTCGACGTCCAGTGTCTTGGGGAAAGCGTAGTAGCCGCGCACCTGTTGGAGTTGTTCGAAGGTGGGGGGAACGACGGTGGGGTCGATGAGGCGAATGGCGGGCAGCGCCTCGGCATCGGCCCGGAGCTGTCCCGCGCTGGTGCTCGTGGTGGCCTCGTAGTCCTGGATGTCGACGTTCTCGATCCCAAAGGCGTACCTGGTGGCCTCGATATTGGCCTGAATGAAACGACTCTCCTTGTCCTGCTCGTCAGGGGTCACCTCGAAGCTCTGCACCAGCAACGGCATAAGCCCGGAAAGCAGGAGACCGGAGACGATCAACAAGGCGATGGCCGCACTCGGCAGGCTCCACTTCACCCTCCACGCGTTGTAGAAACAGGCCAGGGCGCAGATGCCGGCGATACCGGCCATGGCCAAGCCGACGGGGGCACGAGTGCCCCAATCAGTGAATCCCACGCCCGTGAACAGATTGTTCTGGCTCAGCGCCAAGCCCACCCGGTCGAGCAGTGTGTTGGCGACGATGAGCAGCAGCACAAGGCCCAGTAGCACGGAGATATGCCGCTGAGCCCCCTTGCCCGCGTCGGCATTGCCGCGGCCCCGCAACGCGGTGGCCGTCAGCGAGCCGGTCATGAAATGGACGGCGGCCGCGGCGACTAAGGCTGCTACGACGCCGAACAGGAGATAGGCGACGACGAACCGTAGCCACGGAAGCGTGAAGACATAGAAGCTGGCGTCGAGACCGAAGTATGGATCGCGCCAGTCGAACGGCTCGGCGTGCCACCAGGCCAGGAACACGTTGCTCATGCTGGACGCGGCGAACCCTCCGAGAAGACCCAGCCCCAGAGCCGGAACCGCCATCAGGGTGCGCGAACGCGCGTCGAGGTTGTCGCGCAACTGCACCAAGAACTCCGAGTCCAGGTTGGCGCGACGCACCTTGGGTCGCAGTCGATAGGCGATGACCTGCGAGTAATAGACCATCACTGCCATGAGGACACCGAACCCGACACCCAGACCGATGCGGGCTCCGAGCTGGGTGGTAAACACCGTCTGGAAGTTGATGGACCTGAACCACAGATAGTCCGTCGCAATACGAGAGGCCACGACGGCCAAGAGCACGAGGACACCGCCAATCAGGATGGTCCATAGCAGCGGACCACGCCTTGGCGCTTCGATTTCGGCGGTGCTGGCGCTCACGGTTCCTCACTTCGAAAGGTATCTAGCAGGGCGTCGGCGAGGCCGGGCACCAGATCCGTGGCGCCCAGCAGGTCTTCGGGATTGGATGCGAGGCGAGCGAGTCCGTGCCGGGTGCCGTCTCGCAACACGCCAACCGCCACTCGGACATCTGACTTGCTCGGATGGTTAGCCACGAATTCGGCGGCCGCGTCCGGGTCGTCCGGCACGTCCTCCTCGAACTCGGCTGGAAGGAAGGCCCGCTCCAAGGCGATGGCGCAACCTTCCACCGTGTCTGGCCAGAAGATACTGGCCAACTTGTCGAACAGGTTGTCCGTGGCGACAAACTCGTCTTGCTCGATCGCGGTCAGCGCATCCTCATTGGCTTCGGGCACCCGTCCTCGAAGCTGAGGCTCGACCTCGAGCAGCGTCTTGGTGGTGACCAGTGCGAAGAGCCTGGCCGGCTGGTCCCATCCGAGCGCCGAGACATGGCGTTCGATATCCATCAGTGACGCGATCAGCCGATCAGCCACAGGTGGCCTCCTCCGCGGTCTTACCCTCATTGATCCGCTGCAACGCGGCGATCGCATCCTTCAAGGTGGCGACCTTCACAAGTTGCACATCGGTCTTGAGGTCGCCAATATCATCGCAGTTCGCCTCCGGCACGAGGAAAATGGTGGCCCCGGCACGCTCGGCCCCCTTGATCTTCTCACGCACGCCACCGATGGGTCCCACAGCCCCGTTCGGGTCGATAGTCCCGGTGCCCGCCACCACCCGATCACCCAACAACTGGCCGTCGGTGATCTTGTCGAAGATCCCCAGAGCGAAGATCAGGCCCGCGCTCGGCCCCGTGACCCCCTGGTCGATGCCGTAGTTGACCGTGGGCGCATACGAGTAGCCGGTTCCAAGCTGGATCCCCACGAAGGGTTTTCGAGGATCCGAATTGTCCGCAGCCGTGGTGACCTTCAGCGTCAGTTTCTCATCGCCTCGTTCCACTACGAACTCGACGGCGTCTCCCACCTTGCGGGCGGCCACGAGCTCAACCACCTCCTCGGACGTGGACACGGCCTTTCCATCCACCGACAAGATGAGGTCGCCCGGGTGCAGAATGCCGCTGCTCGGCCCTGACACCACGCCGTCTACCCGCGGCATCTCCGTGACGGCGATCCCAGCGGCACGCAACGCCGCAACGGTGGCGTTAACCCGCGACGTGTCCATCATGGCGACCGCCTTCCCCTGCACCTGGTCGGTACTCAGCCCAGGCTGATAGACCACCTCGCGCGGGATCGCGTCCGAATCCTCGGCCAGATACACCACGATCGCCTCCGGCAGGCTCAGCCGCGAATCCACCCGCGTGGCGGAGACGGTGGTCATGAGCAGTTTGCCCTTGGTGTCGAAGGTGGTCACCCCCGAGATCGTGATGGCTGAGCCGCTCTCCCCCGAGGCCAAGACGTCGATGGTCTGCCCAGGACGCCAGGCCACATACGGCACTGGGATGAAGTAGAGGAGCAGGGCGATGGCGACAAAGAGGAAGCAGGACACGATCGCAACCGCGTTACGCGACACCTATGGCTCCCTTCACAGACCTCAAGGCTCACCCTACCAAGCACGACCAACCCTTGGTCTATGCGGAACAATGGAGCCACGAGGAGGAATCTCATGTCCCAACAGCCGCCATCAGGCCCATTCGACTTCGAGGCGTTGCGTAAGTTGCTGCAGCAGCTCGGATTGGGTGAGGCCGCTGAAGTCAACCTTGAAGAGATGCTGACCCAGGTGCAGCGTCTCCAGGAGCAACACCCTGGGGCCATGTTCGGCATGACGAATGCAGACCGTGACCCGGATGCCGCTTGGCTGACCACCATCACCGCGGCCAAGGCACTGACCGCGGAGTCAGGGGCGGACCCGGAGTTGAGCCCCGAGGAACGCGCTGCCGTCGCCGATGCCGAACGCTTGGCTCAGTCGTGGCTGACGCCCGTCACCCAGTTCCCGGAGACGTCTCGTCCCGCACGGGCCGTGCGTCGCGCCGCCTGGCTGGACGAGACGAGCGCGGGCTGGCGCGAAACGATAGAGCCCATCATCAACGGGATCGCGGAGGCCCTGGAACGCGGCACCGCTGCGGAGGCCACCGACGAGATGCTCTCGATGCAACAGATGCTCGCGCCCATGATGCGGCAGTCGGCCTCACTGATCTACCGTGACCGGCTCAAGCGCGAACTCGCGGCGCTCGCAGCGGACGTGCTGACCGGCACCGAGTTGGGCTTCAACCTGCTTGGCACACCGGACGTCGTGGTCATTCCCACGAACGTTGCCAACTTCACCCGCGACCTTGACGCCGAGGAGCGCGACGTCATGTTGTACCTCTTGCTGCGCGAGTCGGCCCGGCAGCGACTGTTCCACTCCGTCGGCTGGCTCGCCCCGCAGATGATGGCCCTGCTGCGTCACTACGCCAGCGAGATCACCATCGACTTCGATGCCATCGCAGAACGCTTCCGCCCCGAAAGCCTCAATAACTTCTCCATCGACGATGTCGTAGCGATGGGTGAAAGCGTGCGCGGCTCGTTCTTCAAGCCCGCCAGCACCGAGACACAGACCCAGATCCTGGAACGCCTCGAGGTGCTCCTGGCCTTGGTGGAGGGCTGGGTCGATCATGTCGTCGGGCAGGCAACGTCCCCATGGATGCCCAACGCCGCTCAACTCGACGAGGTGCTGCAGCGCCGCCGCGCGTCAGCCACGCCGGTCACCGCGGTGTTCCGCGAACTGCTTGGGCTCGATCTACGCCCTCGTCTGGTGCGCGATGCCCGGACTCTGTGGGCGGCGGTGGAACATGCCCGTGGCGCGGAGGGACGCGACGCGGTGTGGAGCCATCCCGACTTGGTACCCACGGCCCAGCACTTGGCCGATCCGATGTCCTTCGCCAAAGGGACACCGGCCGCTCCGGAGCCAGAAGATGAACTCGACGCGGAACTGCGCAGGCTCCTCGGCGGGGCCGATTCTTGACGCTGACCCACCACGAGCGCTTAACTTGAGCCTAGTGAGTCCCGGGGCTCCATTCGCAGGGGAAGGCGAACGGAGTCTCGGGACTCATCCGTTGGAAGCACCTCATTGGTGCTCCAGCAGTGGTGTGTCACGTTGTTCTTGCGAGGCACGGCGCTACAGTGAACGAGGCCGCTGAACCCTCAGCCGGCCGCAACCAAGGAGGAAATATGGCTACGGAGACCTGGGAAGGCTCTTTCTACTGCGTCAAGTGCAAGGAAAAGCGCGACGCCACGGGCGAGGTCGTCGTCAACGCTAAGGGCACCAAGATGGCCAAGGGCAAGTGCCCCGAATGCGGTACCAACCTCAACCGCATCCTCGGCAAGGCCTAAGTCGTGTTCGACGGTGGGGGTGAGCCAAGCGTTCGCCCCCACCGTTTCCATTCCAGAAAGTGTTGTCCGTCCTCGCCCAAGGGTGGACCAGACTCACCAAAAAGGGCAGGCTGAACCCATGCACATCGTCGTCATCGGCGCCGACGAAACCGGCCTTGGCCCATCGTTACGTGGCGTCGTTCCTCGCGCCCAGCACAGCGCCATTCGCGAAGCACTCCGGCATCCGGGCACCCTCGCCGGGGCAGATCTTGCCCTGTTCGCCTGGGCTCCGGGGGCGAACCCCACCCTTGAGGAACAGGCCTTCGCGGCGGGCACGGGCATGCTTCACGTCGCCATCCAGCCCGGAAGCGCCACCATCGGGCCCTACGTGGCGTGGGCGCTTACCCCCTGCCCACGCTGTCATGCACGGCTCTCGGGCATCCAGGCCAAACCCAGTCCGGCGGATCCGCTGTTGCACCGCTGGGCGGTCTCATGGCTGGCCCTTGAGGTCGATGCGCTCACGCATCACGGAGTCACCGACCTTGTGCTCCGCAGCTACCGCTGGGAGGCCGAACGACCCGGGCTACAGGAAATGAGCTGGTCCCGGCACGACGACTGCCAGCATCCGGGATGCGTCAGCGCCGCGTGATGACCTCGAGCACGCCCTCACCGTAGCGGTTCACCTTAACCTGCCCGATTCCTGGAAGCCGCAGTAGCTCCGCCGTGGTGGTGGGTTCCGCCTCCGCGATGGCTTGGAGGGTGGCATCGGTGAAGACCACGAAAGCGGGCACGGAAGCCTCATCTGCCACCTGTTTGCGCCATTTCCGCAGGTCCTCAAAGAGCGCCTCGTCGTAGGTGACCACGCAGTCCTCGTGCCGCGATAGTTTCCGTTCCGCCGCGCTGTGCAACAGGTTGCCGCATACCCGGCAGGTCCGGGAACGTCCGCTTGTTCGCCGGGCCGGCTTCTCCACGACCGTCGGGCCGCCGGCCTGGTCCGCGATGAACCGGGAGCGTGTGGCCCCTCGCCCGGCCGCCCAACTGACCCGGAGCAGCCGCTTGGCGCGGGTGAAGCCGACGTAGAGCAGCCGGCGCTCCTCCGAGAGTTGAGACTCGCCCTGCGCGAGAGCGAACGGAACAAGTCCTTCCCGGACCCCAATGATGGCCACGTCCTCCCATTCCAACCCCTTGGCGGCATGCATCGTAGACAGCGTCACCGCGTCGGCGACAGGAGCCGCTTGCCACGAGGCACGCTCCTTGAGCCAGTCCACGGCCTCCCCGACGGCCCACCGTCCACGGCCGACCGCCTCGCCAGCCAGCATGGAGCGCAGCGCGGAGAGCGATTCCCAACGTTCCCGCTGCCGTCCCTGCCCCGAGGGCGCCTCTGGCTTCCAGCCCAATGCCTGGAGGACGGTCTCGACCGCATCGAGAGCGGCTGTCTCGGGGGCGCGGGTCGCCTGCTTGTCGAGTTCACCGATGAGGTGACGCACCTCGCCGCGCTCATAGAATCTTTCCGTTCCGCGCACGGTGTAGGGAATGCCTCGCTCGGTCAAGGCAGCTTCAAGGGCCAGGGACTGGGCATTGATCCGGTACAGCACCGCCATCTCGGCCCACGTTGTGCCCGCGTCGCGGCACTCTCGTAGCCACTCAGCTACCTGCGCCGCCTCCGCCGCATCGTCGGCGAAGCCCGTGAAGGTGGGCTTTGGCCCCGCTTGAAGGGTGGCTCGCAGCGCGGCGGGCGAGCCATCACGTATGCGCAGCACCCGGTTGGCCGCTTCGAGTACCTGCGGGCTGGAGCGGTAGTTACGTACCAGCCGAACGGTGTGGCTCTCGGGGTGCTCACCCGAAAACCCGAGCAGATACGAGGGATCGGCTCCGGCGAACGCATGAATGGACTGATTCGGGTCTCCGACGACGCACACGTCTGGCCGACCATCCACCCAGAGCCCGATGAGCCGATGCTGCAGAGCGGAGATGTCTTGATACTCGTCGACGACGAAGTGGCGATAGGTCTGCCTGATGGTGAGGGCGATCTCTGGATGCTCGCTCAGCAAGACCGCGTTACACATGAGGATGTCGTGGAAATCCACACAGCCCTCGGTGAGCTTCTGCTTCTCATACAGCGTCATGATCGACGAGATCTGCGTGGCGGTGGCACCGTTGACACTGCGTCCGCCCGCCACCTCTGGGTAGCGTGCCGCGGTGACATTGCTGGACTTCGCCCAGGCAATCTCCGTCTCTAGGTCTCTGACCAGCGCGGTCTCGGATTGCCCGAGCACCTGATGAGCGGCACGCGCGATGAGCCCAAACGCGTTCTCGGCGACCCGTGGGAACTCGACACCGTATGCCTTCGGCCAGAAGTAGTGGCACTGCCGCAGCGCGGCCGCATGGATCGTGCGTGCCTGCGCGCCCCTCACCCCTAGACGGGCCAATCGGGAGCGCATCTCTCCCGCCGCCCGCGTGGTGAACGTCACGGCCATCGTGGCCTCGGGCCGGTACCGGCCCGCGCTGACGGCGTGGGCGATGCGGTGGGTGATGGCCCGGGTCTTACCCGTCCCCGCCCCCGCCAACACCACCACTGGGGCATCGAGCAGGGTCGCCACCCGGCGTTGTTCCGGGTCCAGTGCGTCGAGGATGTGGCTCACCCTCGCATTGTGGCAAGCACCACCGACCAGTCAAGCCGAACTTCGCGTCATTCGGCGCTTCCTCGCTGCGGTCGGCTCGTATCGGCAACTACGCTGGGCCTCGACATGGTGCACGTTGGGTTCGAGTTGGTCGTGGGGCCGCGCTGGAGCGTGCTCGTCGACGAACTCGCTCGGCTCCTCCCAGACGTACTCACCTCCCCTTTCTCCACCGCGCGCGTCGTGGTGAGCACCCCGGCCACCGGCAAGGTCGCCTCCCAGCAGGTAGCCGCGCGGCTTGGGATTAGCGCCGGCATCGCGTTTCAAACGCCGGGGCAGATGGAACACGAACTCGCTGAGCGTGCGGGTCTCGCCCGAGAACGCGCCCGCTGGGCCGGGACTCCCCTGGACCTAGCCGTATTGCGTGCCATGGAGGAATCCTCCTCACCTCTCGTCCTGCGGGCACTGTCCTCCCCGCGGCCTGGGCAGCGGCGCGCCACGGCGTCTCGCATTGCCCGGGTGTTTCGCCACTACGCGAACCACGCTCCTGGACTCATCGATGCCTGGCTGGCCGGAGACGACGAGGGCCCCGACGGCCCCTTGCCAGACCACGCCGCCTGGCAACCCGCCGTGCTACGCGAGGCACTGGCTCTCCTTGAGGTGGATCCAGGCGAACTCGCCTTGGCCATCAACGAGCAGGCGGCGGAGGACCCTACTGCCACTTTTCTCCTTGCCATCGATGAGGTGACCTCTCCCCAGGCGGCCATGTTCACCGCCACGGGGCGTGGCGCTGGCCTCGTGGCCTTGGCCCTGTCCCCGGAGGGATGGACCTCCGGATTGGCCACACACCGACGCGACCTCTCCGGTGATCCGCCAGCTCCGCCCGAGGTGTCGGTGCACGACTCACACGGGCAGGCACGTCAGGTGGACGTACTGCGCGACGAACTCGTACGAGCCTTCGCCGAGGATCCAACCCTGCAACCCCGCGACGTGCTCATCGTGTGTCCCCAGCCGCAACGGTACACGCATTTGCTCAGTGCCGCTTTCGCGGACGAGTCCCATCCGGGGGCTCAGCTTCGATTCCAAAGCGCCGCCGCCTTAGGCCTCAACCCGGTCCTCGACGTACTGGCCCAGATCCTCCTCATCAGCGATACCCGGGCGACCGCCAGCCAGGTAATCGAGTTGCTGCTCAGACCTCCTGTGGCGCACCGGTGGCGTCTGGGCGATGGTCAAGACCTGCGCGAACTTTCCGCCGCAACGGGGATTCGGTGGGGCCTCGACGCCGGCCACCGAGGCCGCTTCGATCTGGCGGGCATCACGCAGAACACCTGGATGCGGGGTCTCGACCGGCTCCTCATCGGCTTGGCCGCGGGCCACGACGATGCCGGTCTAGGACTCACCGGCGTCGGCGCCGTCCAATCTTCCGATATGGATTTGCTCGGCTCCCTGGCCGAACTGCTCAGTCGGTTGCGTCGTCTCACCGCGACCACCAGCTCTCCCGCCACTGTCGAAGACTGGGTAGACAGGACACGCACCGCCCTAGCCGACCTCATCGGACCGCCCACCACCGATGAGTGGCAGATGGTTCACGCCCAAGCCACCCTCACCCGCATGGCACGAGATCACGCCGGCGATGAGGCCACCCTCACCCGTCACGAATTCGCCCACATGCTCACCGCGTCCGATGCGCGTCCCGCCCTCCGCATCGCCGCAGGAAACGGATCGCTGCACGTGGTTGACCTCGACGAACTGGTTCACGTCGAGCACCGTCTCGTTGCCATGCTGGGGGTGACCGACGACGTGCTGCCCGGACCCGCAGGAATCCCGGACGCCATCGCCCTGCCTGATGCCCCAGACCCACGGCAGCGTCGCCTCGCGCGTCTCCTCGCGCACGCACGTTCCGCGGAACGGCTCATCCTCGTCCGGCAGGGCTTCTCATCACATACGGGGCGCCCTGATGCCAAACCCGTCGCCGTGGCCTGGCTGCTGCGTCAGCTCAACGCCGATCCCCAGCCCATCGCCCATCCAGCCGTCTCCACGGCGGTCGCTGCCTTCACGGGAGAGCGTCTAAGCTTCGATGTCGCGGCCCTGGCAGGAGTCCTGGCCCGCGGCGGCCGGGTGCCACGCCCTTCCCCCACTCAGCGCCGTCGACACGCCGCCAGGCATGAGCCGGTGCCGGCGGCGCAGCGGTACGAGGTCACGCTCTCCCAACTCGCCCGGTTCCTGGAGGATCCGGCCCGGGCCTTTCTGCGCGCCCGCGGCGGAATCATCCGGTATCAGGATCCCGAGGTGAGCGACGAGATCCCCATCGCGGTTGATGGATTGACCCGTTGGAAGGTCATCGACGAAACCCTGGCCACACTCCGTCGCGGCGGCACGGTGGACGACGTGCAGCGCCGCATCCGGCTCTCCGAGACCCTGCCCCCCCGAGAGATCGGGCGCTGCGGCTTCGAGGCTGCCATCGAGGACGCGTGGCGTCTCTGGAGCCATGCCCACGAGGCGCTGAGCCTTCGCCCCACCAGCGTAGCCATCGATCTCGCCCTCGATCTCGGTGATCTCGGTGAGGTACGTCTGCTAGACCACGTCACCATCCATGGAGGCTCTGCCGTCCACATGACGGCCAGTTCCGGCGACACCCGGCTCATCGCCGCCTGGCTGGATTGCCTCGCGCTCTCCGCGTCGGGGCAGGTTGGCGCGTCAACGCTCTTCCGTTTTGCCTCGTGGCCCAACAAAGGCCAAGCGGAAACGGTGTTCTTCCAGACACCAACCGAACCGACCGCCGTCCTCACTGCGGTGGCGCGAGCCTGGGTTTTGGGTCAGGCCCGGTTGCTCCCCGTCCCACCCGAGCCAGGCATCGCGTTCGCTCGACAGGCCCGCACCCGAATCGACCCCACGACGTGGCAGGGAGCATTGGGCGATTTCCGCAGTCCGTGGCCCCGACTCGGCGAGAGCTGGCCATTGTTCTACGACGACGACCTCTCCGAACTCGTCGCCGATGAAGTCATCGACACCGACCCCGCCAACGGCCAGTCCCGGGCATTCCCGGCCTGGGCCATCGAACTCTACGGCCCGCTCGTTGGGGGCATGACATGACCACGTTCGACCTGGCTGGTCCCCTTCCCGCCACCACCACCCTCCTCGAGGCCAGTGCAGGCACGGGTAAGACCTACGCCATCGCCGCCCTCACCGCCCGCTACGTGGCTGAAGAAGGGCTAGACATTGGGCGATTGCTGCTCATCACCTTCGGCAACCACGCCGCCGCCGAGCTCAGGGCCCGCGTGCTGGCGAGGCTGCGTAGCATTCTGTCGGACCTGGAAGCTGGCCGCTCCACGGATCCGGTCGTGCCGCGCCTCCTGCAACGAGCCGACCTAGCCCGCACCCGCCTCCGGAAGGCCATCGACGGCTTCGACGAGGCCACTATCGTCACCACGCACTCCTTTTGCCAGACCATGCTGCGCGACCTCGGTATCCTAGGCGACTGGGATCCCGACGAAACAGTAGGACCGGACCCGTTGGATCTGGTGCGGCAGTGTGCGGTCGACACGTATCTGGCCCGCTACGTCGACGACCCAGAGCCCCCCTTCGCTCCCGCCCGGGCACTGCGTATCGCCGAGGAGGCGTGCACCCATCCTCTTCCTCTGTTACCCGTAGGGTCGGTCGAGTCCGAATTCTGCGAGGCGGTCCGCCACCGCTATGCCCAGCGCAAGGCGAACTCCGGAGTGTGCACTTTCGACGACGTCACCACCAGGCTCCGCGACGTCCTGTTAGATCCCCTCATCGGTTCCTCCGTCGTCACCCGGCTCCGGGAGACCTACCCAGTGGTCATGGTGGACGAGTTCCAAGACACCGATCCCCACCAATGGGCCATCATCGAGACCGCCTTCGTAGCACCCGCACGGCCAACCGTACTCATCGGCGATCCCAAGCAGTCCATCTACGGTTTCCGTGGCGCGGACCTCGGCAGCTATCTCCAAGCCCATCAGCACGCCGCGGTGTACACACTGGAGCGCAACTACCGATCCGACCCCGCGGCGATCGATGGCGTCGTCGAGTTGTTTGGCGATGTCACGATGGGCGGCAATACCGTCCGCGTCACCCCCGTCGAGGCCCATCACGATGAGGAGCGGCTCCGGCTTCCCGCTCGGCCCGGGCTATGGTTGCGACGCCTCGACACCACCGGCCACGTCGACCACCGTTCAGCCGGGCAACTGATCGAGGACGATCTCGCCGAACAGATCCACCTGCTGTGCCAGCATGCCCAGCTTCGCGACGGACAAGGACTCCGGCCGGTCGGCCCTTCGGACATCGCCGTGCTGGTGCGCACTGGGAGGCGTGCCCGGCGGCTGCGGCTTCGGCTCAGCCAGGTCGGCATTCCCACCGTACTGACTGGAAGCCAGCCGGTATGGGACCAACCAGCATCGGCCCAGTGGGAGGCCCTCCTGCGAGCCATCGCCGAACCCACCCAGGCCAATATCCGAGTGGCCGCACTCACCGAACTCATTGGTTCCCCGCTTGAGGAGCTGTTCTCTGGCGCGGGGCAAGAACCCAGCCGGGTTAGCGCCCTCGTGCGTTTATTGGCTCGCCGTTTCGCGAGCGGCGGGCTCCTCGGGGTCCTCAGCCACCTGCGTGCCGGTGGTCTTGAGGCCAGGTTGCTGGCGGAGGAGGACGGCCCCCGCACCCTGGCCGATCTCACACATGTGGCCGAACTCCTAGACGCCCTGGGCCCAGCCTCGGCCGAGGATATGCTCGCCCACCTCGATCGGGCACGCGGTGACGAGCAGTTCGCAGAACCCATCCGGCTCGCCACCGACGAGCCGGCGGTTCGGGTCATGACCATCCATGCCGCGAAGGGCCTCGAATTCCCCATCGTGTTACTGCCCGAGACCGAGGGGAGCATCGCCCGCCGCACCCAGCCCTTCACCATCGTCGAGAACGGGCGACGCTGCCTCTATGTCGGTCCCCCGCCGGATTGGCGCGACGACCTTGCCCGGGACCTCACTCAGCAACACCTAGACGAGGAACTCCGGCTGCTTTACGTGGCCATGACCCGGGCCAAACACCTCACCATCGCCTGGCACGCCGCCGAGAAGAACCATCGGGTCAGCCCGCTGGCCGCACTGCTCGAGCGTCACGGCCAGCCCGCCAAGGCACGCCCACGTGCTCTCACCCTGCGCAAGGTCACGGTCTTCGACCAAATCGATCCGCCCGATGTGAAGGAGCATCCGCCGTCCCCGCACGACCCTGGCGAGGCCCGAACCGCACCGTGGCAGCGAAGCGTCGACCAGACGTGGCGTCGCACGTCCTATTCCGGGCTCACCCAGTCACTCCATGAGGCCCCCCCAACGGTGCTTGGCGACGAGTCCGCTGAGGTGGACCTCGCCACACCCACTCACGCCGATCCCGGCCTCTCCGCCCCCTCACCCATGGCCGAGCTTCCTGCGGGCGCGGCGTTCGGCACCCTCGTGCATGAGGTGTTCGAGGCGTTGGCTTGGGAGCGTCCCACCCTGCTCGACAGTGCTCGCGCCGTCGTGGCCGAGCTGGCGCCACGCCATGGCCTCCCCACCTCCGCCGCGACGGTTCTGACCGATGCGGTCGTCGGCATTACCACCACCCCCCTTCTGCCGCTGACTAGCTCCTCGCTGAGTGACATCGCCATCTCACGGCGCCTGCCGGAACTCGACTTCGACCTGCCGCTGGCCGATCGCGGCATCCCCGCCACGGTGGGAGACTTGGCGGATCTGCTGGCGCGCCACCTCCCAGACCTCGACCCCTTCGCTGCCTATCCCGAACGGCTCGCAGCCTCGGAGGCCGCTCCCGCCGTCCTCAATGGATTCCTTACCGGCTCCATCGACGCCGTGTTGCAGCTCGACGACGGTGCCTTCCTCGTCGTCGACTACAAGACCAACCGGCTGGGAGGCCCGGCACCCACGCTGGGCCACTACACCCCGGCGGCCATGGCGGAGGCCATGATGCAGTCCCACTATCCGTTGCAGGCCATCCTGTATTGCGCGGCCCTGCACCGCTTCCTCAGCGGCCGCCTACCGCGTTACGTCCCGCACCACCACCTCGGTGGGGTGGGTTACCTTTTTGTCCGCGGCATGGCCGGCCCAGACACCCCCATCGTCGACGGCGCGTCCTGCGGCGTCATGGCGTGGCATCCGTCAGCCGATCTCATCGTTGCCGTCTCCGACCTCTTGGGAGGCATGAATGCCTGAGCAGCCCATCGCCGCCACTGGTCTGCTGCGCTCCTTCACCGAGGCCGGCATGGTGCAACTGGTCGACTTCCATCTGGCCCGTCGGCTCGCCCAACTCGCCCACGAGGATGACCCTCGGGTCGAACTCGCCATCGCGCTGACCAGTCGCGAACTGCGGCTCGGCTCGGTGTGCGTTGACCTGGCCACGGCCCACGAGAGGCTCGTGCCCGAATCGGACACCGACGATGGTGCGGCGCTGGTGACCAAGGAGCTTCCCTGGCCGGAACCCTCCGAGTGGCTGGCGGCCGTCTCCGCGTCTCCTGCCGTGGGCTCGACGTCGAGCGACCCAGCACCGCTGCGGCTCGACGGCACCTTGCTATACCTAGACCGCTACTTCCGGCAGGAGCGGCGCCTCGCCGCCGCGTTGCGCTCCCGCTCCGAGACGCCGGCATCGCCCAGCACGGCAGCACCGCCGGAGGATCCGCTGCTGGATTCGTATCAAAATGATGCCGTCCGGGCTGCCATGACCCACCCCACGACGGTGATCACCGGAGGGCCCGGCACCGGCAAGACCACTATCGCTGCACGCATCCTCACCGCCATGGCCGGTGCTGACCCTCGCGTGGCACTCTGCGCCCCCACGGGCAAGGCCACCGCTCGTCTGTACTCCGAGGTGGGAGACAAGGTGACGGCACCCTTGAGACTATGGGGTGGCACCCTGCATAAGCTGCTTGGGGCCCGGCCCCGCTCACCACACCTGGAGTTCAATGCGGCCAACCCCCTTCCCTACGACGTGATCATCGTCGATGAGACGTCCATGGTGTCCCTGGAGTTGATGGCCCAACTCCTTGACGCCGTCGCGGCCGATACACGCTTGATCCTGCTGGGTGACCCGCATCAACTCCGCTCGGTGGAGGCAGGAGCAGTCCTCGCTGACGTGGAGGCTGCCGACGACCTAGTCTTCGCACCGGGCGGGACTCTCGTGCGGCTCCGGCACAATTACCGCTCCAACGAGGCCATCAACGCGCTGGCCGAGGCCATCCTGCGCGGGGATCCTGACGCGGCTCGCGCGTCGCTGGGTGCCGACGGCATCGAACTGATCGGCTTCGACGGCACCGTCCAGCCTCAAGACCTGCCCGAGGCGCGCGAGACGGCGTTGGCTCAGGCACGCGAGGTGCAGCGACAGGCCCTCGCCGGTGATGCTGGCGCCGCCAATGAGGCGCTGGAGAGTCACCGTCTCCTCTGTGGCCATCGCGATGGACCCTTCGGGGTGACTCATTGGGCCCGCTCTCTGCGTTCCTGGCTCGCCACGCGTCTCGACGACTATGGCTTCGAGCATCGTGCCTACGCCGGGCAGCCGCTGCTCATCACCCGGAATTCGGATCAACTCAGCAACGGCGACACGGGCGTGGTGGTACGCGACGGCGACACCCTGACCGCCGTGATCGAGCACCCCGTCGAGACGGTGCGGTTGCCGCCACAACTTCTAGATGACGCCGAGGATCTGCACGCCATGACCATCCACAAATCACAAGGCAGCCAGTTCGACGCCGTATCTGTGGTGTTACCCCCTCTGGGGTCGCCGCTGTTGACTCGTGAGCTCGTCTACACGGCAGTCACGCGAGCCCGGCAACAGGTACGCCTATACGGCTCCCTCGAGGCGCTCGATGCCGCCGTCGCCACTCCAGTGCGCCGAGCCAGCGGCTTGGGACGGAGTTGAAGTATCAAGGCACCATTGTCACCGCGTGTCCACCGCTTAGGCACGCACGGCCGCGATAGCAGCGGCCACGCGGGCCAAATTTTCCGAGTTGAGCGCGGCCACGCACATGCGGCCCGCGTCGGTGCCGTAGATGGCATGGTCTGTGCGCAGCGCCACCATCTGCTCCTTGGTCAGGCCTGAGTAGCTGAACATGCCGAGTTGCCGCGCGATGAACCCCATATCGTCGATGCCCTCCACCGCGAGGCCATCCACGAGACCCTGACGCAGTCGCTTGATCCGCTCGCGCATCTCTCCCAGCTCCGTCTCCCACATCTGGCGCAGCACCGGATCGGTCAGAACCGTGGTCACGAGCGCGGCGCCGAAAGTGGGTGGGTTGGAGAAATTCGTGCGGATGACCACCTTGAGTTGGCTCAGCACGCGCTTGGCCTCGTCTGGCGACGATGTCACCACCGACAGCGAGCCGATGCGCTCCCCATACAGCCCAAACGACTTCGAGTACGACGTGGCGAGGAAGAACACCATCCCAGAGGCGACGAACCTACCTACCGCCGCCCCATCCTCGGCGATGCCGAAGCCAAAGCCCTGGTAGGCCATGTCGAGGAAGGGCACCAACGCGCGCTCGGCCACGACCGCGATCACCTGGTCCCATTGCTCCGGCGTCAGGTCATAGCCTGTCGGGTTGTGGCAGCAGGCGTGGAGCACCACGATGCTGCCCGGCGCGGCGGCGCGAAGGTCGTCGAGCATGCCCTCGATGTCGATGCCGCGGCGTTGCGCGTCGTAGTAGCGATAGTTCTCGACTCGAAAGCCGGCACGTGTGAAGAGCGCGCGGTGGTTCTCCCAACTGGGGTCGGAGATGAGCACCGTGGCACCGGGGTTGAGCTGATTCAGCAGGTCGGCGCCAATCTTGAGTGCGCCCGTTCCGCCCAGGCTCTGCACGGTCGCCGTGCGGGCGAGCGTGAACTCATCGTCCCCGAAGACGAGCCCACGGATGGCCGAGCGGTAGGCGGGCAGACCATCGATCCCGAGGTAGGCCTTCGGCTTTTCCTCCGCGGAGAGTCTCCTCTCGGCGTCGCGGACGCAACGCAGCAGCGGAAGTTTGCCGGACTCGTCCAGGTAGACGCCCACGCCGAGGTTGATCTTGTCCGGCCGGGGATCGGCGAGAAACGCCTCGGTCAGGCCAAGGATCGGATCGGCGGGGGCGAGTTCGACACGGTCGAGCATGGACATGGCTTCACTCCTCAGTTCGCCCACAGCCTACTCCCCCTCCACTTGGCCACGAAGCGTGAAACGTCCGCTCGTGCCTAAGCGCCTCGGTTATCGTTGCGGCGGAGGTGCGATGGAGGTGCGATGAGGATTAGTTTCGGTCGATCCGCCCGCGGCACGATCGGCATCGAATGGGAACTCGCCGTCGTCGACGCGACGACGCTCGAACAGGTTCCGGAGGCGGAGGCATGCCTCAGGCACGTCGCCGACCCAGTTGGCGGCCCCATCCGGCGCGAGTACTTCAGTTCAATGATCGAACTGGTCAGTTCCGTGCATACCACGGTGCCCGATGCCTTGGCCGAGTTGGATGGCCTCCTCTCCACTGCGCTGGGCCTGTTGGAGCCCCGCGGGCTCACGCTCCTCGGCGCGGGAACCCATCCCTTCGGAGACCCGACGCTGCAACAGCCTGTCGATAAGGCGCAATACCGCCGTGTCGCCGAACGCAACGGCTGGTGGGGACGACAGATGGCCGTCAACGGCCTCCACATCCATTGCGGCATCGACGAACGTGACAAGGCCTTGCCCATCGTCTACGGCATGGCACGCTTCGCCCCGTATTTCATCGCCTTGTCAGCGTCGTCGCCACTATGGCTGGGCGAGGACACGGGCTTCGCGTCCCAGCGCACCATGCTGTTCCAGCAGTTGCCCACCAATGGGCTGCCTTACCACATGGAATCATGGGACGAGTTGGAGGCCTTCGCCTCTCAGTTGGAGGGCGTGGGCATGATCCAGAACCCGTCCGAGATCCGGTGGGATGTGCGCCCGTCGGAGTGGGGAACGGTGGAGAACCGGGCCATGGACTCGGTACCCACCCTGTTCGAGGTCGGGGCCTTGGCGGCCTTCAGCCAATGCCTAGTGGAACGCATGTCTCAGGCCTTGGACGAGGGAGAACCCATCGAACGGCTTCCCTACTGGTTCATGCGGGAGAACAAATGGCGCGCGGCTCGCTACGGAATCTCGGCCGACGTCATCACCCCCCGCAAAGACGAGTACCTCCTTCATGCCTCCGACGGCATCGTCCGTTGGGCCGGTGATCTCGCTCCGCTCGCCGAGCAGCTAGGCTGTGCGACGGCGCTCGACAACGTTCGGAGCCTGGTCGAGGGCGGGCCCAGCTACCTGCGACAACGCCGCCTCGTCGCCTCTGGAGGAGACGCCAACAGCGTGACCCGATCGCTGATCGATGAACTGCGCCGGGGCGAACCAAGGTTTGAAGGGAAACTGTGAAACCGTTCCTGCTGCTCAGCACCCGGCCAGAAGACGACGCCGCTGCCGGAGAACGCGACGCCATCATCGAATTCGCGGGTCTCTCCCCCAGCGACCTGGTGCAGTTGCGCGTGGAGGCTGAGCCGCTGCCTCCGATCCGCCTAGATGACTATGCGGGCGTTTTCCTCGGCGGCGGCCCCTTCAACGCTGGAGACCCGACCAAGACGCCCCTCCAGGTTCGCGTCGAGGCGGATCTTTTCCGTGTCCTCGGCGAGGCCGTCTCGCGCGACTTTCCGCTGCTGGGGCTCTGCTATGGCATTGGCACCCTGACCCACATGCTGGGCGGCATCGTCGATCGCACCTACGGCGAGGATGTGGGAGCGATCGCTGTGAATCTCACGGATGCTGGCCGTGCTGACCCGTTGTTTCAAGGAGTACCCGACGAGTTGCTCGCGTTCGTCGGACACAAAGAAGCCTGTCGTCAACTCCCGCCAGGAGCAGTGCTACTCGCCACCGGGGACGCCTGCCCAGTGCAGGCCTTCCGGATGGGGCAACGCGTATGGGCGACCCAATTCCATCCCGAACTAGATCAGGAAGGGCTGGCACGGCGGATCCGGATCTACCGCGACGCTGGCTACTTCGCCCCCGAGGACACGCAGCGGCTGGTGGAGTATGCCCGAAACACTCCCATCACGCCCGAGACCCATCTGCTGCTCGGCAACTTCGTCGAAATCGCCCGCGCCGACGGCTAATCGCCGATCCCACGCATGGCTCACACCGCGCGCCTCACCCGGGCGGCGATCGCCTCCAACACGTGCACGTAGGTCTGCCCCGTGGCGCGAGTCATGCCCAGCTCGCAGGTGCGGTTGCACGAGAGGTGCAGTTGCGCACCCAGCCTGGCCACGGACGCCGCTTCATCGCGGGTGGCAGTAGCCGTCAGCTCGGGATGCAGTAGACCCCGGTCGCCCGCGAAGGCGCAACAGCGCCAACCGTCGGGAACCACGACACGTTCGGCGATAAGCCCCGACAGCATGATCAGCGCGTCGTTGACGCCCATCCGGGTACTTGAACAGGTGGGGTGTACGACCGCGCACGCCACCTTCGGCAGTTCCGGCAGCCTGGGCGCGATATGTTCGGCGGCGAAGACCGTCGCGTCGACCAGCCTTGCCTCCTCGACCCCCTGATGCCGCAGCGCGACCTCGATGCCTTCCGTGCAACTGACATTGTCGCACACGATCGGTCGGCGCCAACCGTCGCTTGCCTTCCCCAGCACCTCGACGAGCCGCTGGCCCATGAGCTTGCCGCCGGAGCGCAGCCCCTTGGACTTCCACGGCGTGGCACAGCACAGCCCGGCAATCTTGTCCGGGACGCTGAGCCGCACTCCGGCGAACTCGGCCAGCCACGCCAGGGCCGCGGCCACCCCCTTCTCCGAGGGGTGATCGCTACCGAACATGGTGCCCACGCAAGCCGGCATGTAGACGGCGTCGGCCATCGGGATGGGCTTCGGCTTGCGTCGTGGCCCGCCGCCGGGCAACTCGTCCGACAAGGTCGGCACGATGTCGTCACCGATCGCCTTCCTCGCTAGCCCGAGCGCGCCACGCACCAGTGGGTTGGGCACGTGATCCACCACCGTCATCCCCACCGAGGCGGTGGCCACGAATGGCCCCCATGCCTTCGCCGCCTGCTTCCAGGCGCCGTCCAAGATCTTCGGGGCCCGTTCGGCGCGCAGATCGCGTACCAGGTCGCCCGTGTTGATCTGCACTGGGCAGGCGGTCTGGCACATGCCATCCACCGCGCACGTATGCACCACGGCATAGGTCTCATCACGGTAGATCTCCTCCGCGAGTGCCGTGTCTCCCGATGCCTCGGCCTCAGCCAAGGCACGCTGGATAACGATCCGTTGCCGGGGAGTGGTGGTGAGATGCTGGCTCGGGCACACAGGCTCGCAATAGCCACATTCCACGCAGTGGTCGATGACTGGCCTCACGGGCGTGGTGGACTTGATGTTCTTCAGATGCAGCTTCGGATCCTCAGTGAGCACGGCTCCGGGATTGAGCGTGACGGTCGGGTCGCAGGCCCGTTTGACCTGCCACATCGCGTCGTAGAGCTCGTCACCGTACTGGCGGTGGACGAAGGGGGCCATGATCCGGCCGGTGCCGTGCTCCGCCTTGAGGGTTCCATCACGACCCAGTACGAGTTGAACCATGTCCTCCGTGAAGTCCTCGTAGCGTTTCATGGATGCAGGCCCGTCGAAATCCTCGGTGACGAGGAAGTGGATGTTGCCATCCTTGGCGTGTCCGAAGATCACCGCGCCAGCGTAGTTGTGCCGGTCGAAGAGCACCTGTAGCTCGCTGCACACTCCGCCCAGATCGCGCACCGGGACGGCGATGTCCTCCAGCAGCGCGGCCGTGCCCTTGGGCCGGTTCCGGGCCACCTTGGTGTAAAGGCCCTTGCGGAGGGTCCACATCTGCCCCCGCCGCACGGCGTCCTGGGTCAATTCCGGCTCGGCGTAGAGGTCGAAACCGCCGAATCGACTGGTTCCCCGCTCGGTGCGCTCGTCCAGTTCCTCCGCGGTATCGCCCTGGTATTCGACGAGGAGAGCGGCTTGGCCCGTCACGTTCATGCCTGGAGGGAGCACCGGCGCGGCCTCCGCACCCATCGCGTCGATGGCGGCCGAATCGATCAACTCCACCACGTCGGCTCCGCTATCGACAAGCGCAGGCAGGGCGTCGGTAGCGGCCTCGAGGGAGCTGAACAGCAACAGCCCGGTGGCGGCCTTGGCGTGCACTGCGACAGTGCGGAACCTGGCCTCGGCGACGAATCCCAGGGTGCCCTCGCTGCCCACCATGAGATGTTCCAGGATCTTGACGGGCTCGTCGAAGTCGATGAACGAGTTCATGCCATAGCCCATGGTGTTCTTGATTGCGTAACGCCGGGCGATGTCGGCCCGCATCTCAGGTCGGCGCAGTTGGTCGCGCAGGCTCTCCAGTACGGAGACGAGATCCGGCTCATCCGCGCGAAGCCTGGCATCGGCGTCCGGGGCCGCCGTATCGATGACGGTGCCGCTGGGCAGTGCGATCACCATCGACTCAATGGTGCGGTACGTGTTGGCGGTAACCCCGCAGGTCATGCCGGAGGAGTTATTGGCGATCATGCCGCCGATGGTGCAGGCGATCTCGCTGGCTGGGTCCGGGCCGAGCTTGGTGTGATGTTTAGCCAGCATGGAGTTGACCTGCCGAATGGTGGCGCCCGGTTGCACCCGGACTCGGGCTCCATTGTCGAGAACCTCAATGTCTCGGAAGTGCCGGCGTACGTCAACCAGCAACCCTTCGCTCATCGCCTGACCGGACAGGCTGGTGCCACCGGCCCGTAGCGTCAAGGGCCATCCCGAGCGCACCGCGATGGCCATCGCAAGACCCACCTGTGCCGCAGTGCGCGGCCTGACGATGGCCTGCGGCGTGGCCAGGTAGTGCGATGCATCCACCGCCAGCGCGAAACGGTCTAGGGCTCGCGTGCTGAGATCCGTGTCTGATCCCAGTGAGGCAGCGAGTTCTTCCAGAGCCTTGGCTGGAGCCTCGGATCTAGAGATACGGGATGTCAGGAAGGTCATGGCGATCTCTTTCGGCGTTGAACGATCCACGACGCGGGTACGCCGTACCGCCACGATAGTCCGATCTCCCCGTCTGCGTGGCCGTTTGCCTCCTGCTCATGGCCACTGGTTGAGGCGAACTCAGTCGAGATAGTCGCGCAGCACCTGGGAGCGCGACGGGTGACGCAGCTTGCTCATGGTCTTCGACTCGATCTGCCGGATGCGCTCGCGGGTCACCCCGTAGACCTTGCCGATCTCGTCCAAGGTCTTTGGCTGGCCATCCGTTAGGCCGAAGCGCATGCTGACCACTCCGGCTTCGCGTTCGCTGAGCGTGTCGAGAACATCGTTGAGTTGCTCCTGCAGCAGCGTGAAGTTGACGGCGTCTGCTGGGACAACAGCCTCGGAGTCCTCGATGAGATCGCCGAACTCGGAGTCGCCGTCCTCGCCCAGCGGGGTATGCAAGGAGATGGGTTCGCGCCCATACTTTTGCACCTCGACCACCTTCTCAGGGGTCATGTCGAGTTCGATGGCCAGTTCTTCTGGGGTGGGCTCACGTCCGAGGTCCTGCAGCATCTGCCGCTGAACGCGCGCCAGCTTGTTGATGACCTCCACCATGTGGACCGGGATGCGGATGGTGCGGGCCTGGTCCGCCATGGCGCGGGTGATGGCCTGCTTGATCCACCACGTCGCGTAGGTGGAGAACTTGTAGCCCTTGGTGTAGTCGAACTTCTCAACCGCGCGGATGAGCCCGAGGTTGCCCTCCTGGATGAGGTCCAAGAACAGCATCCCGCGGCCGGTGTAGCGCTTGGCAAGGGAGACCACGAGCCGCAGGTTCGCCTCCAAGAGGTGGTTCTTGGCTCGGCGCCCATCCTCAGCGATCCACTCGAAGTCGTCGAGATCCTCGGCGGAGACAGTCATCTCGGTGGAGGCGAGGCGTTCCTCCGCGAACAGCCCAGCCTCGATGCGCTTGGCCAGTTCGACCTCCTCCACGGCGTTGAGGAGCGCCACCTTGCCGATCTGCTTCAGGTAGTCCTTCACCGGGTCCGCGGTGGCTCCCGCGGAAACGACCTGCTGTTCGGGCTCGTCCGCGTCATCGGAGTCCGAGAGCGCGAAGCCCTCCTCCTCGGAGGTGAGTTCCTTCTCCAGGGGGGCCTCGCTGGCCTCGTTGAACTGGGAGTCGTCGACGTCGTCGAGCGATCGCTTCTTACCGCCGACGGTGAGGACCACATCGTCCCCGTCACGCTGGAACTGCACCTCGACCTCACCGGTCGAGGCCTGCGCGATGGTGGGCTCGTCGGCCTGGGCCTTGCGCGATTTCGTCGTGCGAGTACGCTTGGGCGCCGCCGACTTCCGGGCGGTCTTGCCAGTGCCTTCAGCAGCCTTCTGGGTCACAATGGTCCTCTCGGGGCAGGCTATTTTGCGCGCGCGCCGCCCCGTAAGCGTCAAGGGTGACGGCTCACCCATTCTTCCACGCGCTGGGTCAGCACTCAAACGAGCGAGCCAGGGTGTGCCCTGATACACCTCGGGGTTGTGGGATTCCTACATACGACTTTCGGATGAACCGCACGATTCTCACCGAGCGTTTGGAACCTTCGCGAGGTTCCGGCCGTTGGGGTGGGTGAAGACGACGAAAGGTCAGAATCGAGATGAATGCAACTGCTCGAGTCCGCAGCACCGACGGCATCGACGGCAAGGACGCGGTAGGACTCTACCTGGACGCCATCGCCAAGACGCCGCTCCTGAGCGCCATTGAAGAGGTTGATCTGGCCCGAGCCATTGAGGCCGGTATGTATGCGCAACAGATCCTCGAGGGACACGAGACCACAACACTTGACGCGACGGACGAGGAACTACGAGACGTTGTCCGGGAGGGCGAGCAGGCCATGCAGCGCTTCGTTCGCGCCAACTTGCGCCTCGTGGTTTCTGTAGCCCGTAAGTATGGCCGGTCGCAGATGCCATTGCTCGACCTGGTCCAGGAGGGTAACACCGGGCTCATCCGAGCCGTCGAGAAGTTTGACTACGCCAAGGGATTCAAGTTCTCCACCTACGCCACCTGGTGGGTGCGGCAGGCCATCTCCCGGGGCATCGCTCAGCAGGGCCGCATCGTGCGGTTGCCTGTGCATGTTGCCGAGCAGGTCAACCAGGTCTCCGCGGTACGCCGCTCTCTGGAGCGCCAGTTGGGTCGCGAGCCGGAACTGGCAGAGATCGCCGACGAACTTGGCCTGGAAGAGGGCAAAGTGATTGACCTGCTGCGCTATTCGCGAGATCACATCTCTCTCGACGCCCCCGTCGAGGCGGATGGCGACACCGCCTTGGGCGACCTCATCGCGCGGGAGACGGCCCCCGGCCCCGACGAGATGGTGTTGGACGCCGAGGAGCGGGCACGCCTGGAGGGCATGTTGTCCACGTTGGACGAGCGCTCCCAAGACGTGGTTCGCCGACGGTACGGCCTGTTGGACGGGCGGCAAGCCAAGCTGGCCGACATCAGTTCCCATTGGGGCATCACCGCCGAGCGAGTGCGTCAGATCGAGCGTCAAGCGCTGGCGACCATGCGTGCCAGTCAGGGACTCGCCGCCTGAGCCATGCTCACCGTCCGAGGCGCGACGCTGGCCGCGATGGCGGCCGCCGCCCGGCTGGCGCGCCTCGGACACGAGGTGACGCTGGCCACTGGCGGTGTCCCGCTCGGGCAGCGTTGGGCCTCACGGGAAGGCCCCGATGGGGAACGCGTCGACGATCTCTCCCCCGTCATCACGTTGCCCGCCGCATGGCGCGACCTGTTCAAGAAGACCGGGTCGCATCTGGTCACCGCCCTAAATGGAGCCGGTCTGGAGTTGACTCCCGCGCCGGCAACCATCCATCGGTTGCCCGATGGCAGCGAGTTCGCGTTGCCCGCCGAGCGTGGCGCCCAGCACCGCGCGATCTCGACGGCGTTCGGACAACCCGAGGCCGACCGGTGGAGTCGGATGATCGGCGTGCTGGACGGCTACTGGGCTGCCTTCCGTAGTCACGCTCTTGAGGCCTGTTCCCCTATCACCACGGCCGCCCACCGCCGCAGCTTGGGCCTGACCCGCACCGTCGGGGACCTGGCGTCGGAGTTAACCAGTCCCCTCCGTGCCATCCCGCTCAGCCTGGCTCGCGCGGACGCCCCCGCGCTGGCGGCTCTCCCGCTATCCGTGGAACGCACCTTCGGCCGGTGGTATCTCGTCGACTCGACCGGCCAGCCTCGCCGCGCCTCCACCCTGATCGACCTTCTTGGCGAGCGGCTCTCCTCCCTGGGAGTACGCGTCGTCGCCGACGCCGGCCGCACGCCAGACCTGGATTGTCTCCCCAAGGTGCCGCGGCGCCCACCATGGCGCTCTGGTCCGCCCGCGAATCCCCAACCCGACATCACCCGAAAGATGCTCGCAGGCGACGGCCTCCGTGGCGCCCGCGAGATTGTCGACCACGCCACCAAGACCCGCACCTGGCTGACGCCCCGCAACGGCGGCCTGCTGGCCACCACCGTCGCCTTCAACGGCGGCCCACCTGACCCGGCCTGGGGCTTGGCCTTGCGCACCCCACGGGATTGGCTACGGCGTCCGCCGATCGTCGACGGTGATCGCCTCAGCGCCTCCGCATGTTCCCCCGCGGGCCCCGAGCCCTGGGCCGAGCTGAGCAGCGCGGCGCTGGCCGTCTACGAACTGCACGAGCGGGTGACTGGAGGCGACGCCCGTCCCACCAACAAGGATTTCCGGCTTCCCCGTCACGTCACCGCTGAGCGATCTGATCCTTGATCATGTCGATGAACACGTCAGCCTCCGCGTAGCCCTCGAAGTACTGTCCGCCGATGACAAATGCTGGGGTGGATTGGATCCCCAGTTGTTGTGCCTCCGCTGTGTCGGCAGCCACAGCCTCCTTCAGTTCGGGATCCGCCCAGTCCGTGGCGAATCGCTGGCGATCGAGGCCGAGCCTGTCGACGATGGAATAGACCAAGTCGTCGGGCACGTCGGGGTGACCGGTGTTGGGCAGTGCGCCAAAGAGCGCTTGCTGGAACTCGAAGTACTTGCCTTGCCGGCCTGCGGCGCGAGCAGCGGTGGCTGCACTGACCGACTCGTCGCCGAACAGCGCCAAGTCCCGAAACTCGATGCGCAGGCTTCCATCGTTCACATAGGGCTGAAGCTTCGGCAGGACCTGTTCGACCCATAGGGAGCAGTAGGGGCAGCGGTAATCGGCCCATTCTGTGAGCACCACAGGCGCGTCGATCGCCCCCTTCGCCAACGGGTCGTCTTTGGCACGGCGGGGAAGCTCATCGCGCATGAAGGCCTTGGCCTTTGCCGACGCGTCCACCGACGGACTCGCTGACGGGCTCGGTTGGCTGGGCGTCCCCGCCTCGGGCGACGCAGTCTCGCCCGACTGGCCAACGCCCCGGTTCTGCGCCAAGAGCGCCACCACGAGCACCACCACTGCGACCGCGACCGCGACCACCGTCCGCCCGCGAATACCCTGTCCCATCGTTGCCTCTCCTACCTCGTCTCCCGAGATCTAGACTGCCGCACCGGCGGCTACGACGGTACACGCGCCGCCTGATTAACAGTAGTAATGTTGTTGGTCTGTCTCAGTTAAGGAAGCTATCTTGACCCAAACGCGAGAGCACTCGATGGCCTCGCGTGTCGCATGGTGCTCGCCCGGAGCGGTGCGCTCATCGTCCCCCAACCCCATCTATCCCGACGACGCCAGCAGGCAACAAACATGCCACACACGACACTAGAACGAGAGATCGCGGCGGAGCAGGCGCACGTCGACAAGGTCTACGCCAATTTGTCCAATGCCACGGCCAGCGCCAAATCCCTGGCTCAGCAGGGACGCGACATCTTCATGACCGACCGCGCCGACTTCCTGCGCGAGGAGAACAGCACCGCCCTATTCGAGCGGGACGCCTTCGCCTACCAAGCTGCACGGCGCCTGGCGATCCTCGATGCCGAGCACGAGGGCCTAGTGTTTGGGCGCATCGACCTGGTTCAAGACCGGGAGGCACGCTATATCGGCCGCATCGGCGTGCGCGACGCCGACTACGAGCCCCTTGTCGTCGACTGGCGCGCGCCCGCCGCCGAGGCCTTCTACCGGGCCACGCCCGCCGAACCGATGGGCGTCATCCGCCGCCGCGTGCTGCGCTGTCGCGACGACAGAGTCGTAGGCCTCGAGGACGATCTTCTGGACTCGTCACACGCGACGGACCTGCCGATCTTCGGGGAGGGCGCCCTGATGGCCGCCTTGACCCGCAACAGGGGCCGCACGATGCGCGACATCGTGGCCACCATCCAAGCTGAACAGGACGAGGCGATCCGGGCGCCCTACCAGGGGGTGACCATCATCGCGGGCGGTCCGGGCACCGGCAAGACCGTCGTTGCCCTACATCGGGCCGCCTACCTGCTCTATACGCACCGCGCCCGCTTGGAGAAGAGCGGCGTGCTCGTGGTCGGCCCGTCGAACGTGTTCATGAACTACATTGAGCGGGTCCTGCCCAGCCTGGGCGAAGACTCCGTCACCCTCAAGTCGATCGGCTCGGTGGCCAGCGACGTGCTGGGCATGAGCAGCGAACGCGTCGATGAGGCTCTCGCCGCTACCGTCAAGGGCAGCCTCAAACTGTTGAAGGTGTTGCGCCGGCTTGTCCGTTTGCCCTTCGTCGACCACCCCGACGCGCTGCGCGTCCGGGTCACGGTCAAGGGGGAGGTGCTCAGCCTGGACGAGAGGGAGCTGAACCGCATCCGCGACCAGGTCCTCGCAGCCACCACGATGAATCGCGGCCGCACCATGGCCACCAGCCTTCTCGTGTCCGCGCTCGCGGCGAAGTTTCCCGACGATGTGCCCATCGACGAGCACGAGTTGGAGTCCCAGGTGCGCGAGCACCCCAGCCTGCGCATCTTTCTCGAGGCTTGGTGGCCGACGCTGACCCCAACCCGCGTGCTGGCCCGGTTGGCCGATCCCGCCATCGTGGCGCGGATCGCCCGGGAACTGTCCGGCCCGGAACGCGAGGCCTTGGCACGCTCCTACGCGTGGCTCGACGACGAGACCGTCTCTCGTGGGTGGTCCACGGCCGACATGGCCCTGCTCGACGAGTTGGCCGACATCCTGGGGCCCGTCCCAGAGGATCCGGAACCCGAGCTGGACGTGTTTCTGGATGGCGGGGGCGTGGCGGAGGTACTCACCACCGCAGATCTCCTCCGCCACGAGCGCGTGGCGGATCCAGACGAGGATCCCCAAACCACATACGCCCACATTCTCGTCGATGAGGGACAAGACATCACCCCCATGCAGTGGCGGATGCTGCGCCGCCGCGGCCCACAGGCGTCGTGGACCATCGTCGGTGACCCGGCACAAAGCTCCTACCCTGACCCGGACGAGACCCGTGCCGCTCTCGACGCCCTCATCGGGCGCGCGCCGAGTCGCACCTTCACGCTCAGCACTAACTACCGCTCCCCCAGCGAGGTCTTCGATCTCGCGGCCAAGGTCATCACCAAGGTGTTCCCAGACGCCGCCCTACCGCGCGCGGTGCGTTCCACCGGTATCTCCCCCAAGCTCGGGTCGACCACGCAGGCAGGCCTTCCCGACTCGCTGCGTGAGCATCTGCTCGACCTGGCGGGCAAGGTGGGCGGCACCATCGGCGTCGTCTGCCCTCCGTCTCGAATCCACGAGGTCCAGATGCTGGTCTTCCGCGACGAGCGTCTTCGCGCGTTCGAGGATCGCATCCTCGTGGTGACCGCGCTCCAGGCCAAAGGCTTGGAGTATGACGGTGTGCTCGTTGTCGCGCCGGACGAGATCGTCGCTCAGGCCCCAGGCGCGGAACGGGTTCTCTATGTCGCACTTACTCGAGCCACCCAGCGCATGATCATCCTCGACATCGACACCGGGCGCTGGCGCGCCCTCCTGGACGAGACCGGGTGAGAGCGCCTTGGCTACTGGGCTTTGAGCGCCGCAAGCACCTCGCGGGTGGCCTTGGACCGGTTCTGGGTGAAGAACTGGAGCCCCGGCGCCCCGGCGGCCAACACGGCGCGGCACAGGCCCTCCGCGTGGGCCAAGCCGATGCGCCGCACCTCCTCCTTCGTCTCGGCCGCGCGCAATTCGGCGACGAAGTCCTCCGGTAGCGGCCGACCCGACAGGCCAGCGAAACGCTCGATCTGGGTGATGACGGTCAACGGCATGATCCCGGGAATGATTGGCACGCCACAGCCCATGCCTCGCATTCGTTCCACCAGCTCCGCGTAACGATGGGCCTCGAAGAACAACTGCGTGATGGCGAACTCAGCGCCCGCAGCCACCTTGTCCGCGAGGATCTCGGCGTCCAGTTCGGCGTCGTCGCTGGATTCGTGTGGGTTAGGGAACGCGGCCACGCCGACACAGAAATCGCCGTGGTCCTTGACGAAGCGCACCAGCTCGGTGGCGTTGGCCAGCCCGTCGGGATGACGCTCCCACGGCTCCCCGCCGGGCATGTCGCCGCGGATGGCGAGGATATTACCGATCCCGGCTTGGCGGTACTCATCCAGCGCCGCGGCGATCTCCGCCTTAGTCTGGGCCACGCAGGTGAGGTGCCCGACTGTCAGAGGCCCGCCAGCGGACGCGATCTTGCGGGTCGCCTTGATCGTGCGGTCTCGCCGCGAACCATTGGCCCCATAGGTGACGGAGACAAAGTCAGGCTTGAGCGGCGCCAAGGCCTCCACCGCACGCCACAGGACCGGTTCCTCGTCCTCACTACGGGGGGGAAAGAACTCGAAAGAGTAGGCCGGAGCGCCAGAGCGCGCGAGGATCTCCGCAACGGTCTGGGGGGCGAGGTCAGCATCAGGCATGCGGCACACAATACTGGCGTTGACGATGGTACCCGGCACCCGCATCCCAGGACTCGTTTTCCGGCCCTGTCTCAGCCCTCTTGTAGGCTTCCCAACGTGCCTGACCCAACCGACCCGCTCTCTCCCGGCCTACTCGACGCTGTGAATCACACTCTCGACCGTTTTCTCTCCGAGCAGGCCGCGGCCTTGGAGGAGATCGGCGTCACCGCCCTCCTGCCCGTGGCTAGGGACGTCGTCGGCGGAGGCAAGCGATTACGGCCCGCTTTCTGTTATTGGGGTTACGTTGCGGCCAACGGACGGCCAGCCGAACCCGCTCCCCTGCTCGCGGTTGCGGCCTCCCTCGACCTCCTTCATGTCAGCGCGCTCGTCCACGACGACCTCATCGATGATTCCGACACCCGCCGCGGCCTACCAGCGGCACACAAGCGATTCGAGACACTGCATGCCAGGTCGGGCGGACGGGGCGACGCCGCCCAGTTTGGTCGCTCGGCCGCCATCATCCTCGGCGACCTACTCTTGATGTGGAGTATCCAACTTGCCGAATCCTCAGGCGCGGCCCGGCTCGACGACGCCCTCCCCCTACTCAACGCCATGCGGGCCGAGGTGACGGCCGGGCAATACCTCGACATCGCCGCTCAGTATCAGGTGGCTGGCGCCTCGGACTTCTCGGAGGAGTTAGCCGTGGCCGAGCGCGTGCTCGAGTTCAAGTCCGCGCGCTACTCGATTCTGCGACCCGCCCAGATCGGGGCCGCGCTCGGGGGCGCCGATCAGCGGCTTCACGACGCGCTGCGGGATTTCGGTTCGGCCATCGGACGAGCCTTCCAGTTGCGAGACGACATTCTGGGTATCTTCGGCGACCCCGCCGTCACCGGCAAGCCCGCCGGTGGGGACCTCCGCGAAGGTAAGCGCACGGTCCTCGTCCTCAAGGCTCTCGCTGCGGCGGAGCCCGCCGCAGCGAAGGAACTCACCGCGATCCTCGGCGCCCCAGGCATCACCGATGCCGACGTGGAACGGGCCGCGGCGCTCATCGATTCCACGGGCGCCCGGGACGAGGTGGAGAGCTTCATCACCGCGGGCACTGACCGGGCGATCGCCATCGTGAACGACACCCCCATGACCGACGAAGGACGCACCGCGCTGACCCAACTGGCCCTCAGGAGCGTGCGCCGTGTCAACTGATCTTCGAGGACTCACCGCCCAGGAGGTGGCCCAGCGCGTGGCGGCCGGCCAGGTCAACCGGCTCCCAGATCGTTCGGGACGTTCGGTGTTCGACATCGTGCGAGCCAACGTCGTCACCCGGGTCAACGGCATCCTGCTCGCCCTGTTCATCTGCGTCGCCGTCACCGGCAGGCTGTTGCAGGGGGCATTCGCGCTCCTCATCATCGCCAACTCCGCCATTGGCATCATCCAAGAACTGCGCGCCAAACGCACCTTGGATCGGCTCGCTGTGGTGGGCGAGACCCGTCCGGTCGTCCTACGCGACGGCGAACGCATGGACATCTCACGTGAGGATGTGGTGGTTGACGACCTCATCGTGATCGGTTCGGGCGACCAGATCGTCGTGGACGGCGAGGTGGTCCACGACGACTACCTCGAGGTGGATGAGTCGATGCTGACCGGCGAGGCAGACCCCATCTCCAAGGAGCCCGGGCAGGAGTTGTTCTCGGGTTCCTTCGTGGTAGCGGGAAGCGGCGTGTACCGAGCCACGAAAGTGGGTGCCGACGCCTATGCGGCACAACTGACCGCGCAGGCCGCGAAATTCACGTTGGTCTCCTCCGAGCTGCGCCAGGGCGTCAACCAGATCCTGCGCATTGTTTCGGTGCTACTCGTTCCCATCGGCTTACTCAACATCTGGACCCAACTGACCCAGGAAGGCCAGTCCTGGCAGGACTCGGTGTTGCGGATGGTGGCGGCGCTCGTGCCGATGGTGCCTGAGGGGCTCGTGCTGATCACCTCCATGGCGTTCGCGTTGGGCGTGATCCGTCTCGGGCGCCGCAACTGCCTGGTACAGGAACTACCCGCCATCGAAGGGCTCGCCCGCGTCAGCGTGGTGTGCGCGGACAAGACCGGAACCCTCACTCAGAACGCCATGACATTGAGTGAGGTGATTGGCTTGGCCGACGGCGACTGGAACGCCTTGCTCAGTCAACTCGCCGCCGCTGACCCAGCCCCCAACGCGTCCATGCAGGCCATCGCTTCGGCCCTGCCCGCGCCCGCGCATCGCTGGGACGTGGCGGCCCGTGCGCCCTTCACGTCTGCCAAGAAGTACTCCGGTATCTCGTTCACCGAGCACGGCGACTGGATTCTCGGCGCACCAGATGTGCTGTCTAGTGGCGACCTGGCGGCCAGGGCAGAAGAGATCGGCTCGACGGGACGCCGCGTGCTTCTTCTGGCCAGGTCAGACCGGAGAGTGGACGACGCCCAAGCGCCCGGGCGGCTGGAGCCGGCGGCACTGCTCGTGCTCGACCAGCTCGTGCGTCCCGATGCAGCCGACACCCTGGAGTTCTTCCGGGAACAAAACGTCGAGGTCAAGGTGATCTCGGGCGATAACGCCGCCTCCGTGGGCGCGGTCACTCAATCGCTCGGCGTCAACATCGGCGAGGTCACTGACGCCCGCACCCTGCCAGAGCCTGGCCCCGAGTTCACGCGCCGCATCGCCGAGGGCGATGTTTTCGGACGCGTCACCCCAGAGCAGAAGCGCCAGATGGTGGGGGCGCTGCAAAGCCGCGGACACAACGTCGCGATGACTGGGGATGGCGTCAATGATGTCTTGGCTCTCAAGGACGCCGATCTCGGCGTGGCCATGGGCTCTGGCGCCTCGGCCACCCGGGCCGTCGCGCAGATCGTCCTGCTCGATGACAAGTTCGCCACGCTTCCCCACGTCGTGGCGGAGGGACGTCGAGTCATCGGCAATATCGAACGCGTCGCCAAGCTGTTCCTCACCAAGACCATCTACGCCGTGGCCATCGCAGCCGTCGTGGGGCTTCTTCGCCTGCCTGCCCCCTTCGTGCCACTTCAGATCACCGTAGCGGGCTGGTTCACCATTGGCATCCCTGCTTTCCTGCTCAGTCTGGCTCCCAACAGGGAAAGGGCCCGTCCAGGATTCGTTCCCCGAACCTTGAGCGTCGCCGTGCCCAGCGGCCTCGTGGTGGCCGCCGTCAGTTTGGTCACCTTCATCACGCTCAGGGGATTCGGTCCCGTGGCCGGCGCGGTTCAACAGCAGGCCACCACCGCCACCTATGTCGCGCTACTCATGTCGAGTCTTTGGGTGCTGGCCTGCGTGGCCCGTCCCTACCAGTGGTGGCGTGTCCTCCTAGTGCTGGCGAGCTACGGATTCTATTTCGTGGTCTTCGCCGTGCCTGCCCTTCACCCCTGGCTGGAGCTGGACACCTCCAACGGGGCAGCCATGCTGTTTGGGGTGTTGGCCGGTGCCATCGGCATGGCCCTCATCGAAGCCGTCTGGTGGGGCAGCGCCTTGCTCCGTGGCCAACGTCCACAGCTTTGGGCTCACCCGGATGCCGCATAGGCCCGCCCCTCCTCGCACCTCCAAGCCATCGCCAGCGGCGCCGCCAACGCCCGGCATGCCGCCACGGGATCCGCGGCGTTGAACACCGATGCGGACGCTGCGACCCGGCGAGCACCTGCGGTGAGCACAGCGGCGATGGTGCTGGGCGTCACTCCACCGGCCGCGAACCACACAGGGCTAGACGTTGCCCAGGGTGGGTGCTCGACCGCGGCTCGTTGCACGGCATCGTGGGTTGGCCCGACGAAGGCGAAGGCGAAGGAACCCAGCGTCGCGAGCTCCTCGGGTGTCGCGAACCGTCCTAGGAGCGCGTGTGGATGTGGAGCAGGCGGAGCTTCCCGCTGGCCGGGGTTCCTGAGGTAGACCAGGTCGGCTCCGGCCCGTCGCCCAACTTCCAGCGAGTCGACCGCTAGAAGCGTCTTCGTGACGCCCATCTCCTGGCGAATCCGCTGAAACACGCATACCGCGTCGTCCATAGACTGCCGACCACGGCTGAGTACCACCAGGTTTGCTCCCGCCTCGGCCAGTCTGGGGACGCTCTCCTCCCTACCCGACGGGACGACGAGCGCCAGCCGAGCTAACCGCAGCCGAGTCTCGAGGGGAAGCAAGGCGGTCATGGCACAACACTATCGAGGCTTCGCCTCGAGACAGCCCGCCCAGGTAGAGGTGTGAATCGCCAGGTGAGGCCGGCTTGCGGCGTGCCTCACCCGCCGCTTCACCCCAGAGGCGCATAGAATCGACGTGCAACGGGCTCACGGCCTATCTTCCCCGACCGTGCTTGGAGTGTGCATGAACAGCACTTTCGACCCGTTGGTCGGCCAAGTGCTCGACGGCCGCTACGAGATCGTGGCCAAGGTCGCGCGCGGCGGCATGGCCACGGTGTACCGCGCCCGCGACCGGCGCCTATCGCGTGCCGTCGCGGTGAAAGTCATGCGCGCAGACTTGGGCGAGGACGACGAATACGCAGCCAAATTTGACCGGGAAGCCCGTTCGGCAGCCGTGCTCAGCCATCCCGCGGTGGTGGGGATCTTCGATCAAGGAACGTCCCAGGGGCAGCCCTATATCGTGATGGAGTTCATCGAGGGTGAGACCCTGCGCCGAGTAATCAGCCGCGAGGCCCCACTCGAGCCGGAACGCGCCCTCGAGATCTTCGAGCAGATCGCTTCGGCACTCGCCTGCGCTCACGAGGCGGGGGTGGTGCATCGCGACATCAAACCGGAAAACGTCATGCTAACCAGGCGCGGTCAGGTCAAGGTCGCGGACTTCGGGTTGGCCCGCCAAGTCGGGTCTCCCCAGATGACCGCAACCGGCGTGCTCGTCGGTACCGCCAGCTACCTTCCCCCTGAACTGGTGACTCACGCCCGTCCCGACGGCCGCAGTGATGTGTATTCGGCCGGCATCGTGCTCTATGAGATGCTCACCGGGAAGAAACCCCACACCGGCGAGAACAACTACCAAATCGCCTACCGGCACGTCAACGTCGACATCGGCCCTCCGTCGGCCGCGTTGACCCAGCTCGGGCATACCGGCCCTCCCGTACCCGACTATCTCGACGCACTCGTCTTGGCCGCGACCCGCCGCGACCCACAGACCCGCATCTCCGACGGACGGGAGTTACTCAGCGCGACCCGCCGCGCCAGGTTGGAGTTCACACGTAGCGGCGGAGCGGATAATCCCAGTCTCGCGGCGGCGCTCAGCCCAGACGAATCCGCCGATGTCACCAAAACCGAGGCCGTCTTGCGCACGGGACAGCGGCCGCGACCCAGCACCGCGGGATACACACCGGCACCCAGCAGTAGCCCCACCTGGGAGCCTCCCGAGGAGGACGAGGAAGCGGCCATCGTGACGACGGTGAGCACGCCCCCGACCTCTCCGATCCCCTCTCCTGTTCCAGGCCCGCGAAGCCAGCGGACCCCGGTGTTTCCCAACCTGCATATCTCGCAAGACCCGGTGCATCGCCGTCGGCGCGGGATCATCGCCTTGCTGCTGGTCTTGTTGCTCACCATCGGAGCGGCCCTGGGCAGTTGGTGGTGGTTGTCTGGCCGTTACACCAGCGTGCCCGCCATGTCGACACTGAACGAGACCAAGGCCCGAGAGGCCGCCAAGGCCAACGATCTCACCGTCACCACGGTCGATGAGCACTCCGAGTCCGTATCGCGCGGGCAGGTGATCCGAACGGAGCCGGGCGCTGGGGAACGGGTACTGCGTGGCACGTCCATCACGTTAGTGATGTCGCTCGGCCCTGAGCGCTATCCCATGCCGGCGGTGGTAGGGCTCCAACGCGAGGCTGCGGAGAAGGCGCTGAAGGATGCTCACTTTGAGGTGGGAAAGGTCTCGGAGGAGTACTCGGAAGACACCGAAGCAGGCGAGGTGATGAAGGCATCCGAGGACGAAGGCGCGCAACTCGCCCCAGGCACGAAGGTCGATCTGACAGTCTCGAAGGGACGAGAACCCATTCGGATTCCAGACCATACCGGCGGCGATGCCGACACCGCCAAGTCGGAGTTGGAAGACCTCGGCTTCAACGTCAATGTCACCGAGGAGAGTTCCTCAGACGTGGAATCCGGCAAGGTGATCCGTCAGGACCCCAAGAATGGCACCGGTAACCGCGGCGACACCATCACCCTGGTCAAGTCGACCGGGCCCGCGATGGTGACGATTCCGGGCGTCCGGATGATGTCGCAGCAGGAGGCCCAATCCAAACTGGAGGAACTCGATCTCAAGGTGGTGGTCGAGTCGGCATCCAACTTCCCCATGCGGCTGAACGTGGTTCAGGGCACCAACCCGCCCGAGGGGACCGAGGTGCCGGTTGGGTCAACCGTCACCCTCTACGTCGCCTGACTCTGGTCGAGTAGCGTCATGGGGGGACGAACTTCCTTCGGGTTCACAGGGCGAAGCCTCGTGCGGTGTCGCGGCCTGGTGCGTCTCCAGGTCTCGACATGCCTCGCTTCGTCCCTCGCGAGCTACTCGACCGGCGGGTATTTCGGTTCAGTCTCTGGGCCCTTGCCCGGGATCACAGATCCTTCGCGTCGAATTCCTGCACCAAGTTCACCCGGTTGAAGTCGCTGGCCCGCAGACGACGGGCCACGGTGAAGGCGAGTTCCAATGACTGCTCACGGTTGAGGCGCGGGTCGCACACCGTCTCATACCGGTTACTCAGATCCTCCTCACCCAGGTTGTTCACGCCGCCAACGCACTCGGTGACATCGTCGCCGGTGAGTTCGACGTGTAGCCCTCCGGGCCACGTTCCCATCCGCTCATGCACGTCGAAGAACCCATTGACCTCCTCTGCCACATCGGTAAAGGATCTGGTCTTGTACCCGTTGACCGCCTCGAAGGTATTGCCGTGCATGGGATCGCACACCCAGGCGACCTTCCGGCCCGTCGCCTCGACGGCGGAAATGATCCCAGGCAGCACCTCGCGCACCTTCTGGGCCCCCATGCGGGTGATGAACGTGAGCCGTCCAGGTGTCCGATCCGGGTCGAGCCGTTCCGCCAGCGCGATCGCCGTCTCGGGGGTCGTCGTAGGGCCAAGCTTCACACCCAAGGGGTTCTGCACCTGGCTCAGCAAGGCGACATGTGCGCCATCCAGTTGACGGGTCCGCTCCCCGATCCACAGCATGTGGCCAGAGCAGCCGTAAAGCTGTTGCGACCGGGAGTCGACGCGAGTCAGGGCTCGTTCGTATTCCAGGAGGAGAGCCTCATGGCTGGCGTAAAGATCCACCGACCCCAGTTCGTGGTCGCGCACACCGCAGGCCACCATAAAGGCAAGAGCACGGTCGATCTCTTGGGCCAACTCCTCGTACTCGGCCTCCACCTCGGAATCCCGCACGAACTGGGCGTTCCAGCTATGCACGCCACGCAGGTCGGCGAACCCGCCCTTGACGAAGGCACGTACCAGGTTGAGCGTCGCCGCCGATGAGTTGTACACCTGCATCAGCCGGCTTGGGTCATGAGCACGGGCGCCGGGAGTGAAGTCGAAGCCGTTGACGGCATCTCCCCGATAGGCGGGCAACTCGACGTCCCCACGCACCTCGGTGTCCTTGGAGCGGGGCTTGGCGTATTGGCCCGCGATGCGCCCCACCTTGACCACCGGGACCTGGGCTGCGTATGTCATCACGACGGCCATGGACAACTGCACCAAGAGCTTGCGCTTGATGTTGTCCGCCGTGACCGCGTCGAAGGTCTCTGCACAGTCCCCACCTTGCAGCAGGAAGGCGCGCCCCTCGGCGACATCAGCGAGCTTGCTCCGCAGATCGTCGCACTCCCCCGCAAAGACCAGAGGGGGCAGCGTCTCAAGCGAGTCGATGGTGCGGTCCAGGGCCTCCTGATCCGGGTAGGTGGGCTGCTGCACATGGGGAAACGCACGCAATTCCCCCCGGGACATGATGCGAGACATGCCCGTCAGCCTACCTCACTGGAAGGAGAGTCAGCGTTCGCTGGGATCGTGTAGCCCTTGATCGATGGCGTAGAGCGTCAATTCGACCCGGTTGTGCAACTGCAGCTTCCTCAGGACATTTTGCACGTGGTTTTGCACCGTGCGATGGGAAACGAACAACTCGTCGGCGATCTCACGGTACGCGAGCCCCTTGGCTACGAGGCGCAGCACCTCGATCTCGCGTGACGTCAATACCGGCCCCTCCGCGTTGTGGGAGCGTGCCACGTTGGCCATGCGTCGAAACTCACCCAGCACTAGGCCAGCGAGCCCAGGGGTGAAGACCGCGTCACCAACGGCGGTGCGCTGCACCCCGTCGATGAGCTCCTCCTTCGAGGCCGACTTGACCAGATAGCCCTTGGCACCGGCCTTCATTGCCCGCAACACATCCTCACGTTCGCCAGATGCGGACATGACGAGAACGTGCATCTCGGGAAACTCACTGAGCAGAATCTCGATGCATGTGGCCCCGTCCGGTTCGGGGATCTGCAGGTCCATGACCAGGACATCTGGACGCGCCGCGCGGGCACGGGTCAGACATTCCTTGCCGTTCTTGGCTACCGCCACGATCTCGAACCCCACCTCGGTGAGGTCCTCGCTGAGGGCATCGATCCACATGGGATGGTCGTCCACCAGCATCACACGTCGCCGTTCGGGGAACTCTCCCGCCACCTTCATCACTCCACCGCCTCGACATCGATCGGAAATCGCAACTCCCATTCTGTCCCAGCCCCGGGAGACGATTTGAGTATGGCTGAGCCTCCCAGCGCGGACATGCGCCCTACAATCGAGTCCTTGATCCCCATACGCCCCGCTCTGGCAGCCGCGGCCACCTGCTCCGCACTCATACCCTTGCCATTGTCGCGTACCCACAAGATGACTTCGTCGTCGTTCTCCTGATCCAAGAGGATCCAGGCTTGGGCGCCCGGTCCCGCGTGCGATTCCACGTTCTTGAGGATCTCGGCCAGTGTGGCCTCCACCTCGTCGGCGAGCAGGCGGGGAACCCGCACCAACGAGGCCATCGTGGAGACTGTGACCTTCGCCGACTGATATTTGTCCAGCCGGGCGGCCAAGTCGACCGTCTTGGTGCGCTCCACGTCGATGACCTCGCGATCCTGCAGCAGGGTTCGCAACTGAGCCTCCGATTCCCTGGCCAGGGCCGCCAACCTCATCCCTCGCTCACCCAACGCCGGGCCTTCCCGCTCCACGAGTGCCAGCACTTGAAGTGCCCCATCGTGCACGATCCGTGAAAGACGCTCCCGCTCTGCCAATGCCGCGGCGCGGATACGTTCTTGTTCCTGCTCCACCAGCGTGTTACGGAACTGGTCGATGAGGGAGCCGAGGCTGAAGGTTAGCAGGGTGGCGACGAACCCAACTCCCACTCTTTCCATCGTCACGTGTCCAGGAATCACCACGAGCGCGGCCCACATGATCACCGCGACGACCGTACCCCGCCACGTGCCGAAGAACACCACGGCATAAGCAGCGCAACCGGCGGCCCAATAACCCGCCAGGGTCAGGGGTGCCGCTCCTGGAGGAACGACGAGGGCCGTGGTGAACACGATCGCGATGCTCACACCCGTATCCGCAAGGACGGTGACCATAGTCCGCCGGTGAGGTCGGCGCAGCCGCAGCGTGATGAACGCCTGCCAGAGAAGCATCACGACCGTCGCCCCCACCACTCCGAAGGGATTGGACGAGCGTGGCAGCACGAGGAACACGTTGACCAAGGCCGCGTGTATAGCCAAGAGGCAACGCGCCACCCAGACCACGCTGAACACCCTGGCCAGTACGTCGTCGCGGCCTCGGAGCCAGAGAGCCTCGGCTTTGATCCACCTCAGCCCCGGGGCGTGTCGCCGTGGCTCACTCACCCTGTTCCTGTACCAAGACGGGCGGTTCTCCTCCGCCGGGGCGAGGCACCAGGAAGGCATCTGAACCAACGGCTTTGAGGTCACCGTATTTGACGCGGATGGCATAGACATCGGCATACTCCTGGCCGGTGAGTTCGGCGATGCTGGCCATGATCTCGTCGGTCACCCAGCGCAGCACCTTGGAATTACCAGGGCTCCCAGCGTATTGGCTGAAGTCCAAGGGGCGGCCAATGGTCAGGACAGGGCGCCGGGCCCATGGAAGACCAAACGGGCCCCTGACGGTCTGGGTGTCGCGCACGCCCACGGGAATGACAGGAACCCCGTGTTGAAGAGCCATCCGGGCCACCCCCGTCTTGCCCTTGTACAGCCGTCCGTCCGGCGAACGTGTCCCTTCCGGATAGATAGCAATGACGTGACCGTCCGCGAGCACTTGGGCGATGGCGTTGAGCGCATCGGCGCTCGCGCGGCCGCCGCTTCGGTCCATCGGCACCATCTTGATCAGTTTGAGGAACCAGGCGACGACCTTCGACCTGAACCCACCCTTACCGGAGAACAATTCAGCCTTCGCGGGAAAAGTGATCCGTCGTGGCGCCATCGCGGGGATCACGATGGAATCAAGCGCTGCGATGTGGTTGCTGGCAAGGATGGCTCCTCCCTGTGCTGGAAAGTTCTCCGCTCCCTCAACCCGAGCACCATAGCCGTACCTGACCATGGGCCGGAAAAGGACGAACTTGAGCAGCGAGTACCACATGGCGCGCCAGTGTACTAAGCGCTAACCGACTCTTGCCTCAGCCAACCACGCGGCGTGCGCTGTTGTACCTCATGCCCGACATGCTGGCCACCTTGACACCCGTGCGGGGGTTGGAAGCGTGCACGATCTTGCCACCACCGATGTACATGCCGACGTGGCTGACCGGGGAGTAGAAGAATACGAGATCGCCGGGCTGGAGTTCGGACCGCGATACGGAGCGTCCAGCGCTGGCAGCCTGCGCGCGCGACGAGCGAGGAAGGCTGATGCCCACTGACTTGTAGGCGTAGATCATGAGGCCGGAGCAATCGAAGGTCCTCGGGCCAGAGGTGCCCCACACGTAGGGCTTGCCCACCTGCGCCATAGCTACCGCGATGGCACGCTGAGCCCGGCCGGACCCGGCCGACGAGGAACTATCGCTGGACGAGGTGTCGTCCGTGGCGTTGGAGTTGTTGTTGTTGTTAGAGTTCGAGTTGCTGCTCGAGTTCGAGTTGTTGCTCGAGTTTGAGTTGTTCGAGTTCGAATTGTTCGAACGGTCCCGGCTGGCGGTGTTCGACTGGTTGTCGCGCTCCTCCCGCGCTGCAGCGGCTTCGGCCTCCGCGGCGCGCTGCGCCTCAAGGGCAGCCAAACGCTGCCGCTCCTCCGCCGAGAGGCGGTTGTAGACGCCCTGGGCCTCGTTCTCCTTCTGGTCGAACTGCTTCGCCAGCTTGACCTTGGCGTCGCGGTCCTGCTTGAGCTGCTTCTCCGTCTTGGCAGCGTCTTCACGCATGGTCGTCAGCTTGGCCTCGTCGAGTTGAAGCTGCTGGAGCTGCGCGTTGGAACGGTCCGTCTCCGATTGGATGACCCCGAGACCCGACAGGAAGTTGTCCGACGAACTGCTGGTGAGCAACTGGGTGGTAAGGCTCACTGAGTCGCTGCGCATCTGGAAGGTGGCCAAGTCGCCGATCTCCGAGCCAAGCTTGGTCACCTTGGCCTCTTGATCCTTCAGGTCGCCTTGAAGCTGTTTGAGCCGCTTCTCAGCCTTCTGCACCCGGTCGTTCGCCTCGATGATCTCCTGGTCCAGGGAGGAGGCCTCCTGGTGGATCCGCTCCAACTGACGACGGGCTTCCTCGACGGTGTCCGGGTCGGCTGAGGCGACCACCGACGTGGTGGCCAGGGTGGCGGATGCCAGGACGGCGGTGAGGGTCAGGCGAGCCTTGCGCACTTCAACTCCAGTTCGGTCGACTAAGTCTGAGAGAAGCTTAAGCATCGCTCAGGGTTTTCTCAAGCCAGTCAGCACACCCCGGGGGGAATCGAGCGGACTAACTGTCAGCGGTAGCCCCTAGCTTGGCATCCATGACGGTCACTTCAGCCCTCCAACCCTCGCTAGATGACTTCGGAGCGCCGCTCTCGGAGGTCACCTTCGTGGTCGTGGACCTAGAGACCACTGGGGGGTCGGCCGATGCGGAGATCACCGAGATCGGCGCGGTCAAGGTACGCGGCGGAGACGTCCTTGGAGAGTTCCAGACGCTCGTGCGCCCCGATAGCCCCATTCCACCCCTGATCCAGGTACTTACCGGAATCACCAACCAGATGGTGTCCACCGCCCCACCGATCGATGAGGTCTTGCCTGTCTTCGCCACTTTTACCTCCGGCGCGACGCTAGTGGCCCACAATGCGCGGTTCGACATCGGCTTCCTCAAGCGTGGCTACGCCTCGGCGGGTCTGGACTGGCCCGGTGGCCCGGTGGTCGACACACTCGCACTCGCTCGGGCGGTGCTGTCGCGCGAGGAAGCGCCCAACTGCAAGCTCTCCACCCTGGCCCAGCGCTTCGCGGCTGGTACCGAACCCAACCATCGGGCCCTGAGCGACGCACGAGCCACCGTCGATGTACTGCACGGGCTACTGGAGCGAGTTGGCAATCTTGGCGTCACCACGCTTGAGGACCTGTCCGAATTCGCTCTTCGGGTCTCACCGGACCGACGCGCCAAACGGGTCTGGGCACGAACCGCCCCCGAGCACGCGGGCGTGTACTACTTCTATGTGGACCACCTCGATCCCGATGGGAACCACCGCAAAGAGGTGCTCTACGTAGGCAAGTCCAACAATCTGCGTCGAAGGCTCAGGTCGTACTTCTCCGCCGCGGAGAAACGCCCACGGATCCACGAGATGGTGCGGGTCGCCAGCGGCCTGGAATGCATCCCCTGCGCCACAGAGTTGGAGGCCGAAGTGCGTGAATTGCGGATGATCGAGTCACTCTCCCCGCGCTACAACCGCAGGTCTCGAAACCAGAGGCGCCCGTACTGGCTCACGCTGACCGACGAGGCGTTTCCCCGTCTGACCATCGTCACGCAACCAGCACGTTCCGGCGGGGCCTCGGGCCAGACCTGTTTCGGCCCCTTCCGCACCCGCGGCGCCGCGGAGGAGGCCATGATGACGCTCCACGACGCGTTCCAGATCCGGCGCTGCACCACACGATTGTCGCCGAGAAACGCCTCGTCTTCATGTTCCTTAGCGGAGTTGGGGCGTTGCGGCGCCCCATGCGAATTGGGGCCGGGGGCGACGGCCTATCCGGAACTCGTCCAAGCAGTCACGCGAAGCTGGCGCGGCGACGTACGCCCCGTGCTTCGCAGCGGACGGGCCAAACTGGCCAAGCTGATGGCCCAGGAACGCTACGAAGAGGCTGGGCACCTCACCGACCGGTTGCGGGCCTACCTTGGGGCTTCCTTGCGGTTTCATCGCGTTCGCTCCCTGGCCCTCTGCCCTGAGCTCGTGGCCGCGGCGCCATCGAGCCGAGGCTGGGATATCCATGTCATTCGCTACGGGCGACTCGCCGCGGCCACGTCCGCGCCGTCCCCACGCGCGCGGCAGGCCGCCGAGGAGGCCTCCGCGCACGCGGAGACGGTGCTTGCCCCGCCTCCCGGTCTGCCGGCGAGCAGCTTCGATGAGGCCGAACGGATCGCGGCTTGGCTCGAATCCTCAGGTGTACGCCTCATCGAGATCCGCGGAGAGTGGGCATGGCCCGTCCACGCCGGTGTCTCCAGTGCCCAGTTCGCCCAGAAGGTCCTGGGTTAGACCACGGTCACGGATTCAATCACCACCGGATCGACCGGCCGGTCACCAGGTCCCGTGCGAGTAGTGGCGATCGCATCGACCACCTGCTGGCTGGCTGGATCACTCACCTCACCGAAAATGGTGTGGCGGCGGTTGAGATGAGGCGTGGGAGCCACGGTGATGAAGAACTGAGATCCGTTGGTGCCCGGACCCGCATTGGCCATGGCCAGCAGGTACGGCTTGTTGAACGCGAGTTCTGGATGGAACTCGTCAGCGAAGGTGTATCCCGGGCCGCCTCGCCCATCTCCACGGGGGCAACCACCCTGGATCATGAAACCATCGATGACCCTGTGGAAGGTGAGCCCGTCGTAGTAGTTACCGGTAGTTGCCTGACCGCTCTTGGGATCCTGGTATTCCTTGGTTCCCGTGGCTAGGCCGACGAAATTGGCCACCGTCTTGGGGGCCTGGTCATCGAACAGGTCGATGATGATGTCGCCCCGGTTGGTGTGCAGCGTGGCAGTGCTCACGTCTGGTCCTTTCTCTATGTTCTCGGCAAGTCTTGCAGAGATCCTTCGTGGGTCCGGAATCTCGCCTGGTCATGCCCCGTGCGAGCTTCGTCCGGGCGAGGACATGAAACCCACCACGTCCTCGACACCGATCACGGGACGGCCGACGAAGCCGTCCTTCCCGATGAGGACGGCCGACACCGGGCCCGAGAGTCCAAGGGCATCGGAGGCCACGAGCCGGTGGTCGTACACGGCTGCGCTGCGCACCGACTCTGCGGCAAGGGACTCGGTGAGCAGAAACGGAGCGATGATCCTCACATCAAGGGTGGGGTACGCCGCCTGCCAGGCCTCCATTCGTTCGAGAACGGTCATCGCAGGAGTACCCAGTGCGCTGACGCCCACAAGGATCTGCCCCCGCGCGGCGGCCAGTTCCTTCAGCGTCAGAGGGGTTCGATCCGCGGTGAGCACCACAGCCGGCGGAATAGGTCTGCGGATCATGATTCGTTGATCCTGGGGCTCCGACACAGCGGCACCCTCTGCGGCGGGAGCCGCCAGTAGGACCTTCAAGACCGCACGCGACCCAAGAACGAGCTCTCCTGCCGGGTGTCCCTTCGCATCGACCCGAAGTGCCGCCGGAGCCGAGACCCCCAGTGCCGTGGCCAGGTTGCCCCCTGGATCTTCGTGGAGCCGTGGCAACCAGGCGAACCGCTCGTTGGTGGCTTCGCCTCCTGGGACGATAGAGATCACGGGACGCCCCATCCAATCGGCCCTTTGTTCCACTACCTGGCCGCTGCCCAGGCTGCCAGGCGTGAGAAAGAGCAATACTGCGCCGCCCTCGCGTGCGGCCAATTCACCAATGGTCACCTCACGAGCGTCGTATCCCTCGACCAACCGAACATCGGCCAGCCACGCGCCAGGAGGACGCAATCCTGGCGCCTTCAAACTGAGCAGAAGGACGCCCGTGGCGAGAACCGACACGGCTACCCAGCCCCACCCCTCCAGATTCAACGACCACAGAGAGGAATGCATCCCTCCCCCGATGAGGATTAACAGTGCCAAGAACGTCAATCCAGCATTGCGTAGCAACGTGGCCACGGACAGCTCGGCCTCACCGAGTTCGCCGAAACAACCGCATCGCACCGGTTCGTCGAACTGTAGAGCTCGAGCCACCACCAGAAAATATGCGGCGAACAAGGCTGCCGCAACGCCCCCCGCCAGAGTCAGGAACCACCCAGCTCCCAGCAGGAGCACGACCGCCAGGGCAGTCTCTCCCCAGGCCAACAGTCTTGGCACGCGCGGGTCGCGTGCCCACGCGGGAAGCCGCAGCACCGCGATCGCCTCGGCGGTCGCCTCGGGAGAGCGAAGCTTGGCAAGACCAGACAGGGCAAGCAGGAGGGCGCACGTCACTTGCGCCACCACGAAGAAGTGCACGTGTGCATTATGACGCGGCACCAAACCCGAGGAGAGTCAACCGGCCAGGCGTTCTTGCGAAGAGCACACAAACCGGTAGCGTTGAGGTGCTCGACCACGAGCCACAACCCACAGGAGGAACTTGTGAAGAAGTCACAAGAACTGAAGCAGGCCGCCGCGGAAACCTATTCCGCCGCCGCCGAGTACGGCGCGAACGCGTTGGAAGACGCCATCGCCTTGGCCCAACGGATTCTCCGGGAGGCCGTCGATCGCTCAGGTCCGGCGCTGAAGGACGCCAAGGTACGCTCGGCCGCCTTCGCGGCCCGGCGCCTTGACGACCTCGAGCCACACATCAAGGATGCGCTGGACAAGGTGACTCCCGCTGTCGAAGCAGCCCGCGAGAAGCTGGCCGACGAGGTGCTGCCGAAACTGCAGGAGGCCCTGCACGAGGCCGCCGGTCATCCGCTCATCGCCGAGGCGGCCAGCCGCGGCGAGGCTACGGTTCAGGCGCTCAAGGGCGAGTTGGAGCCCAAGCGGAAGAAGTCGCGGGCCAAGTCCTTCTTCAAGTTCCTCGCCGTCGGCGCCGCCGTTGCGGGTGCGGCGGCAGCGGTGCGCCACTTCCTGGCCCCCAAGGACGACGGATGGACGGCGCACGAACCGTCGAAGGTTTACGTCAACAACAACGACACCTTCGCCAACGCGGCCCGATTCGCGTCAGAGACCGTCGTCGAGGAGCCGTCGGCACCTTCTGAGGAAGCGGAGGTCGTGGAAGAGGCGGTTTTCATCGTCGAAGAGACTGTCGAGAGCTCCTACGGCGAGGGCTCCTACGTGGGGTCGAACCCTCCCGAGGGCTACGACATCAAGGGCAACGAGCGTTCGAAGAAGTACCACGTGCAGGGCACTGGCGGTTACGAACGCACGATCGCAGAGGTGTGGTTCAACTCCGAGGAGGCCGCCCAGGCGGCAGGGTTCACCAAGGCCCAGCGCTGAGTTGAGACGAGCGGCACGCCGATGCCGCTCCGCTATTCGACCTCCCGGGGCAGGGGCCGCCCGGCGTCAAGGCCTTCTGGACGCGTGACGCCGGGCGATGCCCCGAGGAGAGTCTCCTTCGTCGCTGGTCTTTTCAACCTTTCCTGTCCGCGGCGATTGTCGCCGCAAGGTTATCCACATCCTTCTCGTTAGGGACAGCGGTCGCCAGGCCCGCCGCTACGCTCCCGGCATGAGATTCTGGCTCGCGGTGGGCATCGTGGCCGTTGCCGTGACGGCGTGGTGTCACGTAGTGCCCCGGATCCGGATAGCGGATCCCGAAGCCCCCGATTTCGCAGCCCTAGTCTCCGCCAAGTCGACGCTGGCGATCGGCGCAGCCGCCGCGGCGTCGACTGCCGTGTTGTGGCGCGTTCCGGCTCAATCCCTCTGGCTCTGGGCACCCTACATCGCCTTCGGAGTTACGCTGGCCGGTGTCGATGCCGCCACCACCTGGCTCCCCAAGCGTCTCCATTACCTCACGCTGACCGTCATGGTGTTCTCTTCGGCAGGCCTCGCAGTGCGGGACTGGGGTTCCTGGGCGTCCGCTCTGGCGGCTGGTGGGCTTGCCTTCGGTTTCCTCTACCTCTTCTACCGGCTATCCCCCAGCCTGGGCTTTGGGGACGTGCGTCTGGCGGCGCTCGTCGGGGCGGTGGCCGGACAGGACGGCCTCATGTCCGGTCTGTCCGCCCTAGCCGTCGGCACCATCATCGGCGCGATCCACGGCATCGGACATTCACTATGGGCCTCCCGAGCCGCAGGGAGGCCGTCATATTTCGCCTATGGGCCGAGTCTCTGGGCTGGTCCCATTCTCTTGACCATGCTCGCCTGACCCGCCGTCAGTCCAGGGTCGCGGTCACCCATCGCTCCAAGGTGGCTGCCGCGGCGCCCGAGTCGATGGATTCCTCCGCGGCCCGGAGCTCAACGTTCAGTTGCTCCGCCAAGGGGCGAGTGAAGGAGACGCCGTGGTAGGCCAGCAGGCCGGCGGCGGCGTTCAGCGCCACGATGTCGCGCACTGGGCCTGGCTTTCCATCCAGCACCTCGCGGACGATGGCGGCGTTGTGGGCTGGTGGGCCGCCCACCAGATCCGCAGGCGCCGCGGGCCTGAGCCCCAGTTCCTGCGGATCTACGACGGTGCGGTGCACACGATCATCGCCCACGAGCCACACATCGGAGGAGGATGTCGTGGTCAACTCATCCAATCCGTCGAAACCACGAAACACCAGGCCCCGAGTGCCTCGTTGCGCCAGCACGCGGGCGATGACTGGGGCCACCTCATCATTGGCGACCCCCATGGCCATGGCCCAGGGTTGGGCTGGGTTCGCGAGAGGGCCCAGGAAATTGAAGGTGGTCTGGATGCCCAACTGCCTGCGCACACCAGCCACATACCTCATGGCGGGGTGGTATTGCTGCGCGAACAGGAAGGCCATCCCGCAATGTTCCAGGATGGAGGCTTGACGCTCGGGCTCCACATCGATCCTCGCCCCCAACGCCTCCAGGGTGTCGGCCGTGCCGGACATGGAAGAGGCAGCACGAGAGCCGTGCTTGACCACCTTCGCGCCGGCACCAGCCGCCACGATGGCCGCCATGGTGGAAACGTTGACAGTGTTGGCTCGGTCGCCCCCTGTTCCGACGATGTCGACTGCCTCCCGGTCAAGCATGAGCGGTACGGCGTTGGCGAGCATCGCCTGAGACAGACCAACGATCTCGTCCTCGGTCTCTCCCTTGGCACGCAACGCGGTCAAGAGGGCCGCGACCTGTACCTCACTGGCCCGCCCAGCGAGGATCTCGTTGAGCGCCCAGGACGCGGCGTCCGTCTCGAGTCCCTCGCTTCGCACCAAGCCTGTGAGGACCTCGGGCCAGGTGTAGCTCATCGGACGGCCTGAGCGAGGCGAGCGCGTACGAGATTGGCCACCTGGTGCGGCAACTGCACCGGATCGACGGGTAGCGGCGAGACCGCCTCGGCCCGGCTCCACGACGCGAGCCAGGCATCAGCCTCGCGAGAGATCAGCAACAAGACGGGGACGGGATCGGCGTACTCCTCCTTGATCTGATGGGCCAGCCCGAACCCGCCAGAGGGTTGGGCATTGCCGTCGAGGATGAGGGCCGCGTAGTCGACGCCCGAATCGAGCGTGGCAAGTAACGCGGCCTGAGTGGCCACCTCGAAGATCTCGATCTCGGGCAGGTCCGCGGCGACGCGACGCCCGAGCGCTAGACGCACCTGGTCACGGATCAGCCGATCGTCCGAATACAGCAAGACCTTCGCTGGCGCTTGGCTCATCGTTCCTCCACCTCGTTCGTCCCGGCGTCCAACCGAGACCTCGTCACGTGGTCATCGTAACCAAGATGTCCCTCCCGTGCTTCCTGGCGATCCAGTGCCCGGTCGATGCGTCGCGCCTCCCGGTTCGACTCCTTGACCCATTGCACGAAGATCGTGATCATCGCGGCGAACATCGTGAGGTCTCCGGTGGCCCACATCAGCCCCCCGGCCCATGTCTGATCGTCCAAGGGAGACAGACCCCACGCACGGTCGAAGGAGACATACCACTCCTCGGCGATGAGTCGGCTTGAGCCCATGATCGTCACTCCGAGGAAGGCGTGAAATGGCATGGTGAGTAGGAACAGCAGAATGCGGATGGGGTAGGGCATCTTGACGGGAACCGGGTCGACTCCCAGGAGCGGGAAGAAGAAGAGACACCCCACGGTGATGAGGTAGAAATGCAGGAAGTCGTGCCAGAAGTCGTCACGTAGCGTCAGTTCGTACCATCCAGTCATGTAGAGGGCGAAAGGACTGACGATCATGAGCCCCGTGGTGAGCGGAGGGAACAGCAGGACCTTAGCCACCAAGGAGTGGAGGAGCCTGAGCAGAAGAGCACGCGGGCGCTTGGGCAGCGCACGAAGGGCCAGGGTCGCGGGTGCGCCGAAGACGAGGAACACCGGGGCGATCATGTTGTAGATCATGTGCTGCACCATGTGCACCCAGAACAGGACAGTGTCATAGACGCCAAGGAAACTGAACGATGCCACGGCAATACTGCCCAACCCCAGGCCGACGAAGGAGATCGTGCGCATCACCGGCCACGTGTCCCCCCTGCGGTGCAATGTACGAACGCCCCACAGGTAGAGTCCCGCAACCACCAGGATCAGCACGACCCCAAGCCACGGGAACTCCCAAGCCGTGAGGTAGCGGGTGCCGACCAGCGCGATGAGGTCGTCGTCGGGCTTGGCGTGCAACGGTTGCGGAAACCCGATCGGCATGTGGCGCATTATCACACCGTACCCCCGTGGGTCTCACTCGGGGTGGGGTTGTTTCTCGCGCCTGGCGTGACCCCGGGCTCTTTTGCCGCAATAATGACCCCGTGGCCACGAAACATGAGAGCTTGACCGCCCCCGAGGAGCTACCGTCGGGTGCCGTCCACCGAGTGCCTGCCGCCCGGCTGAACGCCCCCACCGGACGTCCCGACCCGGTGTCGGTGGGAGTGATCGTCTGGCTCGCAAGCGAGTTGATGTTCTTCGCAGCAGTGTTCGCAGCCTATTTCTGGGTCCGAAACCTCACCAACGAGGCAGCGGCCAAGGCCGGTACGACTTCGCTGTGGGAGACGCAAAGCGCCCATCTGGACGTGACGTTCGCCAGCATCAACACCGCGATCCTCGTGCTCAGTTCGGTGACCTGCCAACTCGGCGCCAATGCCGCGGAGGCACGCCGGGTCAGCGGATCGTGGATCAACCCTCTCCGCTGGGGCATGCGCGAGGCATATGTCATCACCGCGTTCCTCGGCTCCGTCTTCATCGCGGGCCAGGTATGGGAGTACTTCACCCTGTTCAATGAGGGCTACACCATCCAGACCGATCAATATTGGAGCCTTTTCTTCTTGGCCACGGGGTTCCACGGCCTTCACGTGCTCGGCGGCATCGTCGCCTTCTGGTACGTCTTGGCCCGCTCCTACATGACCCGAACCCACACCCACGAGCAGACCGTGGGCGCCCATGTCGTGTCGTACTACTGGCACTTCGTGGACGTCATCTGGATCCTGCTGTTCGGGGTGTTGTATTTCCTTCGATAGCCAGCGACCAGGAGAGAGATATTACCGTGAAGTCCCCTAGCCGCCGGCGGAGGGCATTGGCCCGCCCGCTGCTAATCCTGATCGCCCTGCTCGTGGTCGGCGCGAGCTACACAACCATCAGCCCTCAGCGTTCGGCCGCGGAGACCGAGAAGACCACGCAGATCGAAGAGGGCAAGGAGCTGTTCGACTACACCTGCTCCTCATGCCATGGCAAGGGGGGCGAGGGGACCTCCCAGGGCCCCAGTCTGATCGGCGTGGGAGCGGCCTCGGTCGATTTCCAGATGGGCACGGGACGCATGCCTGCGGCCCGTGAACAGGCTCAAATCCCCGCGCGAAAGGTGAACTACACCCAGGAACAGATCGACGCGGTCTCCGCCTACATCGCATCCCTCGGCCCGGGCCCAGCCGTCCCAAACCAGTCCCAATATGACGCGTCTGGCCTCACCGAGGAGGACATCGCCAAGGGGGGCGCGCTGTTCAGGGCGAACTGCTCGGCCTGCCACGGAATTATCGGCGGTGGTGGCGCGATGCCGAACGGCAAGTACGCTCCCTCCCTCTACAACACCTCGGACGTTCACATCTACGAGGCCATGCGCACCGGACCACAACAGATGCCCATGTTCTCCAAGGAGGTCATGACCGACGAGAGCGCCAAGCAAATCATCGCCTACCTCAATGAGGCGCAGAATCAGCCCAGCTACGGTGGGCTCGGCATGGGTGACGCCGGTCCCGTCTCCGAGGGCTTCTGGGTTTTCGTCATCGGCATCGGCGGGCTCGCCTTGATCGCCACCTGGATCGCAAAGAAGGGGGCCCGCGCCCGATGAGCCACGACCATCTGCCTGTGCGGAACCCAGACCTGGGCCACAGCGTTCCAGATCCAGGCCTTGAGGAGCACATCGAGCGCTACACCGACGTCAACAAGGGCGCGGGCAACCGTGCCTACGGCGCCATCCTGCTCATGCTGGCGGCTGTGCCGGTCTTGTCCATTCTCTTCGTCGTGATCTACTTCGCCGTGCCTCGCGACATGGTCATCGACTTCGGCCTCCTCTACGCCAATGCGAGCACGGTGGGACTCGGTGTCACTGGCGGCCTGGCGGTGACGCTCATCGGCGTCGCCGTCATCCAATGGGCTCGTGTCCTGATGGGCGACCATGAGATGGTCGAGTTGCGTCACAGCGCCTCGTCCTCCGACGAAGACCGTGAAGTCGTGGCTCGCGAATTCGCCGCGGGTGTGGAACAGACCGGGATCAAGCGCCGCAAGCTGCTCCTCGGCGCGGTCGGCGGAGCCATCGGTTTCACCGCCATCCCGGGGTTGGTGCTGTTCGCCGACATGGGCCCGCACCCCACGGACAAGGTGCGTAAGGAGACCATCGAGAAGACGATCTGGGCGCCCGACGTGGTGTTGCTCAACGACGAGAACTGGGTGCCGCTGCGCCCAGAGGACTTGGAGATCGGGCAACTCGTCAATGCCCAGCCGGCCAACCTGCTCGACCTGCACGGAGCCGAGCAGATCAAGGAGAAGGCGAAGGCGGCAATCATCGTCGTGCGGATGGATCCCGCATCCATCACCGTTCCCGAGTCCCGCAAGGACTGGCAGGTCTCCGGCATCCTGGCCTACTCCAAGATCTGCACCCACGTTGGATGCCCCATCTCCTTGTGGGAGCGACAAACTCACCACCTGCTCTGTCCCTGTCATCAGTCGACGTTCGACTTGGGTAACAGCGGCGTCGTGGTCTTTGGGCCGGCCGCACGCTCCCTGCCACAGCTACCGATCCGGGTCAACGCGGACGGGTATCTCGTCGCGCAAAGCGATTTCACCGTTCCGGTTGGCCCCAGCTATTTCGAGCGGGACTCCCGCAATGACTTCAAGGATGGTGACCAGTAATGGCCAAGCCCACAACCGTCACGGAGTCTTCGCCGGAGGTCGAGGCGCAAGAGGCCCCAGTCGAGAAACCGGTCCGCGCTGCGGGCGCCCTCACGTGGGGCGACGAGCGGCTCGGCCTCGCCAAGCTAGGCCGTTTCGGCCTGCGCAAGATCTTCCCTGACCATTGGTCCTTCCTGCTCGGCGAGATCGCGCTGTACTCATTCGTCATCCTCCTCATCACGGGCGTGTTTCTGACCATCTGGTTCAAGCCATCCATGGCCGAGGTCGAGTACAGCGGCCAGTACCAACTCCTCAAGGGCGTCCACATGTCCGAGGCATTCGCCTCGACGCTGCACATCTCATTCGATGTGCGTGGCGGCCTCCTCGTGCGTCAGATCCACCACTGGGCAGCGCTGTTGTTCGTCGCGTCCGCCTTCGTGCACATGCTGCGTGTGTTCTTCACCGGCGCATTCCGCAAGCCGCGCGAGGTCAACTGGCTCATCGGCATCGGACTGATGTCGATGTCGCTCATCGCGGGGTTCGCCGGCTATTCCTTGCCCGACGATCTGCTGTCAGGCACCGGGCTGCGTTTTGTGGATGGCCTCATCCGGTCCATCCCCATCATCGGCACGTGGGCCGAGTTCTTCGTCTTCGGCGGAGAATACCCAGGTGAGTTGATCATCCCCCGCCTCTACATGGTGCACATCCTGCTGATCCCCGGTCTGTTGCTCGGCCTCATCGCCGCCCACCTGGCCTTGCTGGTGTACCACAAGCACACCCAATACCCGGGCCCCGGCCGGTCCGAGAACAACGTGGTCGGATATCCGCTCTTCCCCGTGTACATGGCCAAGGCAGGCGGCTTCTTCTTCGTCGTGTTCGGCTTCCTCGTGCTCATGGGCGGCCTGTTCCAGATCAACCCCGTGTGGACCTATGGACCCTATGACCCCGCCAAGGTCACGGCCGGTTCCCAGCCCGACTGGTATATGGGCTGGGTCGAGGGTGCGCTGCGTCTCATCCCTCCGGGCTGGGAGACCCATCTCGGTCCCACGACATGGACTTGGGCCGTGTTCCTTCCAGGGGTGGGGATGATGGGCCTTCTGTTCACTATCTTGGCTCTCTGGCCCTTCATCGAGGCGTGGATCACGGGCGACAAGCGCGAACATCACATTCTGGACCGCCCACGCAACGCCCCCACCCGCACCGCGCTGGGGGTAGCGGGCATGACCTGCTTCGCCATGTTCTGGCTCTCGGGCGGCAACGACATTCTCGCCACGCGTTTCGCGCTCAGCCTCAACGGCATCACCATCTTCATGCGGGTGGCGATCTTCGTCGCGCCGGTCATCGCGTACAAGCTGACCAAACGGATCTGCCTCGGCCTGCAACGCGCGGACCGGGAACGCGCCCTACACGGCTCCGAGTCGGGTGTGATCAACCGCTCCCCCGAGGGCGGCTACTCCGAGCCACACGTGCCGGTGAGCCACGACGAACGGTTCACGCTCACCCAGCACCTGCAGCACAAGGCGCTGGAGGCTGACGGGGACACGGACGCCAATGGGGTGGCCCGCAAGGGCACGGTGAGCAGGCTTCGAGCCCGGCTTTCACGGTGGTTCGTGGGCCAGGACATCGCCAAACCCACCGCTGACGAGATGACGGACGCGGAGCACCACGATGATGGTCCAGCCGTGGACGCGACACCTGAGAAACCGGCCCTGCACTGAGTCACCCGAGGTCCTCGCCGACCGTGGTTAGGGTAGCCTGAGGCGGTGCGTTTGCTTCACCAGGTCGGCTATGACCTCACCTACAACGATGTGTTCATGGTGCCGAGCCGCTCGGCCGTCAGTTCCCGGCTCGACGTGGACCTCACTTCCACGGACGCGCTGGCGACTCCCACGCCTCTCGTCGCCGCCAACATGACCGCCGTCTCGGGGCGGCGTATGGCGGAGACCATGGCACGCCGCGGTGGATTGGCCATCTTCCCGCAGGATATTCCGGCGCCGGTGGTGGCCAAGTCGATCCGCAAGGTCAAGGCCGCCCACCCGGTGTTCGACACCGCGGTGACCGTCTCCCGCGACACCACGGTCGGCGAGACGCTCGGTCTGATCGCCAAACGGTCCCACGGCGTGGCCGTCGTCATTGACGACGACCGGCGGGTCATCGGCTTGGTCAGCCCATCCGATGCCTCGTCAGCGGACCGGTTCGCCCAGGCACAGGACGTCATGACCACCGACGTGACCCGGGTTCCGGCCAGCACCACCCCGGCAGAGGTCTTCGACTCCTTGGCCGCCCAACACCAGAAGGTCGCCATCGCGGTCGATCACGAGGACCGGCTCGTCGGGCTCATGACCCCGAAGGGTGCGCTGCGGTGCGCCATCTACTCCCCCGCCGTGGACCACGAGGGACGCTTGCGTGCCGGTGTGGCCGTCGGGATCAACGGGGACATCGGCGCCAAGGTCCGCGCCGCGCTCGACGCGCAGGCCGACGTTTTAGTCATGGACACGGCTCACGGCCACCAGGACAAGATGCTCTCCGCTCTGGCCACTGCCGCACAGGTCCGCGACGCATTCGCCACGGAAACAGGACGACACATCCTTATCGTCGCGGGCAATGTGGTGACCGCTCAGGGGTGTGCCGAACTCATCGATGCCGGTGCCGACATCATCAAGGTCGGTGTGGGTCCGGGGGCCATGTGCACCACCCGCATGCAGACCGGCGTGGGTCGGCCCCAGTTTTCCGCCGTGCTCGAATGCGCGCAGGCCGCGAAGGAGCGCGGCAAAGCCATTTGGGCCGACGGCGGCGTGCGTCACCCGCGCGATGTGGCCCTAGCGCTCGCCGCCGGCGCTGGATCAGTCATGATCGGCTCCTGGTTCGCGGGTACCCACGAATCCACCGGAGACCAACTGGTTGATCACCAAGGCCGTGTATACAAGGAATCCTTCGGCATGGCCTCCGCCCGCGCGGTGAGGCAACGCACCCGTGAGCAGTCGGCCTTCGAACGGGCCCGCGCCGCCATGTTCGAGGAAGGCATCTCGTCGTCGCGGATGTATCTCGACCCACGGCGGCCGGGCGTGGAAGATCTGCTGGACTGGATCACCTCGGGTGTGCGTTCGTCGTGCACCTACGCCGGAGCCCGCACCCTGGATGAGTTCGCCGAGCGGGCCGTCGTAGGAGTCCAATCCGGGTCTGGCTACGAGGAGGGACGCCCTCTCGATCGGAGTTGGTAAGTGGCCCGCGTGGGAGAGGCCATCAACGAGTTCTTTGGGATCGACGACGATTTCGTGCGCGCCATACCTGCCCGTGCATGGATGACCGATCTCCTCATCGCCGTGCTGTTGAGCGGCCTCTCTCTCATCCTCGTCGCGGCGAATCTCGAGATACCCGCCTACTCCAGCTACTTCAACCACTGGCAGTCGCCCGCTTTCATCATCTCCGCTGGCGTCTTGATCGCCTTACGGCGCCGTTTTCCCATCGGGATCATGCTGCTCCTCGGCTGCGTCCATCTCATCGTGGCGTCGGCGCTCCAGCCGACCACCGTGGCCCTTGCCAGCATGCAGGTGCTCTACTTCCTAGCGATCTACACTGCGATGGCCTTCGCCACCCGGCGCGACCTCCTCATGCTATGCGCCATAGGCGTGCTGTTGAGCGTGGCCGCGTGGCTCGTGATGAGCTCCACCGTCTTATCGACCACTGGGCCGCCGGAATACCGCCAAGGCCTCTGGGCCTACCTCGCCGGTTCCTTGCTGAACATCGCCTTCTTCGGCTCTGCCCTGGTCCTCGGCCGGCTGTCCTGGTTACAGGCCAAGACGACGACCGAGCTACGCGAATCCCACGCCGTGGTCGAACGGCAGAGCGCGCAACTCGCCGAGCAGGCGGTCCTCAAGGAGCGGCTCCGCATCGCCCGCGACCTGCATGATTCCGTCGCCCATTACATCTCCCTCATCGGTATCCAAACCGCCGCCGCCCGCCGCGCCATGGCCACGAAACCCGACGCGGCATCGGAATCGCTGCTTTCCGTCGAGGATATGAGCCGCGACGCCATCGCCGAGTTGCGCGCGTTGCTCGGCTCGCTGCGCGAAGGCGACGCTCCCGTCGGCGCCGGTAACTCGCTCGACACCGTGGAGAACCTGTGCCGCGCGGCCGATCGCGACGGCTTGAGCGTGTCCTATCACCTCGTGGGCGACCCCGATGCGGCCCACACCCTCACCCCCACGCAGACCGGTGCCCTCGTGCGGATTGCGCAGGAAGCACTCACCAACGTGCGCCGTCACTCGACCGCACATCGTGTTCGCGTGGTCGTCCGCCTCGGCGAGAGCACCGAGCTGGAAATCACCGACGATGGCCATCCGGTGCCCGGTTCCTCGGGTTCTGGGCTGGGACTAGTTGGGATGCGCGAACGTGTCTTCGCCCTGGGCGGCACCCTTGATGCTGGCCCACGTGCCACCAAGGGATTCCGAGTTCTCGTCAGGCTTCCCAGGAGGTTGGGCTCATGATTCGTGTCGCGTTGGTGGATGACCAGGCCTTAGTGCGCCGTGCCTTCTCCCTCATGCTGAGCGTCGAGGACGACATTGAGCTCGTCGGCGAGGCCGGTGACGGCGACCAAGCCATCGCGCTCGCGGAGCGGACACGACCAGACGTCATGCTCATGGATATTGAGATGCCACGCCGCAATGGCCTCGAGGCCACCAGGTCCATCAAGGCGCCCACCAAGGTGATCATCCTCACCACCTTCGACCGTGACGACTACCTCTTTGAGGCCCTCGAAGCGGGTGCGGCCGGCTTCCTGTTGAAGAACTGCGAGCCGGAACGACTACTCGAGGCGGTGCGCATCGTCGCCGAAGGGGGCGCGCTCCTTGCCCCAGAGGTGACCCGCCGGGTCATCGAAGAGGCCGTGCAGGGGCACCGCGTTCAAGATCCCCCAGCGACGTTGAGCAGGCTGACCGAACGCGAACGCGATGTCCTGGGCGCCATGGCACGCGGCCTCAGCAACGCGGAGATCGCTGCCGAGTTGTTCGTCAGCGAGGCGACCGTCAAGACCCACGTGTCCAGCCTCCTCATGAAACTCGAGGTGAGAGACCGGGTACAGGCGGTGATCTTCGCTTTCCGCCACGGCTTGGCCTAGCTCCTCGCCGAGAACGGCATTCATCGGTGGTTTCCTAGCCCTTCCATCGGGTGGTGCCGGGCTCCACCTAAAGGATGAGGGCATCGCCACAAGTTCGTCATCGTGGGCGATGTGTGAGCCGTGTCTCCTGGGCAGACTATTTCCCAGTGAGAAGGGAGAACGATGCTCGAGTTACGAAACATCACTCGAACGTTCGGTGACCTCAGGGCGCTCGATAGCGTCTCGTTCGAGGTTCCAGCCGGAGAATTCACGGGATTCGTCGGCGGCAACGGCGCGGGCAAGACCACCACCATGCGCATCATCATGGGTGTGCTGGCCCCAGACTCTGGCGAGGTGCTCTGGCAGGGTAGGCCGACCACGCGGGAGGACCGTACTCGTTTTGGTTACATGCCGGAGGAACGCGGCCTCTACCCCAAGCAGCCAATCCTGGCGCAGTTGGCCTTCCTTGGAGAACTCCATGGCATGGATCCCCGCGATGCCAAGGCCGCCGGGCGAAGGCTGCTGGAGCGGTTCAATCTGGGCGAACGCACCAAGGACAAGTTGGAGAAACTCTCTTTGGGCAACCAGCAACGGGTGCAGATCGCCAGCGCGGTCATCGCCTCTCCCCAGGCACTCATCCTTGACGAGCCGTTCAGCGGGCTCGACCCCGACGCCGTCGACGAGATGTTCGCCCTCCTGACCGAATTCACGAAACGCGGGGTTCCCGTGCTGTTCTCCTCCCATCAGCTCGATTTAGTGGAACGGCTGTGCGACAACATCGTGATCCTCCGCAAGGGCCAGGTCATGGCCTCCGGATCGGTTGACTCATTGCGCCAAGCCGGGCCCAAGCATCACCGGATCGAAGCCGACGCGGACCTGGGCTGGCTGCGTGACGAACCCGGCGTTGATGTGATCGACATCGATGGCCCCACGGCCGTAGCTGCGTTCGCCGATGACAGTGTCGCCCAGCGCATCCTGGGCAGTGCCCTGAGCCGGGGCGCCGTCCATGCCTTCGGCCCCATCATCCGCCCCTTGAGCGACTACTACCGGGAGGTCACCCGATGAGCACCACACGTTCCACCAGGCAGGCAAGTTGGCTGACCGTAGCCAAGCGTGAGATCGTCGCCCGCCTCAGCGACCCGGCATTCTGGGTCGGCACGCTCACCACTATCGCCCTCATCATCGTCGGCTTCGCCCTCTCCAGTTTCTTCTTCAGCAGTAATGAGACCAAGGTGGCGGTCTCATCCGACGAGGCCCAAGCCATCGTTCAACTCGCGGCCCAGGAAGGCGAGAGCATCACGCCCTTGCGGCTGAGCGAGGACGAGGTGTCCAAGGCCGTCGCTGCCGGGGATGCGCAAGCGTCTTTGACGAAGAAGGACAACGACTGGGTGGTAACCATCAAGGACTTCCGGGATCGTCCGTCTCTGGACGAAGCCGTCCTGCAGCATCAAGTGGACCTCAACGCGAAGGCCCATGGGGTGCAGGGTTCCCAGATCCTCGCGCACAGCCAGATTCAGACGGTGGTCACAGGATCGGACAACGGCCTCGGCATCATGATCGCGTCCATGGCGTTCTCGTTCCTGTTCATGTTTTCGGTGGTCAATTACGGCATGCAGATCGCCCAGTCCGTCACCACGGAGAAGGAGTCACGCATCGTCGAGATTCTCGCCGCTGCCGTCCCCACCAGGCAACTGCTGATCGGCAAGGTGGTGGGCAACACCATCCTCGCCTTGGCTCAAGTGATGGTCCTGGCCTCGGCCGCGCTCATCGGCCTGTCGATGACAGACTTCGCCTCCATGATCGGCATGATCGCCCCAGTCACCGGCTGGTTCGTGCTCTTCTTCCTCGTGGGTTTCGCCGCCCTCGCCTGTCTGTGGGCCGCCGCGGGCGCCATGGCTACCCGAATCCAAGACTTGACGCAGACCACGACGCCACTCCTGATGGTCGTCATGCTCGTCTATTTCCTCGGCATGTCTGCCACCGGGACTCTGGCGAAGGTGCTGTCCTACGTTCCCATCGCGTCCACGGTGTTGATGCCTGGGCAACTCCTGCGGGGAGAGGCCACGTGGGTCGATGCCTGCCTCGCCCTGCTGGCCATGGTCGCCTTCATGGTGGTGGCCATCTGGTTCGGCTCCGGGGTATATCGCCGCGGGTTGCTGCAGACCAACACGGTCATGAGCTTCAAGCAGGCCTTGACCGGACGCTGACCATCAAGCCAATGCTCCCCATGCCGCCTGGGCCTGGGGAACATTGACGCCGCGTCAGTGTTTGTAGTCGCCGCGGTAGAACTCGAGCACCCAGCCCGACAGGGCCCAGAACCCAAGCCCGATGCCAAGCAGGGAGATCCAGGCTTGATGCAACGCGGGACCGAGCAGCACGACCGAGATGGTCAGGGCCGCCCAGAACGGCCAAATGCTCTTGGGCGCGAAGAACCCCACCTCCCCCGCGGCCTCCCACACCTCGCCGTCCTCACGGTCTTCGGGCCGAGGATCAAACTTGGTGGCGGTGAGCGTCAAGTAACCGCCGATCATGAACCCCAGCAGGCCAGTGAAACCCAGCACGAAGGTGCCGGCGATCTCCTTGGCGACGAACCAGTAAATGGGGGTCACGATCGCGAAGAAGATGGCGATGAACCAGAACGACCACTTCTCGGGCTTCACTTGTCCCCCTCCTCGGGCTTGGCGTCCTTGGATCCCGCAGGGACCGCGTCGAGCAACTCACCAGGATCGGCTTCATGATCGAGGGCGGCCAGTTCCGGCCGGGCGGCGTCCAGGGCAGGGCTGCCAGAGCGGATCCTCGGCAGCGTGGTGAAGTTGTGCCGCGGCGGCGGACATGATGTAGCCCATTCCAGCGAGCGTCCCCAGCCCCACGGATCGTTGACGGTGATCTTGGGGGTCTTGCGAGTGATCCACACGTTCCAGATGAACGGCAGCATCGAGACACCCAGCAGGAATGACCCGAAGGTGGAGACCTGGTTCATGAGGGTGAACCCCTCCCAGGCACCATAGTCGGCGATACGCCGCTGCATGCCGATCACGCCCAGCCAATGCTGGATGAGGAAGGTGATGTGGAAGCCGAGGAAGATGGTCCAGAAGTGGACCTTCCCCCACGTCTCGTTGAGCATCCGCCCGGTGAATTTGGGCCACCAGTAGTAGAAGCCTGCGAACATGGCGAACACCACTGTGCCGAACAACACGTAGTGGAAGTGCGCCACCACGAAGTAGGTATCGGAGACCGGGAAGTCCAGCGCCGGGGACGCCAGGATGATTCCCGTCAGACCGCCGAAGAGGAAGGTGGTGAGAAAGCCAATGGCGAAGGTCATGGACGTGTTGAGTGTCAGCGACCCCCGCCAGATCGTGCCAATCCAGTTGAAGAATTTGACGCCGGTGGGTACGGCGATCATGAACGTCATGAAGGAGAAGAACGGCAGATTCACCGCCCCCGTGACGAACATGTGGTGTGCCCATACGGAGATGGACAAGGCTCCGATGGACAAGGTGGCGAACACCAGACCGTAGTATCCAAAGACGGGCTTGCGGCTGAAGGCGCTGAGCACCTCGGTGATGATGCCGAAGAACGGCAACGCGATGATATAGACCTCAGGGTGGCCGAAGAACCAGAAGAGGTGTTGCCACAGGATGGCCCCACCCGAGGACGGATCGAACACATGGCTGCCGAGCACCCGGTCAGCCTCCAAGACGAGCAGACCCGCCGCCAGCACCGGGAAGCAGATCAGAATCATCAGCGAGGTGACGAGGATGTTCCACGTGAAGATGGGCAACCGGAACATGGTCAGCCCGGGGGCACGCATCGTGATGATCGTGGTGATGAAGTTCACGGCACCCAAGATGGATGACAAGCCCAGCAAGTACAGACCCATGATCCACAGATCGTGGCCGATTCCGGGTGAGTGGATCGCGTTTGAGAAGGGCGCATAGGCGAACCAGCCGAAGCTCGCTGCTCCATCTTCGGTGAAGAACCCCCCGCAGGCCATGCACGAGCCGAAGACGTATAGCCAGAACGCGAAACCGTTCATACGCGGGAACGCGACGTCGGGCGCACCGAGCTGCAATGGCAGGATCGCGTTGGCGAAGCCCGCGAACATCGGCGTGGCGAACATCAGCAGCATGATCGTGCCATGCATGGTGAAGAACTGGTTGAACGTCTCGTAGTTCATGAACTGCATGCCAGGCTCTGCCAGCTCGGCGCGAATCCCCAGCGCCAGAAGGCCTCCAATGCCGAAGAACACGAACGCGGTGAAGAAGTACATGTTGCCGATCACCTTGTGATCGGTGGTGGTGAGGTACTTCATGATGGTTGATCCCAGACGAGACTCGGTCTTGCGATCGGCTCGGCTGGAGATCTGCACACGCCCCTGGGTGCTCACTTGTGCTCCTCCTTGGCCGTGTGCGTAGGTGTGGGTTGTGTGGCTTGGATGGCTTCCTGCAGAGTCCGCTCACCCGACTGCCCTTTGTCAGCCAGTTCGCGGACGTGTGCCTCGTACTCCTCCTCCGAGACCACATGCACCTTGAACAGCATGAGGGCGTGGAATTCGCCACACAGCTCGGCACACTTGCCGTCGTAGACGCCCAGTTCGGTGGGAGTCACGTCGAACGAGTTCTTGTGGCCGGGAATGACGTCCCTCTTGAAGAGGAAGCTGGGCACCCAGAACGAGTGGATGACATCGGCCGATTCGAGATTGAACCGAACCGTCTTGTTGACCGGAAGGTAGAGGCTGGGAATCTCCTCGAGCGTGCCGTACTCGTAGGCCGCAGTGCGCACGTCGGGGTTGTCCTGCTCCAGGTAGTTGAACGTCCACGACCATTTCTGCCCGATGACGTTGATCTCCACATCCGGCTGGCTCTCCTGCTTGAGCACTGCGTCCTGCGCCCGAACGGTGTAGAAGAACAGCACCCCGATGATGAGGAAGGGCACCAGGGTGTAGAGCAGTTCGAGCGGCAGGTGGTAGGTGGTCTGACGCGGCACGGGCGGATCGCCCTTCTTGCGGCGGTAGCGAAGCACGGCCCATCCGATGAGGCCCCAGACGAGTGAGCCCACGACGAGCGAGGCGATCCAGGCGCCCACCCAGAGGTTCAGGATGTGATGCGCCTGCTCAGAGGCCGGCTCTGGCATCCCAAATCGCGCGGCGGCACCTGAACATGCCGACAGGCCCAACGTCCCCGCCACGACCGTAGCAAGCAATGCGGCGCGTAGGCGCCGAACAGGATTGCCACTCACAAGGTGCCCTTTCGGTTAGAGGCCAACACACGCTAGGCCATCCGCGGCCAGCACTGCAGCAACCTTAACGTAAAAAGGTCACCCCGTCGTCTGCCAAGCGACGAGGTGACCTACAATTACGCGGCGGACCGCGTGTGTTTAGCGACTCAGTGGAACGAGTCGCCGCAGGCGCACGACCCCTGGGCGTTGGGGTTGTCGATGGTGAAGCCCTGCTTCTCGATCGTGTCGACGAAGTCGATGCTGGCCCCGCCAAGGTAGGGGGCGCTCATCTTGTCGGTGACGAGTTGGACCCCGTCGTAGTCGGTTGCCACGTCGCCGTCGAGGCTGCGGTCGTCGAAGTAGAGCTGGTAGCGCAGCCCGGAGCATCCGCCCGGCTGCACCGCGATCCGTAGCACGAGGTCATCGCGTCCCTCGGCCTCGAGGAGGGAACGCACCTTGTTGACGGCGACGTCGGTGAGGGTGACGCCGCTTGGGGCGGACTGGGTATCGGTCACGGTGACTCCAAGTCTCGAATGGTTATGCGAAGATTCCGGTGGCGGAACCACTGATTGGCGCAACTCGCCGAGCGCGGCAATCAGTTGGCCCAAGTCTACGTCGCCAGCCACTGGAGTCCAGAGCCCGTGTTTGCCCATGAGCGAACAATCACCAGGTCCAGGTACGGGCCACCCTCGCGGCCGTCGCCGCCAGGGAATCCGCGTCGTGGATGCCCTCGTCAGAAACGGCGGGGTAGGCGGATTCCATTCCTGCTAGGCGCAGTTCGCGGGCGGAGATGAAGCTGCGTCCCACGATGGCGATGGCGGGCCTCAAGGCTCTTCCGGCCAGTTCGACCATGTGCTTGACCACGGGGCCACCCAGGGCATGAAAATCGAGCGATTCGGCCCCGGTCACGACGAGGTCAGCCCGTGACAAGGTGGTAGCAAGCCTGAATCTCTCGCCGAGATGGGTTAGGGGGTCCGTGACATGCCCCCCGAGGCTCTGCACCACGGCTCCAAGGCCTCCTGCGGCTCCGGCTCCGGCGACATCGGGAATCCCCTGGCTGGCTGCCCATTGCTCGACACGGCTGTCGTCATGGAGGACGTTCGCTAGGTCACGGCCGCTCCGCCGACCAGATTCCGCGGCCGCCCCGCCAAGGCCTGTCAAGGCCATGCCGACCTCACCAGGCTCGGCAAGCAGCACCAACGATGTGCCCCTCCACGCCTCAGCGAGTTCTTCGAGACCGTCGGCCGAGGTGAGTGCCTCGACGTCGAAAGTGACAGCAGTCGCGTCGAGGACCAGAGCGTTCGACGGCGCCCTGAGCGCCTCCAGGGCCTGTTCCATCCGGGAGACCTGCACGACACGCTCACCCGGGGCGACACGTCTCAAGGCATCGTTCAGCCCAGGGCCCGACGCGGCCAGCGGAACCACCGCGACGTCGGCACCGTGGTCCACGAAGGCTTGAGCCATGACCTCGGACGCGTCGAGACCGGACAGCCCCGCTTGAGCGTCCGAGGCGATCAGGACCCTCACAGGGCGGCGGCGCCGTCCTTGTCCGATTCGTTCAACTCGTCCTCGGCGTCGGGGATCAAGCCGTAATATTCGCTGGTTGACTCCAGCAGCGCCTGAACCTCCTCGAGCGTCACGTCCGTGTCCGGAAGCACGAGGTCTGACTCGGCGATCACATCGTCAGGCACCTCGGTGCCCACCCGCTTGACCCCCTCGACCAAAGCCACGAGCGCTTCGCGCATCCCACTCTCATCCTTGGCCGCGACCGTGTCTTCAAGCCTCCGGTCCAGTTCGTTGAGGTCCATGAGATGCTCCGGATCCAGCACCCACTGGCCCTGCCCCATGATGCGTACGATCATGCCTGCGGCTCCTGGTACTGGTGGACCTGCTGCGCGGGCTGAGTTGGAGCCGCTGATCCGGCGCTGAGTTCAGGACGCGACGCGGGGGAACCGCCGCTGAGTTGAGCCTTCATGGCAGCCAGCTCGTTCTCGATAGACGAATCCGCGGCCAGCGCGTCCAACTCACGCGTGATGTCGTCCTTCACGCTGCCCGTCGGGTCCTCAAGCGCTCCAGAGGCCAGCAGTTCGTCAACGGCCGAGGAACGGGCTTGCAGTTGCAGGGTCTTGTCCTCAGCGCGCTGGATGGCCATACCGATGTCGTTCATCTCCTCGGAGATGCCGGTGAAGGCCTCGTTGATCCGCGTCTGCGCCTCGGCAGCGGAATAGGTGGCCTTGATGGTCTCCTTGCGGGTACGGAACGCGTCGACCTTGGCCTGCAGGCGGGAGCTGGCGCGCACCAGCTTCTCCTCCTCCGCCTGAAGCTGGGCATGCTGAGCCTGAAGGTCGTCAAGTTGGGTCTGCAAGCTGGCCTTGCGGGTCAACGCCTCACGGGCGAGATCCTCGCGATTGGACGCCAAGGCTCGCTGCGCGGCGGAATGAAGCCGCTCAACCTCAGAGTTCATCTTCGTCGCCTGCAACTCAACCCGCTTGCGGCTTGTGGCCACATCCGCGACGCCGCGACGCACGTTCTGCAGCAGTTCCAACTGCTTCTGGTAGGAATAATCGAGGGTCTCGCGGGGGTCTTCGTACTTGTCTAGCGCTTTGTTGGCCTTCGACCTGAAGACCAAGGCGATGCGCTCAAAGATGCTGGCCACGGGCTGTCCTTTCAGGAACGTGCGTTGAACAATCCTAAGTTAGCGCGCAAGGCAACTCATCGGCATGGTGGTTCGCCCTGAATCCATCCCCAGGGATCCACCACCCAGGACCGAGGCGGGTAAGATGCGGCCACAATCACCGTCGACGCGTTAGGACCAACCGTGGCCCTCTTCCGCCCCTACGAGCGCACCAAATCCTCCGGCGACCGCATCGCCGGGTTGACCCCCAAGGAGGAGCGGGCCAAACGGAAGACGCGTCCAGCCGAGGAGACGGCCGAGCCCGCCAAGGTGACCGAGCCCCCGACAAAGGTCAAGGTCCCACGTAAGAAATCTGGTCCCACCCCGTCACGACGCGAGGCGGAGGCGGCACGGATGGAACGGCTCCATCCCACCTTGACGCCACGCGAGCAGCGCAAGGCCGACGCGCGCGCCCGGGCCGAGGCCCGCGCCAATGCCTGGGACAAGGTGGAGCGCTCCCCGGAACGGACCCTCCTACGCGATTTCGTCGACACCCGCTGGACCGTCGCCGAATTCCTGATGCCCGCGATGATCCTCATCATGGCCGCCATGATGGTGTTCATGCGTTCCAACGACGCCACGATCTCCGTCGCCATCGGCTCCCTCATGTGGGGGCTGCTCGCGCTGTCGGTCATCCAATTGGCCATCATGTGGCGCGGCTACAAGCGTCTGCTCGACGAGCGCCATCCCGACACGCCAAAGCGTGGGCTCTTCATGTACATGTTCAACCGGGCCTTGATGATCCGTCGTTTCCGTCAGCCCTCACCCCGAATCGGTCGAGGGGAGGCCATCTGATGACCTACCGCTGGGAGCCATCGCCCGGCCCCTTCACCCCGGAAGATCTGGACTCGGCCGGTTTGGCTCCCGTGTTCGAGAGTCAGGCCGCCGCCGAGGAATGGCTCGGTCTCTTCTACGAGGACCTTCGGGAGATGGGCGTGACCGAGGTGAGCCTCTTCGAGGGAGACCGCCTCGTCTACGGTCCCATGTCGCTCAGCCAGTAGCCCGCTTCCCCTCGCGGGTCAATAACATTCCGAAGGTCGCCATGGCTAGGCCCGCACCGATGATGAAGGGGGCCTGTTGTCTGGCCACGGTCATGCGGTCCTCATATCGCTGTGCCTTCCCCGAGTCCTCCGCGGCTAGGCCCGAGGTGTGACACACGTCCCCAGGACCCATCTCGACTCCACGGCACGATGTCGATGGTGCGAGCAGACCGAAGGCTCCCCACACCGCAATGGCCACTCCCCCCAGTACGAAGCCCCACAACCCGACCCGCTTCAGCATGTCGTCAACCTAGCGGGCAAGCCGCAACCGGCCAAGACAGCCGCGAGCGATGCTATTACCCTGGCCCGGTGACATTGACGTTGAATCTAGCCAAGTCCCTACCCAAACCCTGTGACGCCGTGGTCCTCGGCTTGACCACCATCAATGACGACGAGCCGGCCCTGGTGGGCCAGTTGCCCGGGCTGGAGCAGCGCGTACGCAAGGAGTTCGGTCATACCTTGGCCGAGTTGGCTGAGGCCATGGGCGCCTCCCCGAGCCCAGAGCAGGTCACTCCCCTGCCCACCATCGACGGCATGCGCATGTTCGTGGTTGGCTTGGGCGAGGCCGACGTCGCCCCCGAAGGCGTGCGCAGGGCTGCCGGAGCCGCGCTGCGAGCTATCGCGGAGAGCGAGTGGGCCGACCGGTGGCAGGTGGCCCTATCGCTGGAGTTGCACGATCCGGAACTCATCCAGGCCGCCGCAGAAGGAGCGGTACTTGGTGCCTATCGCTTCGCCAGGCTCACTGGTGATCAGGTGCCGGTCCGCGTCAGCGCGATCACGCTGGTGGGTGAGGTAACCGATCGGGAGCAGAGGTCCGCCATCGCCGCGGCGAAAGCCACCTCCGCCGCCGTGCGTCGGGCCAGGGATTGGGTCAACACGCCGCCCAACCTGCTCTTTCCCGAAACCTTCGCCGAGGAGGCCAAGCAGTGGCTGCGTGACGAACGGATCGGTGTGGAAATCCTCGATGAGAAGGCCCTTGAGCGGGGAGGCTATGGCGGCATCCTCGCTGTCGGCGGAGGTTCCTCCCGATCTCCTCGCCTCGTGCGGGCCTCCTATTCTCCCCGGGGCGCCAAGCATCACCTCGCCCTCGTCGGCAAGGGCATCACCTTCGACTCGGGCGGGCTGGACATCAAGCCGGCCGGCCAGATGGCGTCGATGAAGTACGACATGTCCGGGGCGGCGGCGGTCTTGTCCGCCATCAAGGCCGTCGCAGAGCTCGGGGTGCGCATTCGAGTCACCGCCTATGCGGCACTCGCGGAGAATCTGCCATCTGGCAGTTCCTACCGCGCCGGTGACGTCCTCACCATGTTCGACGGAACCACCGTCGAGAACTACAACACCGACGCGGAGGGCCGCCTCGTCCTCGCCGACGCCATCGGGCGCGCCGGGCTGGACAAACCCGACCTCATCGTCGACGTGGCCACCCTGACCGGTGCCTGCATGGTGGCCCTGGGCCAACGAACCGCTGGGCTGATCACCAACTCCGAGGAAACCGCGGACCTCCTACTCGACGCTGCGGAGACGGCCGGTGAGGACTTCTGGCAGTTGCCGCTCAACGCCCACATCCGCTCGGAGTTGACGTCCTCCATCGCCGACATCCGTTCGGGTGCGTCACATCGTTACGGCGGCGCGTTGGTGGCAGGAGCCTTCCTCGAGCGCTTCGTGCCCGAGGACGTGGCCTGGGCACATCTCGATATCGCGGGCCCAGCCAACAACGATGGGCAGGCCTACGGGCACGTGCCCACCGGCGGCACCGGAGTCGCGGTGCGCACCCTCATCGCCCTGGCTCAGTCGCTGGGACGCTGAGCCTGCTTCTTCGCTTGTTGGCCGTACTCGCGCATGCGTTGCGGGTACGGCACCACGCCAGCGTCATAACACGGGATCTGGTGACGGCGCGCGAAGTCGTGGCCGTACTCCACGCTGGGCACGGCGCGACGCGTGGATTCCCCGCTGGCGGCCACGAGCAGCAGCGTTGGCTGGTTGAAGCTGGTGGGCTGCTCCACCCAGGCCTCGACTCCACGCCGGGTGGCCACGAAGTCCGCTAGGTGGCCGACGACGGCGTCAGACACGCTTCGTCCTTCACGCGCCACCTGGACCTGCTTCTTGCGACGGCCAAACCAACTCACCGCGCCATTATGCCCGGGTCAGGTTGGGTTATAGGCTGTCTCCATTACCGGTCTGCAAAGGAGCCACACTCTCATGTCCACCGAAGTCACCCTCCCGGCACTGGGCGAATCCGTCACGGAAGGCACCATCTCCCGCTGGTTGAAGGCAGTCGGAGACACCGTCGAAGCCGATGAGCCCTTGCTCGAGGTATCCACGGACAAGGTCGACACGGAGATCCCCTCTCCCGCCGCCGGCACGCTCCTGGAAATCCGGTTCGAGGAGGACGACGTCGCGGAGGTGGGCGCAGTGCTCGCAGTGATCGGCGAGCCTAGCGCCGCGCAGGCCCCGGCTCCCGTTGCGCCACCGCAGCCTCCCACGCCCGCAGCGCCGCCTGTCCCGGCACCCGCTTCGTCGCCCACTCCCACGCATGCGGCCCCAGCCAGTGATGCCGTCGAGGTGCGACTGCCCGCACTGGGCGAGTCCGTCACCGAGGGCACCGTGTCGCGCTGGCTGAAGCAGGTGGGTGAGTCCGTCGAAGCGGATGAGCCCTTGCTCGAGGTATCCACAGACAAGGTCGACACGGAGATCCCCTCTCCCGCCGCCGGCACGCTCCTGGAAATCCGGTTCAAAGAGGACGACGTCGCAGAGGTGGGCGCGGTGTTGGCCCTCGTCGGCGAGGCAGCCGCAACGCCTGCGCCTTCGCCTGCCAGGCCAGCGCCCGAACCCGCACCCACCGCGCCTGTCCCCGCTCCCCCGGCCCCCGCTCCAGCACCTCCGGCTCCCCCCGCGCCGGCCGCCGCGCCACAGTACTCGCCCGCCGTCGAGGCCGCGGTGGCAAGGAGAGCGTCCGAGGCTTCGGGCGACGGCACCTACGTCACCCCGCTGGTGAGGAAACTGGCCAAGGAACACGGAATCGATCTGGCCACCGTCAAGGGAACCGGCGTGGGTGGCCGGATCCGCAAGCAAGACGTCATCGATGCGGCTGAGGCGGCCAAGGCCGCCACGGCACAGCCATCCTCCCCCACCCCATCGGCTCCAGCGGCACCCGCCGCCCCCGCCCCGGTGCCGACCGAGGCGGCCCAGGTGCGGGGCACCACGGAGAAGTTGTCCAGGCTTCGCAAGACCATCGCCGCCCGCATGGTGGAGTCCTTGCAGGTCTCGGCTCAGCTCACGGCCACCGTCGAGGTGGATGTCACCGCCATTAGTCAGTTGCGTGCACTGGCCAAGGACGACTTCAAGAAGCGCGAAGGCGCCTCCTTGTCCTACCTTCCGTTCATCACCATGGCCACGGTCGAGGCCCTCAAGGCATTCCCCGTGGTCAACGCGGCCATCGACACCGATGCGGGCACCGTCACCTACGCCGACGCCGAACACATTGGGATCGCGGTGGATACCGACAAGGGCCTCCTCGTGCCTGTGATCAAGAACGCCGGCGACCTCAACCTGGCCGGTCTTGCCAAGAAGATCGGAGACCTCGCCGCGCGGACGCGCGCCAGCAAGGTGGGGCCAGACGAGCTGAGCGGTGGCACCTTCACCATCACGAACTACGGCTCCGCCGGCACCTTGTTCGACACGCCGATCATCAACCAGCCGCAGGTGGCGATTCTCGGCACCGGCGCGCTCGTCAAGCGCCCTGTCGTGGTCGAGGACAAGTTCGGCCACGAGTCCATCGCCATCCGTCACATGATGTACCTGTCGCTCAGCTACGATCACCGCCTCATCGACGGCGCGGTCGCGGCGCGCTTCCTCTCCGCGGTCAAGGCCCGCCTGGAGGAAGGCGACTTCGGAGGCGAATTGGGCCTGTGACGCCCTGAATCAGCGTGGACGGCGCCCAGCTCGGCTCGGGCGCCGTCCACGTTTTGGTCAGTCGTGGTTGAATACCGGCGTGTTCATTGGCATCGGGACCGTGGTCAACGTCGCGGCGGTGGTCGCCGGAGCACTCTTGGGCATAGCGTTCGGACGTCGTTTTCCGGAACGAACCAAAGACACTCTCACCTCGGCATTAGGCCTGTTCACCATCGTGCTCGCGGGTTTCTCAGCGATTTCCATGGGATCGGACGCCCTGACCGACGAGGCAGGCTCGGGCGCCACGCTCATCGTCCTCGTCTGCCTGCTCCTCGGCACGATGCTGGGTTCCTGGCTGCGGATCGAGGACCGGTTGGACCAAGGGGCTGGCTGGTTACGCTCGAGGTTCGCTGCCCCGGGCGACGATACGCGTTTCGTTGAGGGCTTCGTCACGTCGACGCTTGTGTTCTGCGTCGGCCCGCTCACGATCCTCGGGTCGATTTCCGATGGACTTGGCCGCGGAGCGGAGCAGTTGCTGGTCAAGGCAGTGCTTGATGGATTCGCGGCCATGGCGTTCGCGTCCACCCTCGGCTGGGGAGTGCTGGCCTCGGCCGCAGCCGTCGGACTCGTCCAAGGCTCGCTCACCGCCGTCGGGTACTTCGCCGGCGATGTGTTGAGCCTTGCCCAGATCGACGCCCTCACTGCCACCGGCGGGGTTATCCTGCTGGGACTGGGAGTCCGGCTCTTGGGGTTACGGCGGATCCCTGTGGGCGACATGCTTCCAGGGCTAGTGCTCGCCCCTGTTGCGGTACCGCTGGTCGCGGCGGTCTCGTAGCTCGGTGGTGTTCCCTAGGCAGATGAACCGCTAGCGGCACCTTCCACCCGAGAGGGGTACCATCGCCTGCGTGCTCAGCTTCGAATACCTCGGCCTCGGCCAGGAGCGTCGCCTCAGCGACTACCAGGCCACTTGGGATTATCAACGCGAGGTACATGCAGAGGTCGCTGATGGTTCTCGCCCAGGTCACGTCATCTTCGTCGAACATCCCCCCGTCTACACGGCCGGGCGCCGCACCAAAGAATCGGACTACCCCAAGGACGGCACTCCCGTCATCCCCGTCGACCGGGGCGGCGAGATCACCTATCACGGGCCTGGCCAACTCGTGGGATATCCCATCGTCGTTCTCAGCAGCGGCGTCGGGGTCGTCGACCACGTCCGCCGGTTGGAAGCCTCCATCATGGAACTCCTGGCCGGCTACGGGTTGGACACCATCCGGGTCCAGGGACGCACGGGCGTGTGGCTGCCGGCGGACGGTCCGCGCCCCGAGCGAAAGATCTGCGCCATCGGGGTGCGGGTATCGCGCCGCACCACCATGCACGGGTTCGCGCTCAATGTACTCAGTTCCGCGGAGCGCTTCGGCAATATCGTGCCGTGCGGCATCTCTGATGCGGGGGTGACCTCTATCGTCGAGGAACTGCCGGGAGAATGGTCCGTTCCACAGGTTGCCTTCGACCTCGAACCTATCCTGGCCCGAACGCTCGGCAGCACGGATTAGTGCGTGGCGGGTTCCCTTCTCATGGCCGGTAGACTCGGCTGGGTGACAGCGGTACAACCAGAGGGACGTCGGCTGCTTCGCGTGGAGGCGAAGAACGCGCAGACCCCTATCGAACGCAAGCCAGCGTGGATTCGCACCACCGCCAAGATGGGCCCCAACTACCAAGACCTACAGCGCATCGTCAACGGCGGCCACCTCAACACGGTATGCCAGGAGGCGGGCTGCCCCAACATCTACGAATGCTGGGAGGACAGGGAGTCCACGTTCCTCATTGGCGGCGACAAGTGCACCCGGCGCTGCGACTTCTGCCAGATCGAGTCGGCCAAACCGGAGGGTTACGATCCGGCCGAGCCCATGCGGGTGGCCGCATCGGTCAAGCAGATGGGGCTACGGTATGCGACGGTCACGGGGGTGTGCCGCGACGATCTAGAGGACGAGGGCGCCTGGCTCTACGCGGAGACGATCCGGCAGATCCATGCCGTCAACCCGGGGGTGGGGGTCGAGATGCTCGCCCCGGACTTCTCGGGCAAGCCCGAGTTGCTGCAGCAGCTCTTCGACGCCCGCCCCGAGGTGTTCGCGCACAACGTCGAGACAGTCCCTCGCATCTTCAAGCGCATCAGGCCCGGGTTCCGTTACGAGCGTTCGCTCGAGGTACTTCGCCGATCGCGTGATGCTGGGCTCGTCACCAAGTCAAATCTCATCTTGGGCATGGGCGAGACTCGCCAAGAGATTTCCGCCGCGCTACGCGACCTCTATGAGGCCGGTGCCGAACTCATCACCATCACGCAATACCTGCGCCCCAATGCCCGGCTCCATCCGATCGATCGTTGGGTGAGTCCCGAGGAGTTCGACGAGTTGGCGGAGGAGGCGCGCGGCATCGGATATTCTGGCGTGCTGTCCGGCCCGTTGGTGCGCTCGTCGTACCGGGCTGGCCGTCTGTATCGCACCGCGATGGACGCGCGGGGCAAACACTAACCGAAAGACCCAGATGGCAAAGAGCGAAAAGGCCAAGGCGCTGGAGGCCAAGCAGAAGGCCGAACTGCGGGCGGAGAAGGAACGCCGGAGGAATTCCAATGACCCGGCCGATTGGGGCCGCTGGCGCCAGATGGTGGAGACCTACAAGATCACCGCCAAACATGACAAGTACCTGCATGCGCTGGTCATCGCGGGCTTCGCGGGGCCGTTCCTAGCGCTGCTCGTGCTCGGTTTCGTGCTGCGGTCCCCCCTGACGTGGGGCATTCTCGGTCTTTCGGTGGGTCTGCTCGTGGCCATGGTGCTGTTTGTGTGGCGCGCCAGACGAGCCGTCTACTCCCGGTTCGAGGGGCAGGCCGGCTCCGGGGAGGTGGCGCTGCAGATGCTGAACAAGAAGTGGACCTCAACTCCGGTGATCACCGTCACGCGGCAGATGGACGCCATCCACCGCACCCTTGGTCCCGGCGGTCTCATCCTCATCGGGGAGGGCGATCCCACCCGGCTTCGTCCGCTGCTGAACTCCGAGCGCAAGAAGCACGAACAGGTGGCCTACGGCGTGGAGGTAACCGTGATCCAGATGGGCGACCGCGAGGGTCAGGTGCCGCTCAATCGGCTCACCAAGCACATCGAGAAGCTGCCCAAGCAACTCACCCCCGCCAAGATCACCGAGGTATCCGCTCGGCTGCGTGCCCTCGACGCGATGCGTCCCAAGGCCCCGATCCCGAAAGGGCCCATCAACATGAAGGGCGCCCGGGCCGCGATGCGCGGCCGCTGATCCGTGGCGCACCTTCTGGGAGCCGAGGGGCTCCACCTTGAGTACCCGACGCGGATCGTGTTCGACTCCGTGACGCTTGGCGTCAACGAAGGCGACCGGATCGGTATCGTCGGCCGCAATGGCGATGGCAAGTCGAGCCTGCTCGGTCTCCTGTCCGGACGAATCACCCCCGATGCCGGCCGCGTGACCCGTCGCGGTGGCCTGCGGGTAGGAGCCCTCGAGCAGACCGACACACTCGACGACACCCACACCGTCGGACAGGCCATCGTGGGCGAGGCAGCCGATCACGAATGGGCACGCGATCCCCGGATTCGTGACGTCATCGCGGGCCTCGTGCCTGACCTTGATTGGGACGCCCCAGTGGGCACGCTGAGCGGCGGACAGCGCCGACGCGTAGCCCTAGCGGCGCTGCTGGTGGGCGACTGGGACGTCCTAGTGCTCGACGAACCAACCAACCACCTCGATGTGGAGGGCATCGCCTGGCTGGCGCGGCATCTGAACGCGCGCTGGTCGAGGAACGCGGGCGGCCTGCTGCTCGTCACGCACGACCGTTGGTTCCTCGACGAGGTGGCCACCGCCACCTGGGAGGTGCACGATCGAATCGTGGAGCCCTTCGAGGGTGGCTATGCGGCCTACGTGCTGCAACGCGTCGAGCGGGACCGGCAAGCGGCGGCCGCCGAGGCCAAGCGACGCAACCTGATGCGCAAGGAATTGGCCTGGCTGCGTCGCGGAGCTCCTGCCCGTACATCGAAGCCAAAGTTCAGGATCGAGGCAGCCAATCAGCTCATCGCCGACGTGCCCGAATTGCGAGACCGGGTGGAGTTGAGTCGCCTCGCCGTCGCCCGTTTGGGCAAGGACGTCATCGATCTCATCGACGCGGGTGTGAGGTTCGACGGCCGCGATGTGCTGCGCGCTGTCGAGTGGCGCATCGCCCCAGGCGAACGCACGGCGATCCTCGGAGCCAACGGAGCGGGCAAGTCGACGCTGCTGGGGCTGATCGCGGGCACCCTCTCCCCCACGGCGGGCCGGGTCAAGCGCGGCAAGACCGTCAAGGTGGGCATCCTGGACCAGCAGTTCCGCGAGCTCACCGACATCGCAGACGACCGGGTGCGAGAGGTATTGGCGCGGGCGAAGACCAGCTACATCGTCGATGGGAAGGAACTTACCCCGGCGCAGTTGCTGGAGCGGCTTGGATTCGCCCGGGAGCACCTATCGGCCCGGGTGGCCGATCTTTCCGGCGGGCAGAAGCGACGCCTCCAACTGCTCTTGGTATTGCTATCCGAGCCCAACGTGCTCATCCTCGATGAACCCTCCAACGACGTGGACACCGACATGCTCACCGCTATGGAGGACCTGCTGGACTCGTGGCCAGGCACCCTGATCGTCGTCAGCCACGACCGCTACCTGGTCGAGCGCATCACGGACCAGCAGTACGCCGTTCTGGACGGTCGCTTCCGTCATCTTCCAGGCGGGATGGACGAATACCTGCGGCTTCGAGCGGCGCAGGGCATCACCCAGGCGGCCAGTCGCCCAGACGTCGCCTCGCCCGAGGCGTCGCCCGCGTCCCCGGGGCTTAGCGGCGCCGAGCTGCGGGCAGCCCAGAAGGAGCTTGCCTCGATCGAGCGCCGCCTGGAGAAGGCCACCGCCGCCGTGGCGGATCTTCACCAGCGGATGGCCGACCACGACCACAGCGATTACGAAGGCTTGAGCCGCTTACACGAACAGACCCAGGCCCACCAGGAAGAGTTGGCGTCGCTCGAAGAACGCTGGATCGAACTGTCCGAACTCCTGGAATCCTGACGAGGCCGCGGTCACAGATGCTTGGCCGCCTCGCGTCGGGTTAGCGGGCTGAGCCTTCTCTCGTGAGTCTGAAGGAACGTTTTCACCCATTCGGGATCGACGCGCGCCTGCTGACGCAGCGCCCACCCGATGGCCTTGCGGATGAAGAACTCGTCGCCGAATCGGGTGCCCAGCAGGTTGGGCAGGATGCAGCGCTCCAGCAGCGCAACGTCCGTGTCTGCCTTGCGGGTGAGTTGCCCGAGGATCGCCACCCGCCGAAGCCACATGTCGTCACCGTCCGCCCAGGCCTCCATGGCGGGGGCGCTACGTTTGGCGTCAACCACCAAGATCGCCTCCAGGCTGTGGGCCAGTTCGTCGACAAGGTCCCACCATGCCCCCGTCACGACGAGGTACTCGATCAGTGGCAGGGCCTTCGGGGTCAAATGCGGCGCGGACCATCGGTGCCGCAGCAGCACCAGGGCCGCGTAGCGTTCTTCCCGGTGGGTAGCCTCGTCCCACAGCAGGCGAATCGTCGCCTCCCAATCGTCGTGTTCCAGGCGTGGCCGCTTGGCGACGAGTCGTCTGGTCAACGAACGGACTACGGGCAAGCGGACTCCGTGAAAGGCCATGGCGGACTTCATGTAGGCCTGCTGCTGAGCGGCGCGTTCGGCATCGCCCGCATCGGCGAGCGCCTCCCGGATCTGGGCCACGAGTTGCCTGTCTGGCCTCATCGGCGGTCCAGCTCCTGGATGAGCCGCTTACCCGCCGTCTGGCGGTAGGACTCCTCGATCAGTTCGGCGATCTCCTCCCAGTCGGTGGCGGCGTCCAGTTCGAGCCCGATCCATCCATAGGGCCCGATGTACATGGGCACGTGGGCGCGCCCCTCGTGCAGCAGCGCTGCGCGTTCCTCCTCAGGGAGTAGCACTGCCAGGGCGCACGGCTCACGGACGATGACGCCATCGGCTTTGTAGCTCATCCCCAGATAGGCGAACACCTTTCGGGTGTAGAAGGCCACATGTCCCACTACGCGTTTCTCCGCCGCGCCGGGCAGCGTCAGGGCAAGGCCACGAACTCGCTCGAAGTATTCCTGAGAGTCGCTGGGTTGAGGCATGGTCACTGACGATCGTCGGGGTGTGAGCCCGTGCGCTGGCCCGATTCGAGGCGCGCGATGGCGGCCATGTCGTCAGCGGTCAACTCGAAGCCGTCGACGTCAAGGTTGCTGCGCAGACGTTCCGCCGACGTTGACTTCGGAATCAGCGCCCCGCCGAGTTGGAGGTGCCAGCGAATCACCACCTGGGCCGGGGTCGCCCCGTGGGCCTGAGCGATGCCCACGATGACAGGGTCGTCAAGCAGCCGGCCGCGTCCGAGCGGGCTCCACGCCTGCGTGACGATGCCGTGCTCGCGGTGGAAGGCGCGCAGGTCGTGCTGCGGGAGCCAGGGATGGGTCTCCACCTGGTTGAGGGCTGGGGTCACGCCGGTCTCGTCGATCAGCCGCTGAAGATGGATCTCAGTGAAGTTGCTCACGCCAATGGTGCGAACACGGCCTGCGTCGCGCAGCTCGATCAGGGTGCGCCACACGTCGACGTACTGGTTCCGGTTCGGGCGGGGCCAGTGGATCATGTAGATGTCGACACTGCCACCGAGCGCGGCCTCGGTGGCGTCGAAGGAGCGCAGCACCGCGTCGCGGTCCTGGCTCTCCTCGCCCCAGAACTTCGACGCGACCAGCACCTGGGAGCGATCCACCTGTTTCAGGGCCGCCCCAACCTGCTCCTCGTTGGCGTAGAACTCCGCCCCATCGACGAGCCGGTACCCGGCCTCCACGCCGTGGAGCACCACTTGTTCGGTGACCGCAGGTGCCACCTTGTAGAGACCGAAACCGAGCGAGGGAAGGGGCGACGAGTCGTTGAGCAGCAGGTCAGCGGGCATGCCTCGCATTCTGCCAGGAAACGGAAGCGGACTGGTCGGCGCGGCTGACTAACCTGAGGGCCATGTATCGCACTCTCGCCGTGTCCGGGTACCGCAGCCTGCGCGACGTGATCGTTCCCCTGGGCCGGGTCACGGTCGTGACCGGGGAGAACGGTGCGGGCAAATCCAGCCTGTACCGGGCGCTGCGGCTGCTGGCGGGCTGCGCCTTAGGCGACACCATTGGGGCATTGGCCAGGGAGGGCGGGCTCAGTTCCGCGCTGTGGGCAGGGCCGGAGTCGCTCAAGGGCGCCCGGCGCGGGGAGTTGCTTCAGGGCACCGCCCGCAGGAACCCCATTTCGCTGCGCCTCGGCATCGGAGCGGACGGCTATTCCTACCTGGTCGACCTGGGCATCCCGCAGCAGGTCACCGGTAGCGCCTTCAACCGTGACCCCGAAATCAAGCGTGAGTTGGCATGGGGCGGCCCGGTCATGCGCAGCGCCACCCTATTGGCCCGCCGCAACCGGGGTTTGGTGGCCACGCGCGACGAGTCCCCCTGGGAGGAGCTAGATTTTCAGGTGCCAAGTCACGCGTCGATGCTGGCCGAGGTGCCAGCGTTGCGTCCACTACGCGACGATCTCCGCGCCTGGCGGTTCTATGACGCGCTGCGCACCGATGCGCTCGCCCCCGCGCGGCAACCGCAGGTGGGCACCCGCACCTGGGCGCTCGCCAGCGACGGGGCAGACCTCGCGGCAGCGCTGCAAACCATCGCCGAGCATGGTAAGGCCAGCATCTCCGGCCTCCTCGGGGAGGCTTTCCCCGGCAGCACACTGGCGGTCGACGAGTTGGACGGCATCTTCACTCTGACGCTGCACCAGCCCGGCATGCTACGCCCGCTCCGGGCGGCTGAACTCTCCGACGGCACCCTGCGCTACTTGATGTGGCTCGCCGCGCTCCACGCTCCCCTACGCCCACCGCTTATGGCGATCAACGAGCCGGAGACCAGCCTTCACCCCAGCCTGATCGCGCCGCTCGGACGACTGATCGCGAAGGCAGCTCACGACACCCAAATCGTCGTCGTCACCCATTCGAAGCCGCTGATCGCGGCGATCGAGGAGGCGGCTGAGGAGGTCAGCGTGGTCGAGCTGATCAAAGATTGTGGCGAGACCACCGTGTCGGACCAGGGCCTGCTGGAGCGGCCCAGGTGGGAATGGGGAAGGCGCTAGTCAACGGCGGTTGACGACCGCGGTGCCCAGCAGCAGATCGGTCAGGGCCCGCCGCTCGGCTCCGACGACCAGAGCCGGGATCACCAAACACTTGAGCGCCGTGCGGACGGCCGGGCGCCACCAGCCGAGCGGCTGCCCGTCGAGCCGGACGATGCCGATTCGGGCGATGAGTTGTCCGAACGAACCGCCGGTCAGCGTGGTGAGCACCGTGGCCTCCACGAAATAGCAGATGAGAATAGCGAACGACTCCGGGCCAGACTCGGTCATGACGTCGAACCCGAACAGCGCGATGGCCACCACCATGCTGGCGGCCCAGTCTCCAATCATCGCGGCCACCCGCGCGCGCCACGACGCCAGCGAGCCGGCGCCGGTCTTGGGCAGCCCGATGCTCTCGCCGGGGTAACCGCCTGTGTTCAGTGGTGAGGTCACCGCCAGATTCTACGATTTCTCTCGGGGTAAGTGAGGCTACCGTCTGGAGCGGACTGGACGGACCTCGGAAGCGTCGAGCTCAGCACACCCAACTTACGAGTGTGTCGGTTTACCCCCTTCAGCTTGCTTCGTTTCGCCGGAACAGCCGCTTGAGTTGGCCGAAACGATGCTTGATGCCCATGATGGTCGACGTCTTAATGGCCTCCACCACTACGTGGGAGCCCATCTTGGAGTTGCCGCGCTCACGCTCGACGAAGTCAATGGGCACCTCCACGATCCGGTAACCGCGCTGATAGGCGTGCCAGGTGAGGTCGCGCTGGATGCCGTAGCCATGGCGGTCGATACGTTGGTCGAGCACGTCGCGCAACACCGGCGCCTTGAACGCGTTGAATCCGCCGGTGATGTCCTTGATCGGCATCCCGAGCATGAGTTTGAGGTAGACCGATCCCCCGCGGGAAAGGAACTCGCGGTGTTTAGGCCAGTTGACCACGCTGCCGCCCTTAACCCACCGCGAGCCCTTCACCATGTCGGCGCCGTCGGCGAGGGCCTGCAGCAGCCGGTGCAGTTGCTCGGGTTGGTGCGAACCATCGGCGTCGAACTCGACGAGCACGTCATAGCCCTGCTCCAACCCCCACTCGAAACTATCGAGATAGGCGGCGCCGAGGCCCTCCTTGCCCCTGCGATGGTTGACATGGATATGGTCATCCTTGGCCGCCAGTTCGTCGGCCAGTCGCCCGGTGCCGTCGGGCGAGTTGTCGTCGGCGATCAGGATGTGCGCGTCAGGCACCGCCTTCCTCAGCCGGGTGGTGATCGGTTCGATGTTCTCCGCCTCGTTGTAGGTGGGGATGATCACCAACACCGAGCCGATCGACGAGATGTCGTTCACGTTGCCTCCATGCTCCGAGGATTTGCACCCACCCTACTGCCGCCATCACCCAGCGATGGGATCTCCGCGGCGCAACGCGACAAGCTCATCGAGGCACACAGCCTGGTCACCCCGCGACGAGATCCCTACGGCGCACCAAACCACCCGACAGGAACACCAAGGCAAGCCCAGCCAACACCATGGCGAGCACCCCCGCATGGTTCATAGGCTCGACAGGAACGTCTCCCACGAGGTGCAGCAGCGACGTGTCGAAGGCCCATTCTTTGAGACGCAGCGTCTCCCCCAGCAGACCGACGATGCCGCACCACAAGGCGTACACCGTCGCGACGGGCGCGACCCCTGGGACAAACGCCCGCATCGCGGCAGCACTGCCCAGCACGACCACCACCATCGCGGCATGGGCGCCCGCCGCACGGAGCGCATCGTCAAGAAGGGCCCAGTCATCCACCGACGCGGCCGAGGCCAACCCCAAGGCGAGCGCCCCCGCAGCCAAAATGGTCAACGCCTGGAACGCGAGGACGCCCCACCATGCCAGCCAGGTCCTGCCTCGTCCCGGCTTGCCCAGGATGGCCAGCCTGCCCGCGCGTTCCTCCGCGGTGATGCGTCCGCCGGTGGCGTACATTGCCGCGGTCACTGCCACCACGATCGAGCCCATGGTCAGCGGAAGACGATTCGCGTCCATGCCCAACGCCTCAGCCATCACCGGGTTACTCGCAATCGTATCGGCCATATCCTCCGCCAAGACTCCAACGCATCCCGCCCAGAGGACCACTCCTACGAGGTTGCCGAGCCATGCGCCCCGGGTGATCCGCCAAGCCCACCCCGCGGGAAACAGCAACCCTGGCGATGCTCCCAGCCGGCCCTGCCTGATAGTCAAAAGCCCGGAACCGAGGTCGCGCCGGAGGGCGATCGCCGCAGCCACGGCCAGCGTCGCCACGGCGAATAGCACATAGGCGGCCACGGGCCACCAGCGCCACTGCCCCCAAGGACGCACCTCAGCCGCCCAGCCAAGCGGGCTGGCCCACGCCGCGTCCGTCCCCTGGCCGTCGATGATCGCCCGCACCAGGAATGTGATCACCCACACGGATAGGGCGAGGGCAAGCGCGCCTCGCCGGTCGCTGGCTAATTCAGCGCTGAGCAGGCCCAAGGCCGCATACGCGATTCCCAGCAACGCGAGCACAGCGCAATACAGCGCGGCATCGTCGCGCGGGAACCCGATCCAAGCCAACGACGCCCATGCCCCCACCCAGAACACGACGAACGAGACGGACACGACGACAGCCGTCGCGACGAGCCTGGCCAGTGGCCCCACCGAGCCAGCGGTGAGGAGATCGTATCGGCCTAGGTCCTCCTGGGCTCTGGAGCGCGAGACAGCCATGGTGATTCCAGCCACGGGGATGAGGACTAAGGCGAACATCCCCACCTCCGCCGATAAGATCCCGCCCACCTCGGTCAAGTCGTGGAAGCGGCCGTTGAAGGCCTGGGAGACCGGCACGCTCCCCAGCGTTGCGGCATAGATCATCCGGTCCGTTTCCTTGCCGTAGAGCCCCCAGACGCCGTAGCCAACCGAGCCGACGAGCATGCTCAGAGCGACGGGCCACGCAAGGAGTCCCCACCACGAGGTGCGAAGGTGTAGTCGCACCAGCTTCCATACGCCGGTCATTGGGTTGGCTCCTCGTATTCGGCGAGGAAGATCTCGTCGAGCGTGGGCGGACGTACCGTCAGCGCCGTCGGATTCGCGGCGCTGATGACCGGCAGGACCTCAGCCAAGCGATGCGCCGGAACGGTACAGGTGAGCCGGTAAACTCTGGCGTCGTTCTCACGGGTCACGTCGTGGGCATCCGGCAGATCGGGCATGGCCTCCGCGGTCGCGACGTCGATGTGCACGCGCGCGTCGGCGCGAAGGTTGACCATGGTGCCCGTGCGCACCGCCTCTCCGCCGCGGATGATGGTCACCCTGTCGCATAGGGCCTCGACCTCGTCGAGGATATGGCTCGATAGCAGCACCGTGCGTCCCTGCGAGCGCAGCTCCTCCACCGCGCGCTGGAAGACCATCTCCATGAGGGGGTCGAGGCCAGAGGTGGGCTCGTCGAGAAGGAACAGCTCCGCCCGGGAGGCCAACGCGGCGATGAGCACCACCTTCTGCCGGTTTCCCTTCGAATAGGTGCGGGTGCGCCGCCGCGGGTCCAGCTCGAAGCGTTCGACGAGTTCGGCGCGGCGGCGGGCGTCGATGCCACCAAAGAAGGAGGCCACCAGGTCGATGCATTCCCCACCAGTCAGGTTGGGCCACAGGGCCGTGTCACCGGGAACGTAGGCGATCCGGCGGTGAATCGCGACGGCGTCACGCACGGGATGCCGCCCAAACACGGTGAGCCGCCCGCTGTCGAGATGCAGTTGCCCCAGGATCGCCCGGATCGTCGTCGATTTGCCGGCGCCGTTGGGTCCCAGGAAGCCGTGCACCTCTCCTTGACGCACCTCCAAATCGAGTCCATCCAGTGCCCGGACGCGGCCGAAGCGTTTGACCAGCCCGTCCGCCTGAATCACATTTTGAGAGTCTCTATGAACTGAGAGTGACTTTCTCATGTGGCTTAGTGTAGCGACTAAAGTGACAGTTGCCGTCAGAACCGCTGGGAGGATACGTGGGGCTCCGGGAACGCAAGAAGCACGCCGCCATGCACACCATTCAGGCCGTCGCCCTCGACCTCTTCGAGCAGCACGGGTTCCAGCAGGTCACCGTCGAGCAGGTGGCCGAGGCGGCGTCCGTCTCCCCCAGCACGGTGTACCGCTACTTCGCCACCAAGGAGGGCTTGGTGCTGCGTGATGAGTTCGACGACCAGATTCTGGAGTCCATGGCCACGCTTCTCGACGAGGGAAGCAACCCTGTCGACGCCCTCATGGCCGCGCTGACCACTGTGGCGGACAGGCATTTCACCCAGCAGCGCGACGAGACGCTGCGGCGCACCCGCCTCATCATGGAGGTGCCGTCCCTCCGGGGCGCCATGCTCCTACGCTTGGCTGAGGTGTCGGAGATCGGTGCGACGCTCCTGATCCGCACCGGGCGATACGCAGAGGCCGACGCCCGGGTCATCGCCGCGTCGCTCCTGCACCTCGTGATGGCCGCCTTCGCCACATGGGCCGACGGGGGCGGCGAGGAGAGCTTCGTCGACCACGCCCACGATGCACTCTCCGCGTTGACGAGCACCTTGACCAGCTCTCAGGCGATGACTGGACACAAGACCCTGTAACGCAAGCGTTACACGGCAGCAACTCTGGGGGCCTCTAGGCCCCCTAGGTTCGTGGCACACCCACCACATGGAGGAAGAAGACAATGTTCCAAGGCGCAGACGATCTCTTGGCCTACATCAAGGACGAGGGAATCGAGACGGTCGATGTCCGCTTTTGCGATCTGCCTGGCGTGATGCAGCACTTCACCGTACCCGCCGGCGCGTTCGGCCCCGAGGTCTTCGAGGAAGGCCTGAACTTCGATGGCTCGTCGATCACGGGTTTCCAGAAGATCCACGAGTCGGACATGTCGCTGTTGCCCGACCCGACCACGGCCTATGTCGATCCCTTCCGTAAGTCGAAGACGCTCAACATCAACTTCTTCGTGCATGACCCCCTGACGAAGGAGCCGTATTCGCGCGACCCTCGCAATATCGCCCGCAAGGCCATGAACTACCTGGCCTCCACCGGCATTGGCGACACCGCCTTCTTCGCGCCGGAGGCCGAGTTCTACGTCTTCGACGACATCCGCTTCGAGACCTCGGCCAACGCCTCCTATTACCACATCGATTCCGAGGCCGGCGCCTGGAACACGGGTCGCATCGAAGACGGCGGAAACCGCGGCTACAAGGTCAAGTACAAGGGCGGCTACTTCCCCGTCGCCCCCGTGGATCACTTCGGCGACCTGCGTGACGACATCGTGCGCCACATGGAAAACGCCGGGCTCCAGGTGGAGCGAGCTCACCACGAGGTGGGCACCGCAGGCCAAGCCGAGATCAACTGGCGCTTCGACACGCTGCTCAAGGCTGCCGACGACGTGATGAAGTTCAAGTACCTGGTGAAGAACACGGCGTGGGAGGCGGGCAAGACCGCCACCTTCATGCCCAAGCCCATCTTCGGCGACAACGGTTCGGGTATGCACTGCCACCAGTCGATCTGGAACGACGGGGCGCCGCTCTTCTACGACGAGAACGGATACGCGGGTCTGTCGGACCTGGCGCGCTGGTACATCGGCGGCCTCCTCAAGCACGCCCCTGCGCTGCTGGCCTTCACCAACCCGTCGGTGAACTCCTACCACCGCTTGGTGCCGGGCTTCGAGGCACCGGTCAACCTGGTGTACTCGCAGCGCAACCGCTCGGCCTGTATCCGCATCCCGATCACCGGCTCGAACCCTAAGGCCAAGCGCATCGAGTTCCGCTGCCCGGATCCGTCGTCGAACCCCTACCTGGCGTTCTCGGCCATGCTGCTGGCGGGCATCGATGGCATCGAGAACCGGATCGAGCCCCTCGCCCCCATCGACAAGGACCTCTACGAGTTGCCCGCCGAGGAGCACGACGCGGTCCCCACCGTCCCCGGCTCCCTGGGAGCGGTGCTCGACGCCTTGGAGGCCGATCACGAGTTCCTGCTGGCCGGCGACGTGTTCACGCCCGACCTCATCGACACCTGGGTGGAACTCAAGCGTGGCGAGATCCAGGCCATCGCCATGCGGCCGCACCCGCACGAGTTCGAGTTGTACTACGCCCTCTGAGGCATCTCGTTGATGCGCCCGGTGCCTGAGCGTCGGGCGCATCGCTTGCCCGGCATCGTCAGCCGGATTCCTCGGCTTCCAGGACGCGGATGAGCCCCTCCTGGGCGCATGAGGCTACGGCCACGCCTCCCTGAAAGAGCCGTCCCATGGCGAATCCCCTGGCGTGGGATGCGGACGGTGAGGTCATGTCGTAGATGAGCCACTCGTCGACTCGTACGGGTCTGTGAAACCACATGGCGTGGTCGATGGATGCCGCCTGCATCCTGGGGGAAAGGAATTCCACCTCGTGAGGCACGGCGGTGACGCTGAGCAGCGTGATGTCACTGAGGTAGGCCAGCACGGCGCTGTGCAGCAGTGGCTCGTCGGGCATGGGTTGCTTCGTCCTGACCCAGACGGTCATCGTCCCGCCACGGGCCTGCGCGTCGGGGCGGGCGGCGAGCCGCACGTCGAGCGCGTCCCATTCGTTGAGCATGGTCAGCGTGGCGCCGAAGCGGCGCTCCATCACTTCGCGCAGTGACGGGCTGGCCTCCGGTGGCGCGATGTCGCCGGGTTGTCGAGCGCTATGCTCCAGGCCGGGCTCTGGCTCCTGGAAGGACGCGGTGAGTTCGAAGATGACCGTGCCCCGCTGAGACGCGAGAACGCGCCGGTTGCTGAACGTCTTGCCGTCACGCATGACCTCCACCTCGAAGTCCAGCGGTACGTCGATGGCTCCGGGGCGGAGGAAGTAGGCGTTGAGCGAGTGAATGAGCCGCTCGGGCATCACGGTGCGTGCCGCGGCCACGAGGGTCTGTCCCAGCACCTGCCCTCCGAAAAGCCGCTGCAGATTCGTCTGCGGCTGTGGCCCGCGGAAGGTCCGCTCTCCCGTGCTGGAAAGGTCGAACAGTGCGATGAGTTCGGCGACGTTGTTCGGCATGATCTGGATCATCGCATGCGCATATGCCGCGATGACAGTCCGTCGCGCCAGTCGCCTGCCGATAGTCTTCACCGGGGAGGACGAATGGTGTCTATCGAAGCTGCCTTGCAAGCCGATGCCGACGGTGACCTCGCGGGTGCACTCCAGCGGATCCGCACGGCCGAGGCCAGTCTCGGCTCTTCCTCCCCACTCCCCCAACGTATCGCCGCATTCCGGGCCGAGGCCCGAATCCTGCGCCACCACCGCGACCCTCGGCATCTTCCCCGAGCCGTCGCGGCCGCCCACGAGGCCCTGGCCCTATCGCGCCTGCCCGCGTCTCCCGTCGGCGACGAGGTGCACTGGGCGGAGCTGGAGTTGGCGGACTGCCTCGTCGATTCCGGGGAGCCGGGCATGGTCTCCGCGGTCACCGCGCTGACCGATCACCCGGACCCTGGCATCGCCGCGTGGGCTTGGCGCGTCCTGGGGAAGCTTGCGCTGGGACGCAACGAGGTCTTCGAAGCCGTGGCCGCCCTGCTCAACGCCGTCGCGGAGCACCGGCGCGACGCGCCCTCCCGGGAATGCCTGACCTGGCCCCTGCTGCTGTTGGCGTTCAGCCGCGCTGGCCGTCACGGCAGCGCCAACGCCCTCGCTTCCGCCGTGGACGGCTCACTCGACTCCGTTCCCGAGCGGTTGCGCATTGAATACCTGCTGGCTCGCGCCGAGCATGGGCAACGCGATGGCCGCACCGCTGACGCCCTCGCGACTCTCGATTCCTTGGACGACATCATCGAAAAGCATGGCCTCGAAGCACACCGCCGTCAACGGCTACGGCAGCGGGCGACCTGCCTCATCCACTGGTGCCAAGACGACGAGGCCCGGCTCGACCTGGCCGATGCCGGCCCGCCGCAGGAACCACGCCGTTCCTCCACCGCGACCAGCCGCCCAGTTATCACGTGGCTCGGCGCCCCACACGTCCCACCCGCCCCAGAACCGCATCCGTCGCGCGTCGCCAGCCTGCTCGACGACATCGAGCACCTGTCGATGCCCACGGCCGTCCACGCGTCGCTGGCGATGCGAGAACTCGCCCGCCTCGCTGGCGTCCCCGGGTTGGAACGCGACGAAGCGGTCCTGCTCGTCCGCGCGGGCGCCCTGCTGGCCAAGGGCGACGACTGCGCGCTTCCCGCCGAACGGCTGCTGCGCCGCGCCTTGGCCAGGCTCGAGTTCCTGGCGGGGACCGGGCAATGGCTCGCTCAGGCACAGGTGGAACTCGGCATGGTGCTCGCGGATACCGACCCGGCGCAGGCCCTCCGGTCGCTCGTCGCAGGGCTTCAGGGCTTGGACGAGGAACGGTTCCGCATGGTGAAACGAAACCACCGGACCCGCTGGCTCATGCGCCGGGTGCACCCGGCGTTTGGCAAGGCCATCGAGCTTGCGGTGACCAACGGCGACGAGTCGCTGGCTGCGGACCTCATCGTCTTCTCACGCATGGCCGGTGTGTTGGCCCCCGGCGACTCGACGGAACTGCCTCTGGACCCGGTACCCACCTTGACTTACATCGACGGAACCCGGTCGAGCCTCGGGACCGATCAGAACTGCCGCCTGATCTAATGCCGCTGCACCAAAGCGGTGAGCTCCTCGGCCGTGAGGGAGAGGATGGTCTCGGTAGGCGCCAACTCGCGAACCTCGCAAACAGGAGTCGAAGTGAATGACAGCCTGCGCGTGGAGCGCGTTGCCTCGTGGCCGAGACGGCTGTGGCTCCCGGTGCCGGCTGGGCGGAGGCCAGGGTGAACCGGCACACTGGCGGGCAGGGGAAGGGGCCCACGGGTGCGGGCTGGTGAGGACACCATCCGCGCCCATAGCACTAGCGAGGATGGTTACTCCCCCGAGCGGTTGCGCGGCAAGCCAGCCACCGTGCTGGATGTCTTGTCGCCCACCCGGGTCTCGCTGTTCGAGGTCGTGGTGTAGGCAAGGTTCCTGTGTCGAGGGGCTGTCATCGTGATAG
>JBHADA010000065.1:0-39515 GCA_041854805.1 Arachnia sp.
CACCACCAACACAAACCCCAACACCCTACGCATCACGCCTCCATCGCCGAGATACCACCATCCAACCAGCCCACCAGACCACCCACCACACCCACCACCAACCTGTGGACAACCCGCTGGGGACCTTGCGCGGGATCGGCAGCAGCACCCCCTACGCTTGGCGCATGGACGTTCCTGCCACCCCGCCGCCGTGGAAGACCGTGCTCCGCGACGATCCCGTTCCCCTGTGGCTCATGGGCGATATGCCCCACATCGATGGCTACCCTCATTGGGACGACCTTCTTGGTCAAGATCCCCCGGAGGGGCTGACCCGGGAACAGTGGTGGGTCCGCATCAAGAGCCGCCGCTTGGAGAAGGTGCTCCGGGTCCCCGTCTTCCGCTCCGGCACGGGGCAGCGGCTCTGGTATCACCCCGCTTCTGTGCTGATGGACGCGCTCAAGGAGATCGGGTTCGCCGTCAGCGGCGAGGATTCCGATCTCGACCAGCAGGTCCCCACCGCCGAGCAGGGGGACCTGTTCATCGAGTGGACCCTGCGCGAAGAGGCCATCGCGTCTGCCCAGATCGCGGGAGCCACCCTCACACGCAGCGAGGCGCTGCTCGCGTTCGACGATGGAACCATCCTAGACACGGAAGCGGGACAGCAGGCCCACCGCAATTATCTGGCGTTGGCCAAGGTACACGAATGGGCGGAGGAGCCTTTTACCCCCGAGCGGATAGTGGAACTCAACGCCATCCTCACAGGCGATGGGGCCCTGCGCACCGCTGGATCGGACGTAGCCAATCCTTACGGGCAGGTGTGGCACTGCGCTCCCCCCGTACCCGAGATCGAAGCCCGCCTTGGCAAGCTGTGCCGCTTCGCCAACCGAGAGACGAACGAGAACCTTCCGCCGCTTCTCGCCGCGATGACGGTGCACTACATGGCGGTACACGATCAGTATTTCGCCGAGGCCAACAACCGGACTGCTCGCCTCCTGTTCTACTGGGCGATGTTTCGTTGCGGCTATTGGCTGGCGAAGTACCTCTCGGTCTCCACCGTGATGGCCGCCCGCGGCCTCGACTATCGCCGCTCCTTCCTGCTCACCGAAACCGATGAAGGAGACCTCACCTACTTTTTCGTCTTCTCCACATCGGTGCTGCGACGCGCCATTTGGCAGTTGCGAGCCCGGCTGGAGGCTGAGTTAAGCGCTGGCCGTCCCACCCGGACCCCTCTGCTGAGCGTGGAGCAGGAACTCAACCACCGCCAGTTGAAGGTGCTGGAGACCTGCCTTGCGGACCCGCGCAGCGCCTTCAGCTACGAGACTCACGAGACCTACTGGGGGGTCAGTTACGAGACGGCCCGCCACGACCTACGCACGCTGGGCAAGAAAGGGCTCCTACGGCGGCGCGAATACACACGGGTCTGGCAGGCCCCGCCCGACCTCGCCGAGCGATTGCGCGGCGAGGCCCCCAAGACCGTTGAGCTTGGCGACGTCGCCCTGTCCCAGCCTCCGCGTCCAGAAATGAACAGCATGCAGCGGCTATGGCGATTCGTACGTAGACTCAATCCCGAGACCAAGCGTTGACCATCTTCGCGCGGTCCATTAGGTGGAGCAGCCACCGTGTGCCTGAAAAGAGTCCGACATAGCCGTACGATGAGCCCCGGAAGGGAAAAACCTATGCCTGAGAACATGAACGAACTCCCACCCCCCTATGGCGGCCCCCCGAATGGTCCTCAGCCTCCGGCCCAAGGGCAATTTCCCCCGCAGGGCCCAGGGCAGCCTCCGCAGGGCCCAGGCCAGCCTCCGCAGGGCCCAGGCCAGCCTCCCCAAGGCCCAGGCCAGCCTCCCCAAGGCCCAGGCCAGCCTCAAGGCCCCGGCTACCAGGGCTACCCCGGTCAGCAGGGCCCAGCTCAGCCACAAATGTCGCCCGGGCAGCCGGGGGCTCCTTACGCGCAGGGTTTCGCCAGCGCCTCTGGGTATGCTGGTCAACCTGCCACGAAGAAATCGCCTGTGGGCTGGATCGTCGGCGGTGTTGTCGCGCTCGTCGTCGTGGTGGCGATCACGATTTTCGCGACGGGCATCCTGCGCTTGCCCGGAACGACCGCCTCCTCAGAACCGCCAAAGGATCCGAAGGAAGCGGCACGGGCCGTCGTCAATGACTACCTCAAGGCGATCTCGGAAGGCCGCGCCAAGGATGCCGTCAAGATGTTGGACACCTCCAGCATCAATGACGATTCGCTGCTCACCGACGAGGTCTTGAAAGACTCCCTGGAGCGAGCTCCCATCGACGGCATCGAGGTCGATGAAGCCGATGGGAGCGGACCTTCCTACCAAGTGAAGGCCAAGTATTCCGTGGCCGGCGATTCCTCGAGCGAAGATTTCAGGGTCATCGTCGAGGACTCCGAGGCCAAAATCGGCGCGTCCCTGCCTACCCTGAGCCTCTACGGGGTCAAGGACGTGGGTGTAAAGGTCAATGGGGTGAAAGCCGAAAGTGAATCCCCGTCCGTCTTCCCAGGAAGCTACAAGGTGGAGGCCGACAACAAGTACCTCGAAATCGAAGGCAAGTCCACCCTCACCGTCCAAAGCGTGACCAAGCGCGACACGTCCATGCTCAGCCTGAGGGTCTCCGACGAGGGGATCAAGATGTTCCGCGAGAAGGTGCTTCCAGAGGCGAAAAAGTGTCTTGCTTCCAAGGCCCTCAAACCCGGCTGCAACATGCAGCTCGAAGCGAAGACCAGCAACGGATTCGAGATTCGCGACGGTTCGATCACCCGTACGCAGGACGCGGCCGCCCGGACGAAGATGGAGAAGGTGATTCCCAAGGCTGATTCCAGCGTGCCCACCGTCATCTCTTCACGGGAATTCGGGTACTTCAAAATCAACGCCGAATGCAAGAAAGCTGGCCAGCCGTGGCAGCCCTGCACCCTGACAGGCTTCGGATCCGGATCTACTTGGGGCAAAGCCTCGATCGACGTCACCGATCCTAGTCTCAAGGTGACGTGGGACTGAGCGCTCTCCCTCACCTTCCGAGCGGGCGTGTCGAGTTCATCTCGGCGCGCCCGCTGCTTATTCCTGAAGCGATAGCCAGGCTAGATCCACGTGATTAGGATTCGCACTGAGACGACACATGAGTTCGTTGGTGGCGGCCTGCGCGCAAGCGGAAAGCCGTAGCGCCCGCTCGTTTTCTCCCAGCCCGGCCAGGAACAGCCGCCCCAGTGCGATGTCTCGTCCCGTCGTTGCGGGACCACAGTTACGAATGCGCCCATGCCCCATGCGGGAGAAGGCCTCCTGGCCGATGGAACGCAGATTTCCCACCGGCCATGCTCCAGCCCCAAGGTCGGCCGTGGCGAGCCCATGCATGGCGAGGATGATGACCCCATCCTTGGTCGGCCTCTCCAGCACCGCGGTCGCGATCTCCTTGGCCATACGGGCGGTTGGCAGGCCCAACGACACGCCTAGCTGGGCCGCCCCCGCGAGCCAAGGCGAGGGCTCCTCGGCCAAGGAAGCGATGTGGCGTTCCACCCAGTCGAGCAGATCGTCATCGATCCATGAGGCCATCATGTGACGCACGGCGACGTAGACGCTCTCGGGTGAGGCGACTCGGTCTCGCAGCGCCCTTTCACGCAGTTCCTCCAATGACAGGTAGCCACCGATGTCGATCCTGGAAGGGCCCGCAGCACTCCAGACCTCGGCTCGATGCACACCAACGTTGGGGAAAACGTCGAAACCGCCATCGCCCTCCCGCACCTGGCACTCGCTCTCCACCCTCCCGTCTGGAGCGGTGATGGTTACCGGATGGCCGGCCGGCACGTAGCGCTCCACGGGCAGCCAGGGTGGCTCCGGAGGAATGGTCCAGGCATCGCCTTCCATGCTCTCGTAGGTCCACGAGGCGGAGACCACTCGCCCAGGCCACAGCCGGATCTCCTCTTGGAGGAGGTGCCAACGGCAAGGAGAGGTCGGCACTGAATCTCCCCGGCGCTGCGTCAGTAGACCCGGCCCCGTCTCCGAAGTGAGGACAACCTCCCCCGACGCCCCACCCAGCCAGGCGATGGGTGTGCTCGCCGTCCCCACGCCCATCGTGGGCCCTGGGACCACGACCTCTCCGCGCGACTCCACGGTCACCTCCATACGGAGGCGCCGTCCGGAGCGAACCCTGACCCGCCCCCACGCACCGACGGGATGCTCGAAGTCGGCTCCCACTGCATCATCGGCTCGCCCCAGGGTCCGCCACGGCTCCGGCCAGTTCACCGTCCAACGAGCGAGCCGCCCCTCCCCAATCAGTTCAAAACCGTTCGGGGTGGGGCGCGTCTCGAACTCCTCGTTCTGCCCTCCGGTCAGCTCGACGCTCATCAGTCCTCGACGATGGGATCCTGCTGCGCGTGCGATTCGGGCACCACGGCCTGGATTACCGACCCGTCGTCACGTACCTCGCCGACCACGGGGTGGCTGCCCACCAAGGATTTCAGTCTCGGCCCCTGGTTCTTGAGCGGTACGCTGACCGGCGTTCCTGGCTCGACGGTGTAGGCGGTGCCACGGACGCTCACCTCCACGGGACCGCCCTCCTCAACCTCGAAGGCGATCGATTTGCGTTCCAACCGCACCCGAACTCGCGATCCGCGGATCCGCAGCGGAAGTTCCATCGCCTTCCACTCCTTGGGAAGACGAGGGTCGAACGTGATGATGCCATCGTGATCGCGCAGCCCGGCGAAACCGTAGATCAATGCGTTCCAGACTCCTCCCGTCGAGGCGATATGGACGCCGTCGCGGGCATTGGAATGCAGGTCGGCCAGGTCGACGTAGAGTCCCGTCAGGAAGTACTGCATAGCCATATCCTGGTAACCCACCTCGGCCGCAATGACCGACTGCACCACTCCCGACAAGGTCGAATCACCGGTGGTGATCGGGTCGTAATATTCGAAGTTGGCCTTCTTCTCCTTGGCGGTGAACTGGTTTCCCTGCAGGAACAGGGCCAGCACCACGTCCGCCTGCTTCAGCACCTGGAACCGGTAGATGACCAACGGGTGGTAATGCAACAGAAGGGGGCGCTTGTTCTCAGGAGTGTTCTCCAGGTCCCACATCTCCAAGTAGAGGAACTGCTCGTCCTGCGGGTGGATTCCCAGGTTCTCGTCGAAGGGGATGACCATGCCATCGGCGCACATCTCCCATTCGTCGATCTCCCCCTCCGTCACGTTGAGTTCATCGACCACCCGGAAGTACGCGGCCTCGTCGACCTCGCGCATCTCGCGCATGAGCGACGCGGCATAGCGGAGGTTGGCCCGTGCCATGACATTGGTGAACATGTTGTTGTTGACCACGGCAGTGTATTCATCGGGGCCGGTGACCCCGTGAATGTGGAACCGCCGCACGCCATTGGCCTCGACGCGCCAGAAGCCGAGGTCCGCCCAAAGCCTGGCCGTCTCAATGAGCACCGCCGCGCCGTCGCGGTACATGAATTCCTGGTCGCCCGTGAGGTCGCGATACTTCTCGAAGGCGTAGGCGACGTCGGCATCGATGTGGTACTGGGCCGTGCCCGCCGCGTAATAGGCAGACGCCTCCTCGCCGTTGATGGTGCGCCACGGGTAAAGCGCACCGTACTGTGACACCACGGCCGCACGCTCTCGCGCCTGGGGAAGCAGGTTGACCCGGAATCTGAGTGCGTTGCGAGCGATGCGCGGTGCGGTGTAGATGAGGAATGGCACCAGATAGATCTCGGTATCCCAGAAGTAGTGCCCCTCGTAACCGGATCCCGTGACTCCCTTGGCGGCGATTCCCAATTGATCGCTACGTGCGGCCGCTTGGGCCAGTTGGAACAAGCACCACCGCACGGCCTGCTGCACTGCCGACTCACCCTCGATCACGACATCGGAGTTCAGCCAGAAGTTCGCCAGCCATTGCCGCTGACGCTCGTAGTAGTACTCGAAGCCGTTGTCACGAACGCGATCCAGCGTGCGGCGGCACCTATCCGACAACTCGGCGCATGGGACCCCGCGGGACGTGTGGTAGGCCACCGCCTTGCGCACGACGATGGGCTGGCCCTCCTCTGCGTCGATGCGGTAGACCATCTTGCCGAGGTCATCCTCAGTGGAGATGATCGTCTCGTAGACGTTCTCGGTGTCGATGTAGTGGTCGGCGGCAATGCCGATGGTCATACCGGAACGCGCCGTCTGATAGCCCAGCATCATGCGCTGGCCCTGATTCCAGTTGAGTTCGGGCAGTAGGACACGCCCCTCGAATTTCGCACTGCGGCGAGGATCCCAGCCTTCGCTGGCCTGGTCCGGGCGGCGGTAGTCGGAATAGCCGTCTTGCCGGTTGACGATCTGAGAGCTGATCACGACTGGAGCGTCACCGCCCTCGAGGAGCGTGACCTCAATCTCCAGCAACGCGAGGTGCCGGTCTGTGAACGAGACCATGCGAGAACTCTTGATCTGGACTCGCTTCCCGGCCGGGGTGCGCCACACGACGGTGCGCAGCAGCCTACCCTCGCGGAAGTCGAGAGAACGCTCGTAATGGTCCAGGTCGGCCACGGACAGAGTCAGTGGTTCGTCGTCGACATAGATCTTGAGCAGCTTCGCATCCGGCACGTTGACGATGGTCTGCCCGGTATGCGCGAACCCGAAGGCCTCCTCGGCGTGCTTGATGGGCCACGTCTCGTGGAAACCATTGATGAAGGTGCCATGAGCATAACTGGCGCGCCCCTCTTCCGGGTTTCCCCTCATACCGAGGTACCCGTTGCCGACGGCGAAGAGAGTCTCAGTGGTTCCGACGTCGGCGGTGTTGGGCTCTAGTTCGATGAAGCGCCACTCATCAATGGGGAAGCGAGCGCGGTTGAGCGGATCGGCGGAGATCTCGCGGATCATTGGGTCACCAACTCCCCCAGGTCCGCGACGACGACATCGGCTCCGGCGTCACGCAATGTCTGTGGTTCCACTTCGCGGGCCACGCCAATGACCAGAGCGAAGTCTCCAGCCGCGCCGGCCGCGACGCCCGACAGCGCATCCTCCACCACCACCGACGATGTGGTGGGAACCCCGAGCAGTTCAGCGGCCCGTTCGAAGGTATCGGGTGCGGGCTTACCGGGAAGCCCCTCCTCGCGGGCCAGATTGCCATCCACCACCACGGGGAAGAAGTGACTCAGGTTCGCCGCCTTGAGCACTGCCGGGGCGTTTTTCGAGGACGAGACCACGGCGAGCTTGTGCCCAGCATCGGCGAGGTATTCGATGAGCTTCACCGATCCGGGGAACGGGTTCACCCCGTCGCGCTCAATGACGCGGTTGAACGCCTCGTTCTTGCGGTTGCCCAGGCCGCAGATGGTTACGGCCGAGGGATCGTCCGTGGGGTCGCCCTCTGGCAGGTGAATACCTCGCGAGGCCAAGAAATCGCGCACACCGTCGTATCGGGGCTTGCCGTCGACGTAGCGGTAGTAGTCATCGTCGGTGTAGGGCTCGTGGTCCCCCACCGAGTCAAGGTAGTGATTGAACATCTCACCCCACGCCACCATGTGAACCTCCGCGGTGGGGGTGATCACGCCGTCGAGGTCGAATAAGACGGCGCAGTACTGGCTCCATTCCATGCCCAAAAGGGTAATGCCGTTATAGGTTCTTCTGGCACTGACACCTAGAGCACCAGTAGAGGTTTCGGCCATCCAGCACAGCCGTCTTCACTGCGGTGCCGCACACGAGGCATGGCTGGCCGCTCCGGCGATAGACGTAGACCTCGCCGCCGTGCGGATCGTCGCGCGGCTCGCGGTCTTGCGACTCCGGGCCATGCTCGTCGCGCACGGTATCGATACGGCCGCGCTCCACCGCGATCCCCATGAGGCACACGAGGTCCGCCCAGATGGCCTCCCAGGTACGGCCAGTGATGTCGCGTCCCGGGACCGTGGGATCAAGTCCCTGGCGGAACAGCACCTCGGCACGGAAGATGTTGCCGACCCCGGCGGCCACCTCCTGATCCATGAGGAGGGCGGCGATCGACCTTCCGGACCGGCGCACCTTGGCGTATCCACGCTCCGGAGCGGCGTCGCGACGCAGCGGATCGGGCCCACTCTTGGCGACGACAGCGTCGCGTTCTTCGGCCGTCAATAACCGGCACCACTGCGGGCCGCGCAGGTCGGCGGCGGTACTTCCGTCGTCGATGCGCAGCCGCACCTGCCCACGGGGTGGCGCGAGGGGCGCGAAACCGATCTTGCCGATGAGGCCGAGATGAATATGAATGGCTTGATCGCCGGCGAAGTCAAGAAACAGGTGCTTTCCCACCGCCTCGCCCCGCTCGAACCGCGTGCCATCGAGCAACGACGCGTCGAAACGGCCCTGAGGGGACGAAACCGCGACCGTCTTGCCGCCAAAGGTGGAGGTGAAGGCATTGGCCAGGCGGTGAATGACGTGTCCCTCGGGCATTGGATCAACCTACACCCCAGTCCTCCTGCGGCGGGCATTGAGGATAGGGTGCCGCTATGGGCGAGGAACAGCGTCGCGAGTTCGGCCGGGACGGGATCTCCGGGCTGGTGAGCAGGCACCGCGCACTGCGTGCCCGGCTCCTTCCTCGCCGCGCTTCGGAGCCCCCCGCGGGGGAAGCCCCAACCGCCCGCGGCGAGAAGCGGTAGCTACTTCGTGGCTTCGTAATCGGCGAGTAGATCGATTCGGCGCTGGTGGCGTTCGTCCCCGCTGAACGGCGTGCCAAGAAAGGCCTCGACGATGGCGAACGCCTCGCCTTCGGCGTGCATGCGTCCGCCAAGGGCCACGACGTTGGCATCGTTGTGTTCGCGCGCCAATTGGGCCATCTCGGTGTTGTAGGCGAGGGCCGCCCGAACGCCGCGCACTTTGTTGGCCGCGATCTGTTCACCATTGCCCGAGCCGCCCAGCACAATCCCTAGCGAGCCAGGCTCGGCGACCACGGCTTCGGCCGCCGGAATGATGAGCGGCGGGTAGTCGTCGAGGGCGTCGTAGGTATGGGCGCCGTGGTCCACGACGTCGTGCCCGGCCTCCTTCAGGCGTTCGACGAGATAGTTCTTGAGCTCGAAGGCGGCATGATCAGTGGCAATGTGTACGCGCATGCCCCAACTATCCCACGCGGGCCACAGCGGCTGCCGCGAGCATCCACCACGGTTGAGCGGCACGATACCCGCCCTCTGTAGAGCTAAGGCAACCTTTACTTGAATCTTCACCTGAGACTTCTTAGGATTCTCTCAGGGGGGCTGTTCACCGAGGTATCCACCGAAGGAGTCGCCCATGCGCACCATCCCCCGCCGGACCTTTGCCCAGGCTGGGCTCACCGCTCCGCTCCTTGCGGGCGTCGCAGCAGCCACTCGATCAGCTAACGCCGCGCCCCGCGGAGAGGAAGCGCTCAACCTCGCACCTTCGGCCCCTTCGGTGAGCGTGCCAAGCTTCGGTACCACCGTCCGTTCGGATGGCACCCCCATCGCCGTGGTGATCAGCGGAGGAGCTGGCGGCATGCTCAACGTCGTCGATCTGTCGGCTCATACCTGCACCTCTCGCCCGTTCACCGATGTGAACATCGACGTGCAACCGTGGGGTTTCGTCACCTTGAGCGACGCCGCCAAGTCTGTGCTCATCGCGGCTGGCCGTCACCTGTTCCGGTACGACCCAAACGCCGGCGCCGACAAAGCTGTGACGCGCCTGTCCTCCCCCGACACCCCAGGCTATTCGAAGGTGGAGCCATACATGGACCACCTGTGGGACGTCACCGTCGACGAGAACAACAAGGCCTACATCGCCGTTCAAAGCTCAAAGCACAAAGGCACCATCCTCACCTACAGCGCGACGGAGGGATGGGGCGTCCTCCCAGGGTGCGCACCCGTGGATGCGGCGTTCTCGGACGTGCGCTGCCTCGCCTACGAAGGCGGGAAACTCTACGCGAGCGTCGGCAAGCCTGGCGTGTACCAGATCGACGTGCGTACCGGTGCCAAGACCGCACTGACCTTGCCGGGCCAGATCGGCTCCGGCATGATCCACTCGCTCGAGGCGCAGGCCGGCGTGCTCTACGTCTGGCACCCCAACGAGTCTGGGGTCACGGCGATCCGGGTCAGCACCGGGGGCAGTCTCCGCCTCGAGCGCGCCATCAGCAAAGTGGTGAAGCGGCCAGGCGAGAAGTCCAGGGTGTACTTCCTTCAAGCAGGTGCGAACGGCAACCCCACTCAACTGGTGGAATTCAATCCCGCCGACGACACCTACACCCCCGTATTCGCTCACGGCGCCGGCCTGACTCGGCTAAGCCGCAATAGCTGGGCTGACCGGGAGACCTTCGTCGCCGGGGCAATGCAAGAGGCCAACCTAGGGATCTACAACGCGGGAGAGAACCAATCACGCCTGTACCGTGATCTGATCAAGCCCGGCCCGCGCACCTTCCAGTCCCTGATCGCCGGCGGCAACGGCAAGCTCTACGCCTCGTGGTATATGACCGCGCCCCACCTGCTGGCCATCACGCCCGCCAGCGACGCGAAGGCCACCGGGTATCAGCCATTCGACGCACCCAACGGTCAGGCCGAGGGCATGGCGATCCACGGCGACCGGCTGATCACCGGACTCTACGAGAGTGGAACGATCGCGCAGCACTCCCTATCGACGCTGAGGACCAGTGGCGTAACCCCCGCCATCGGCTTGGGCCAGAACCGACCCTACGCCATCGTCCACACCACGGGCGAGCAGTTCGCGGTCGGCTCCGTCCCCGCGTCGGGTCTCGGCGGAGCCCTCAGCCTCTATGACGCGGCGACGGAGACGATCATCTGGAGCAAGCGGCTCGGCGACCTGCCGGGGGCCGAGGGTCTCCTCACCCAGCAATCCCCCATCTCCCTGGCGCATCGCGACGGAAAACTCTATATCGGGACCACCATCCGGGGCGCGCACGGCACGATCGCCTCGGGCCAAGAGGCCCACCTGCTCGAGTTCGACCTGAACACGCGGCGGGTGGTGCGCGTCGTCGCCCCCTTCAAGGGCAAGGGCCAGGCAGCCGTCACCGCACTGGTCTTCGGCGGCGACGGCCAGCTCTACGGCATCACCGGCCAATACGTGTTCCGCGTGAACCGCAGCAACCTTTCCGTCACTGCACACAGCATCTCTCAAGGCGGCGCGGCGGCCCACAACCGCAGTTGGCTCGTGCACCGTGGCGCCAACCTCTACGCCGTCATCGGGGGTCGCCTCTACGCCGTGCCTACTGCCGACTTCACGAAGACCACGCTCCTCGTCGATCGCAAGCCGGGCACCGACGCGCCTATCCCCGTCAGCCACCTCGTCGTGGGGGCCGACGGGTATCTCTACTACACCTGCGGGGCGATGCTGTACCGGCACGACCACGGCAAGTGAGCAGGGCTCACCGCATGGCCAGGAGTTCGGAGACGGTGACGAAACGGTATCCCTGAGCGGTGAGGTCGTCGATGACGGGCCCGATCGCCTGCTGCACCGAGGTCCTCCCGTTCCAGGGGTGCAGCAGGATGATCGAGCCCGGTCGGGTCTCGGACACTGCGCCGTCGACGATCTCATCAGGGGTTTGCTCCGCATCCCACCGCTCAGGGGAGACGTCCCAGGTCACGGTGGTGCGATCGTGGTTCGCCAGATACAGCGGCAGGGTCAGCAGTTTGTCGCCGTAGGGAGGGCGGAAGGTGATCTCGCCTTCGTATCCGCTGCTCCGAATGGCGTCGTCGGTGGGTTCCACCTCGTCCGCGACGATGGCTGGGGTGACCAGAACCATCCGCCGGTGCGTCCACGTGTGGTTGCCCAGTTCGTGGCCGGCCTCCACGAGGCGCCGGCCCACATCAGGTGCCTCGCTCAGCGGCTTTCCGTTGACGAAGAACGTGGCACGCACCCCGCGCTCAGCGAGGGCACCGAGGACGGCATCCGCGTCCGCCGGCGTCGGACCATCGTCGAAGGTGAGGGCCACCGCCTTCTCCCCCGTGTCGACGCGCGGAACCAACTCGCCGGCCACCTGGAAGGTGGTCGAGTTCTTCATCCGGTAGCTCACCACGCCTAGGCCCAGCAGCAGCACCAGCGCCATGGCGCCAGCTAGCCAACGCTTGCGATGATGTTTCGGCTTTGGATGCGGCATGAGCCGATGCTACGCGGGCAGGCCGTCAGGGCCCCGTTCGAGTAACGCGACGAACCCCGCTTCGTCGAGGATCGGGAGGCCTAGTTGCTCCGCCTTGACGGCCTTCGATCCGGCGTTGGCCCCGATGACCACATAGTCGGTCTTCTTACTCACCGAACCAGAGGCCTTCCCACCACGAGCGATGATGGCCTCCTTGGCGCCATCTCGGGTGAAGCTCTCCAACGAGCCGGTAACCACTACCGTCAAGCCCTCCAGCGTCTTCGGTGTGGAGGCGTCCTGATCATCGGCCATCCGGACCCCGGCCGCCGCCCAGGCGTCCACGATGGCGATGTGCCAGTCGACGCCGAACCAGGCCACCACTGACTCGGCGATGATCTGCCCCACACCGTCGGCGGAGGCCAAGTTCTCGACGGTGGCCGCACGGATCGCGTCCATGGAACCGAACCGGGCCGCCAGCGACCGCGCCGCGGTGGGCCCCACGTGCCGGATGGAGAGGGCCACCAACACCCGCCACAGCGGTTGCGCCTTGACTGACTCCAGGTTGGCCAGCAGCTTTTCCCCGACGCTGGAGAGCACCCGCCCGTCCCGGATGCCCGTGGGTGGCGGTGAGGCGAGTTCGGCACGTTTGGCCGCGCGAGTGTAGAGCTCGGTGCGCAGGAGGTCCTCCGCAGTCAGCGCGAACAGGCCGCCCTCGTCGGCAAGCAGCCCGCCCTCGAGCAGCGCACCCGCGCCCTCCCAGCCGAGCGCCTCGATGTCCAGCGCCCCCCTAGAGGCGAGCCCGAAAAGCCGCTCGCGCAACTGACTGGGGCAACTGCGCGCGTTGGGACAGCGAATGTCCTTGTCGCCCTCCTTCTCCGGGCGAAGCTCGGCGCCACACGAGGGGCAGTGCGTGGGCATGATGAACTCGCGCTCGCTCCCGTCACGTAACGCGACGACCGGGGCGACGATCTCGGGGATGACGTCTCCCGCCTTGCGCAGCACGACGGTGTCGCCGATCAGCACACCCTTGCGTTTGACCTCGTAGGCGTTGTGCAACGTGGCCATCTCGACGGTGGAGCCGCTGACGAAGACGGGCTGCATGACGCCGAACGGGGTGACGCGGCCGGTGCGGCCGACGCCCACCTGGATGTCGAGAAGCTTGGTGTTGACCTCCTCTGGCGGGTACTTGTAGGCGATCGCCCAACGCGGGGCACGCGATGTGGCACCGAGGCGCTGCTGCTCGGTCAAGGCGTCCACCTTGATCACGATGCCGTCGATCTCGTGACTCACGTCGTGGCGATGTTGCCCGTAGTAGGCGACGTAATCGGCCACGTCGTCGGCGCTGCTCACCACTTTGTAGGTCTCCGGCACGGGGAGCCCGAGGCTGGCCAACAGTTCGTAGGCCGCCGACTGAGTGTCCGGGGCGACGCCGTCGATCTCGCCGATGCCGTGCACCAGCATCCGTAGGGGGCGTTCCGCCGTGACGGCAGAATTCTTCTGCCGCAGCGACCCGGCCGCCGCGTTGCGCGGATTGGCGAATGGGGCCTTGCCCGCAGCCACGAGAGACGCGTTGAACTCCTCGAAGGCAGCCACGGGGAAGAAGACCTCGCCCCTCACCTCCAGCACTGAAGGCGAGCCCGGCGGTAGGCGCCGCGGGACGTCCGCGATCGTGGCCACGTTGGGGGTGACGTCCTCACCCACCCGGCCGTCGCCGCGGGTAGCGGCCACCTCGAGACGTCCGTCGAGGTAGAGCAGGTTGACGGCCAAGCCATCGATCTTGAGTTCACACAGATAATGCTCCGCCGGGGTACGAGCCAGCCAAGCCTTGAGTTCCTCATCGCTAAACACGTTGTCAAGGCTCATCATGCGTCGGCGATGCTCGACGGCCTCGAAGGTGGTCATCGTGGCCATGCCCACGCGCTGCGTGACCGAGTCCGGCGTCACCAGGGAGGGATATGCCGCCTCCAAGGCTTGGAGGTCTCGCATGAGTTCGTCGTAAGCGGCGTCGGACATGGTGGGGGCATCCGCCCCGTAGTAGGCCTCCTGCGCTTCACTCAGCGTCGCGTTGAGTTCGGTCCAGCGACGACGCAACTGCGGGGACTCCGCGCCCGCCTCGGTGATCTCGGTCATGGGGCAATGGTTCCATAGCCTCGTGACATCACGGATTCCGCGAGAAGCCTGTGGATCCGGGCACGAAACCTCGAAATCCCTGGACTCACCGCATCGGCGCGGCATGATGGGATGTTGTCCAGCGCGCAAGGCGCTCGCATAAGGAGGAATCTTCATGGCCACGGCCAATATTTCGCGCGACGAGGCTCGCGCCCGTTCCGAGTTGGTCGCCGCCGAGTCGTACAGCGTCACGGTCGACCTGACCGGCCGAGAAGTGTCCGACGCTCAGCGTCAGTTCCGCTCAATCACTGAGCTCACTTTCACCGCTACCGGCGGAGCGTCCCATCTCGACCTCATCGCTGACGAGGTGCGTTCCGCCACCGTCGACGGCAAGCCGGTCGACACGTCGGGATTCGACGGCTACCGCCTGCCGCTTCCCGACCTTTCCACCGGTTCCCACGTCGTCATCGTGGACGCCACCTGCCGGTACTCGAACTCCGGCGAGGGCCTGCATCGCTTCGTCGACCCGGCCGACTCCAAGACCTACCTCTACACGCAGTTCGAGACCGCCGATGCCCGGCGGATGTATGCCACCTTTGAACAGCCAGACCAGAAGGCCACCTTCCAGCTCACGGTGCTCGCCCCAATCGGCTGGGCGGTGTTCACCAACGCCCCCAGCGTCTCCCCGGAAGACATCGGCGACGGATTCGGACGCTTCGTCCACGAACCCACCCCACGTATTTCCACCTACATCACCGCACTCGTGGCGGGCGAGTTCCATGTGGAGAGGGCCACCATCGCGTCGGCTGCCGGCGAGATTCCAGCATCAGTAGCATGCCGGCAGTCCCTCGTCGAGTACCTCGATGCCGAGCGGGTCTTCACCACTACGCAGCGCGGATTCGAGGTGTTCGAGGCGGCCTTCGGCGTGCCCTACCCGTTTGGCACCTACGACCAGATCTTCGTCCCCGAGTTCAACGCCGGCGCCATGGAGAACGCGGGCTGCGTCACCTTCCGCGACGAGTACCTGTTCCGTTCCCGAGTGACGGCACGCGAACTCGATGCCCGCGACAACACGATCCTGCATGAGTTGGCCCACATGTGGTTCGGCGACCTCGTCACCATGCGCTGGTGGGATGACCTGTGGCTCAACGAGTCCTTCGCCGAGTGGGCATCGCACTTCGCTAACGACGAGATCTCCGCCACGTACGACACGGGAGCCAACCCGTGGGCGTCGTTCTCCAACGAGCGCAAGGCTTGGGCCTACCTGCAGGACCAGATGTCGACGACTCATCCCATCGCGGCCGATATGTCGGATCTGGAGAAGGTGGAACAGAACTTCGACGGCATCACCTACGCCAAGGGCGCCTCGGTGCTGAAGCTGCTGGTCTCCGTCGTCGGCCGTGAAGACTTCCTCAAGGGCGTCAACGCCTACTTCGGCAAACATGCCTACGGCAATACCCAACTGAGCGATCTGCTCACCGAACTAGAGGCTGCCTCGGGCCGAGACCTGAGTTGGTTCTCCTCCCAATGGTTGGAAACCGCGGGCGTCAACACCGTCTCGGCCGAATTCGAGGTAGACGAGAACGGATGCTTCACCCGCTTCGACGTGGTACAGACTGCGCATCCGGATTGGCCGACGCTGCGCACTCATCGGTTGGGCATCGGGCTATATCGGCTGGAGAACGACGCGCTGGTGCGACACCACTTCCTGGAGGTGGATGTGGCTGGCGAGCGGACCCCCGTCGAGGCACTCGTGGGCCTGGAGAAGGGTGAGGTGGTGCTGCTCAACGACGGCGACCTCAGCTACACGAAGGTACGCCTCGACAAGGTGTCGGCGGCGACGCTTGTGGCCCACATCGGCAGCCTGTCCGATCCTCTGGCCCGAGCGGTGACGTGGGCGGCGTTCTGGGAGATGACCCGAGACGCGCAACTCCCGGCGCAGGACTTCATCGCTCTCGTGCTCGCGGGCCTGCCTAGCGAGCACGACATGGCCGCCGTGTCCTCCCTACTTGCACAGGCAGTCAACGCGTCACTCGCGTTCACCGCCCCCGAATTGCGCGACGGTGTCAACGCCACGCTCGTGACTGGTTTGGCCCAGTTGCTCCGTGAGGCTGACCCGGGTTCGGACGCCCAGGTGCTCATCGCCAAGGCCCTGATCGCGGCGGCCCGCTCCGACGGCGGGATCACCCTGCTCAGGGGATGGCTCGCGGGCGAGGAGGTCCCCGAGGGTTTGGCCATCGACACAGGCATGCGCTGGTCCATCGTCACCGCCTTGGCGAAGCTGGGAGCGATCGGCCAGGAGGAGATCGCCGCGGAACTGGAACGCGACAAGACCTCAGCGGGGGCCGAGCACGCCGCGTCAGCCTTAGCCTCGCTGCCAGACGACGAGGCTAAGGCCGAAGCATGGCGCTTGGCGACCGACGACGCCAGCGTGCCCAACGAGACCCACCGCAGCATCTGCATGGGTTTTTGGCGTTACGGCCAAGACGAGGTGCTGGCGCCATACCCGGCGGCCTATCTGGACCTGCTCGGCAAGATCTCCCGGCGCGAGGGCATCTGGGCCGACCGGGGCTACGCGGCGATCGGCACGGCGTTACGGTGGCTGTTTCCGCAGCCCCTCGCCAGCGAGTCGCTCGTGGCCACGGTGCAGGCCTGGCTGGAGGACAACGAACCCAGCGAACAGGTTCGCCGCAGCGTCACCGAACGTCTCGACGAGGCCCGCCGCGCCTTGCGCGCCCAGGCACGCAGCCGAGGATGAACGCCGTCAGAGGCTGATGTCCTCGTTCCCTGCGGAGCGGCTCTCACGGGCCTGACGGGCCTTCTCGGGTGCGAACGCGAGAACGGTGATGATCAGGCCGGTGAAGAGCGGCGCCCCGATCATGAGGAGGAACAGGTACAGCGGCGAGGCCGGCTCGGCCTCAGGCCAACCGGGTAGCACCTCCAGCAGCGTCAACATGCGCCGAACCCTACCGCACCGGTACTTCGGACACGACCATTGCACGATCTCGACGCCAGGTGGGCGGAGCAAACCGCCTCGCCCTCCTGGCACGTAGGGTGACCTATAGAGCGCCATGGGGGCGGGCGGGATACGAATTCGAAAGGACCCACATGCCCTCACCAGGTTTCGCATTGTCTCGCCGCACGTTTGGCGCCTTGGGCCTGTCAGCCGCAGCAGCCGGGCTGGCCTTACCAGCGCATACAGCACCGAATGACTCGCGACTCGTGACGCCCACCACCGAGGGGTTGCGACTCGACTCGGCGGAGTTCAAGCGTCTCTATGGTCCAGGCACCTTCGTCCTCAGCGCCTTGGGGAACGTCGTGCTGGGCACCATGAGCACTGGCCAGAACAACATCGTGTCGTTTCGGTTCCGCGCCACGATCTCTGGGTATCTGAGTCGGCTGAGAATCTGCTGGGCTGCGGGCATGGGATACTCAGGCGGCACCGGAGGCCGCATTCGCCTGACCCTTCGACCCGATGACGCGACGCCCCAACATCTCCCTGTAATGACGAACGCCCCCTTGGCGAGAACCCACTTCACCCCCGGCCTGCCCGTCGACATCGAGGATCACAAAACAATTCTCGAGGAGGTCAAGATCGAGTCAAGCACCGCTCCCCTGGTGCGTGGCCAGCTCTACCACGTGGTGATGGAGAACATCGACCCCGCTCCCCAGATCAACTTCATCAGTTGCGACAACGCCGTCACTCCCAAGGGCCTGCTTCGCCCGGCTCGCTGGCTCAACGACCTGGACTGGGCGACGCTCCTGGGGCATCGCCAGGAGGGATCTTCCGCTGCACGTTCCTGGATCAACCTCACCGATGCCGGATCCATGGGCAAGTGCTTCTCTGCGATCCTTCAAATCACCACCCGCGATGGCGCATCGCAAGGCGTGTCGACCTTGGAGAGCGGAAACGTGGACCCCGACCGTACCCGCACCATCAGCCGGGAAAGCGCCATACGCGAAAGGTTCACCCCCGCCGTCTCCCGCAAGGTCTCCGGGCTCTCGTTCGCCACCAGCGCCACCGTCGCGGGCTCCCTGGGGTGGCGGTTCCTCCAGGGCGGTTCCGTGCTGGCCAGCGGACGCATCCAACAGCCAGCCGCTAACTACCACCCAGCCAACATCACGGAGAGCGTCAGGGTGCTCGTCCCTACCTGGTACGACACGCCTTTCCCCAGGGACCTCGAGATGCGCGCCGGCCTCACCTATGACCTGGAGTTGCGCCCTGAAGGCACCAGCTCCTGGCGCTTCGGAGCCCAGCGCAACGGGACCACCGGCGGATTCACTTGGCCGGCTGCGTTCAGTGAGTCCGCCGCCGAGCATCTCCTCAACGGGCGGTGGAGACCGTACTACTGGAAGGAGGAGAACACGAAGCCAGGCACGAACTGGCCAGTTGTGCTCCACATGGCGCCCTGAGGGCGCCGCCGGATGCGACCATTCGCGGACTTGGGTGGTGAACCTCCGATTCACGGCGGCACACGGTAGATTCGCCCCAGAACTTCTGGAGGACGGATGGAGCTTTCGGCGCGGGCGGTGCTAACCGCCGAGGAAATGGCTTTGGCGTTGACGCGGATGACCCATGAGATGGTGGAACGAGCCCACGGCGACGATCAGGTCATACTGCTCGGCATCTTGACCCGGGGCGCTCCCCTGGCACAGCGGATGGCCTCCATCGCTCAGGGCGTGGGGCACGAGCTTCCGGTCGGCCAACTCGATATCACCATGTATCGCGACGATCTGCGCGCCAACCCGACGCGCGCCGTGGGACGCACCATCATCCCCGGCGGCATCGACACCCACACCGTCGTTCTCGTCGACGACGTGCTGCACTCCGGCCGCACCATTCAGGCGGCGTTGCACGCCTTGGCGGACCTCGGGCGACCCAGCGCCATCCACTTGGCGGCGCTCGTCGACCGCGGCGGCCGCCAGTTGCCCATTCAGGCAGATGTGGTGGGCAAACACCTACCGGCGGCCCGCGACGAGCGGGTACGCGTCCAAGTGTCCGAGATCGACGGGCAAGACTTGGTCACCATCGAACGGGGTGCCCTGTGAAGCATCTGCTCAGCATCGCGGATCTCTCCCGGGATCAGATCGAATCCATCCTGGCCACGGCTGAGGAGATGCACGATGTGCAGTCCCGGCCCATCAAGAAGCTGCCAGCGCTGCGCGGCCGCACCGTGGTCAATCTCTTCTTCGAGGACTCCACACGCACCCGTTCGTCGTTCGAGTTGGCCGCCAAGTGGCTGTCCGCCGACGCGATCAACGTCTCCGCCAAGGGATCCAGCGTCTCGAAGGGCGAGTCGCTGCGTGACACGCTCATGACGCTGGATGCGATGAGCGTCGACGCCATCATCATGCGACACGCCGGATCCGGCTCGGTGGCCCAAGCCGCAGGATGGGTCAGGGCGTCGATGATCAATGCGGGCGACGGCATGCATGAACACCCTACGCAGGCTCTCCTCGATGCCCACGCCATTCGCCGTCACCTGAGCACCCACGGCCTAGGGGACCTTGCGGGCAAGACCGTCGCGATCACGGGAGACCTGCTGCATTCCAGAGTGGTGCGCTCCAACGTGCTGCTGCTGCACAAGCTGGGCGCCGCCGTCGTGTTGGTGGCCCCGCCGACGCTGCTGCCGCCAGGGGTTGAGGGTTGGGGTGTCGCCATCAGCTACGACCTCGATGAGGTGCTGCCGGAAGTTGATGTGGCCATGATGCTGCGGGTTCAGAGGGAACGGATGAGCGGCGGTTTCTTCCCGTCCGAACGCGAATACATCGACGGTTACGGGCTCACTCCGCGTCGGTTGGCGATGCTGAGGCCAGGGGCCTGCGTGGCCCATCCCGGACCCATCAACCGTGGCCTGGAGATCTCGTCGGCCGCCGCCGACTCGCCTCGTTCCATCATCCTCGATCAGGTCTCGTCCGGGGTCGCGGTGCGGATGAGCGTGTTGTATCACCTGTTGGCTGGAGAGGAAGCCTGATGTCGATCACTCTGCGCGGGGTGCGGCTGCCCGACGGCACCTGTACCGACCTGCATCTGGCCGGAGGCGTCATCGTCGACGAGCCACCAAGAGGGGCCACCGTCGTGGATGCCGATGGGCTCATCGCCCTCCCCGGCTTGGTGGATCCGCACACCCACCTACGCGAGCCGGGACGCGAAGATGCCGAGACCGTGCTGAGCGGTTCGGCCGCTGCGGCCCGGGGCGGCTTCACCGCGGTGTGCGCGATGGCAAACACGACGCCGGTGACGGATACCGCCGAGCGCGCGGAGCACGTGCATCGCTTGGGCGAGGCCGCTGGCCTGGTGCAGGTGCAGGTGATCGGCGCGATCTCCAAGGGACTAGCCGGAGAGGTGCTCGCGGAGCTGGGGCTGATGAACCGCTCCGCCGCGCACGTGACGATGTTCTCCGACGACGGCATGTGCCTGATGAACCCGCAGCTCATGCGACGCGCCTTAGAGTGGGTGAAGCCCTTCGGCGGCGTCATCGCGCAGCACGCGCAGGACTCGAACCTGGCCGGCCCGGGCGCCTGCTGCCACGAGTCGGAGTTGTCGGGGCGCCTGGGGCTAGGCGCGTGGCCGCCTGTGGCGGAGTCCACCATCATCGCCCGCGACGCGATGCTGGCCGAAGCGACGGGGTCGCGGCTGCATGTGTGCCACATCTCCACAGCCGAAGGCGTCGACGTCGTGCGGTGGGCTAAGGCGCGCGGCATCAACGTGACCGCCGAGGCCACACCACACCATCTTCTGCTGGGCACCGAGGAGCTCGTCGGTTACGACACCACGTTCAAGGTAAACCCGCCGCTGCGCACCGCCGAACACATCGAGGCGGTTCGGGATGCGCTAGCCGATGGCACCATCGACATGGTGGGCACGGACCATGCACCGCACGCGCCGCAGGACAAGGATCATGCGTTCGTGGACGCGCGCCCCGGCATGCTCGGGCTCGAGCAGGCCCTCGCGGTGGTCGTCGAGACGATGGTCACGCCGGGCCGGCTGACCTGGGCCGACGTCGCGGACCGGATGAGCTTCGCGCCCGCCCGGATGGCTGGGGTGCCGGGCCAGGGCCGTCCCCTCGTACCTGGAGAACCGGCCAATGTGGTCTTGGTCGACCCAACCCGGGTTGCCGTCGTGGACCGCGACGCATCGCGCTCACTCAGCCGCAACAATCCATACCACGGCAGGACGTTGCCAGACCCCGTCGTCGCCACCTATTTCCGCGGAACGCCCACCTACTCGGAGTTGACATGAACCTCCACTACCGCTCGCCCGAGGGCTGGCTGAACGACCCGCACGGTGTCATCTTCCACGACGGCCAGTACCACGTGTTTCACCAGAGTGTGCCGGGTTCATTGGAATGGGCACCCGAGCTGCACTGGGGCCACGCCGTCGGCCCGGACCTGGTGTCGTTGAGGTACCGAGGCAGCGCGTTCCTGCCCGGCGACGGGGACACGGGCATCTGGACCGGGTGCATCGCCGACAACGGCGGCCCGCAGGCGTTCTACACCTCCGCCCGCCAGCCGAATCTGGGGTTGGCAACCGTACGAGTGGCCCGCCCAGCGGATGATTCGCTGGACGTGTGGGTCAAGGGCGACGTGGTGGCGGTGCCGCCGCCAAGCGTCGACAAGGACTTCCGCGACCCGTTCGTGCTGCGCGACGGCGAGCGCTGGCGGATGCTGGTGGGCTCGGACTCCGTGGCGGGCGAGGCGACGGCTCACGGCTACGTCTCCGACGACGGTGAGACCTGGGTCTACGACGGCGTGGCCCTGAGTCGCCACAAGGCTCTGACGGAGCCGGCGTGGATGGGTTCGTTGTGGGAGTGCCCGCAGTTCTTCGAGTTCGACGGCCGGTGGGCGATGCTGACCTCGGTGTGGGACCAGGGCAACCTGCTGTGGGCGAGCTACGCCGTCGGCGACTTCGTGGATGGCCGATTCAAGGCCGAGAACTGGGGCCGCCTCAGCTACGGCACGCTGTACGCGCCGACGGTGTTCCGGGACCGCGATGGCCGGGTCTCGATGATCGCCTGGATCCGGGAATCTCGGGGCGAGGGGTGGGCGGGGTGCCTGAGCATCCCGTACCTGCTGCGGATCGTGGACAACCGCCTGGTCGCGGTCCCCCACCCGGACGCCGAGGACCGCGGATGCGCGTGGCGGGCCGAAGGCGAGTTGGTTATCGACTCGGCGAAGCTGACGGCGACGGCTGATGGGGTCCGGGTCGAGGTGGGCGGCCGCGAGGCCGTGCTTCCGGCCGAGACCGGCGAAGAACTGAAGATCTTCGTCGACGACGCGGCGATCGAGGTCGTTGGCGGCCACGGCATCCTCGCTCTGCCCGTCGCCGCCGATTGAGTTCGACCGCTGGTCGAGGCATTGGCCTGCCGGACGCTCTTCTTTTGAAGGAAGCTCCGCCGGTCGAGTCACTGGGCCTCACTGGCCCAGTAACTCGACCGCGTTACCTTTCGGCTCAGTCGCCAGTCTTGGGCAGCCCTGGCATCTTGCACTCCGGAGTCTTGCCTTCGTAGGTGTAGGTCGCCGAGCCGTCCTTGTTCAGCTTCCAGTTCGGCCCCATGTCGCCGAGCTTATGGCCCGGTTTCGGGGTGACCTTGACCGTGATCTTGACCTTGCCGCCGTTCTCGGTGATCTTCGGCGTGCCGTAGACCAGACCGGGGGTGTTGGGCACGGAGACGGCCGGCGGGGCCGGGGTCTCGGAGCCCGGCTTGCAGACGCCCGGAACGATCTTCGGGTCCTGCGGGGTCGCGGGAACCAGACACGTCGGTTGGGCAACCTTGCCGACGTAGGTGGCGGAACCGTCGCTGTTCAGCGTCCAGCCTTCATCCAGCCGATCGGCCGAGAACTTGTTGTGGCCCTGCGGCTTGGCGGTCACGGTGATGGTTGCCAAACCATCGACGACCTCGATCTTCGACGCGTCGTAGACCACGCCAGGGGTCTGCGCCAGGGTCACCGTCGGCTTCGTAGGCGTGGTCGAGCCAGCCTCACACACCCCAGGGGTCACGGTCGGGGCGACCGGGACCACGACCTTCTTGGCGCAGTCGGGCTGCGAGTATTCGCCCGAGAAGGTGGCGGTGAAGTCGTCCACCCGCGTCCATCCCGAACCCAGATCGTCAGCGAACCGGTAACCGGCCTCGGCTTTGGCCTGAACGCTCACGGTGAACTTGCCACCGTCGGTCTTGATCACCGGGTCTCCATAGGACACGCCGGTAGCCGGGACGACCGAGGCGCTCGGCGCGGTCGGGGTCTCGGAGCCGGCCTCGCACACGCCCGGCAACACGCTCGGCGCCACGGGGGTGGCGGGCTTCGCGCAGTCGGGTGCCGCGATCTTCTCGGTGTAGGTGGCGGTGCCGTCGTTGTTGTACGTCCAGCCCTGAGGCAGGTTTCCGCCGTCGATGTAGTGCGCGCCTTTACGGGTGGCGGTCACGGTGATGGTCACCTCGCCGTTGGCGGTGGTGATGGTAGGCCACGAGTACTCGATGCCCTCAGTGGTGGCCAGGTCGACGGTAGGTTCGGTCGGCGTGGTGGAACCCGCCTTGCACACCCCAGGCGTCACCGTCGGAGTCACGGGAACCACTGGCGTGGCGCACACCGGGTTATTCACCCGCTGCTCGAACTTCGCCACCTTGTTGCCCTCATCCCAGGTCCAGCCATTGGGCAGGTTGTCCTTGTCGATGGCGTAGCCAGCCTTGGCGGTGGCGGTGGCCGAGAATACGACCTGGTCGCCGTCAACGGCCCAGCTCACCGAGTAGTCGAGACCCTCCGTGCTGGCGGCGGTGATCGTCGGATCGGTCGGGGTAATCGCCCCGTCCTTGCAGACCCCAAGTTCGACGGTTGGGTTCTGCGGTGCCACCGGCGTGGGTGCGCACTCCGGCACGTCCACGGTCTTGGTGTAGGTGGCGGTGCCGTCGTTGTTGTACGTCCACCCCTGAGGCAGGTTCTTGTCGTCAATGGCCTTGCCGCCCTCGGGGGTGGCGGTCACAGTGACCGTAGCCTTGCCGCCCTCGGTCTTGATCACGGGCTGCGAGTAGGCAATCCCCTCGGTGGAAGCAATGCTCACCGTCGGGTCGGTCGGCGTGGTCGAGCCGGGGCGGCACACGCCCGGGTCCACCTGAGGCTTGGCCAGGGTGATCTTCGGCGTGTTCTCCACTGGGTTGGTCAGCGTCAACTCGAGCGTCTTAGTGCCCTTCACGGTCACGGTCGCGCCGCGAGAGGTGGCTCCGCCGTCGGTCAGGCCCTCGCCGGAGAACACCGGGTCCGCGAATTTCGCATCGGTTCCGGTGGGGGTCTCCTCAGTCAAGGTGACGACGGTGCCGTCGAGGATGTTGCGCAGCCACACCTTGGTGTTGGCCTTGAGTTCCAGGACGCCCTCGCGGGTCTTGCCGCCCTGCTCATAGGAGTACTTCACGGGGAAGACCGCGTCCGCGGGCACGTTGCCGCCGTCAACCTTCTTCTCTAGGGTCAGGTGGCCGATGGTGTCGCCAGAGCCGGTGCCGCCACCGACCGCCTCGTATTCGGCCTGTTCGCTCACAGTGGTGCCGTTGACGGTGGCTTCGTTGACGAACTGCATCCCGGGGTAGAGCGGAGTGTCAATGGTCAGGCGCAACTCCAGCGAGTAGAGCGCGTCGGCATCGACGGCATCGACGCTGGCCCAAGCCTTGTCCAGGCTGTCGTCATAGCCCGCAGTGCCGCCGGCGCCCGTCGTGCCGCCGTCCTTGCTCCACAACACGGTGCGGCAGTCGTCCGCGGTGTTGTTGTTCCAGCAATAGTTGGTGTTGGGCATCTTGTAGAAGACAGCGTCCTTGACGGTGAAGTCGAAACCGGGCGCGGCATACGGGTCGTGGATGCTCAGCTTGCCGCCGGAGACGACGCTGCCGGGAACGATGACGCGCCAAACCAGGTCGTCGCCTTGGAAGTAGCCCAGCTTGCCGGCCTCGGTTGGGACGTAGGTGCTCTCGCCGATGCGGGTGGCATCCTCGGGCAGCGGAACCTCGCGGGTGACGCCCCCGTTGAGGGTGAAAGTCAGCGTGGCCCGGTCGTACGTCATATGGGCCTGGCTCTGCACCCACAGTTCGCCACGAACGTTGTTCTTGCCGGCCACGGCGTCGCTCAGGGTGCACACCACCTGGGTCGCCTCGATCGCGCAGTCGCCGAACACCACGTCGGCCTGCGGTCCGGTGCCCTTGAGTTGGAAGCTTCCGGCATTGCCCTTCAGCGGCTCCGGAAGGCCAAGGGTGAAGGTCTGCCCGGCTTGGCCGCTTCCGTCCGGGATCGCCCAGTTGGCCGAGATCCTCACCGTGTCGTATCGCGCGATCGGCTGGCCGGGGCTGGTTTGGTTGCTCAGCGTAATGCTGTTCATGTCGATGGCATTGACCGGACTGGCATTGGCCGGCAATGTCTGTAGGGTGGCCAGTGAGGCCACTAGGAACGCCATGAGCGCGAATATCAGGGTGCGCGCTCGGTGTGGACGCATAGCTATATGCATTTGTCCCCCAAGTAGTAGGTGTACTTGAGCGCGACGGTAGCAAGGGATACGTTGGGGGGGCATCATCCGCCCACACGGAATGCGCAAAAGCTGTCAGCCCAAACGCGGCGGTGGCGGCGAGATATGGCCGTATATTCGCATTTCCAAACCCCTAAGCTATGGGTCATGGCTTCGACGGCCACCACACGAGGAGGACAACATGACTGAGCAGCTAGCCCAGGTCGGCGTGATCGGCATGGCAGTGATGGGCTCGAATCTGGCCCGCAACCTGGCCCGGCACGGCCATCGGGTGGCGCTGTTCAACCGCACTGCCGCCAAGACGGAGGCCGTCATGGCTGAGCATGGGTCAGAGGGAGACTTCCGCCCATTCTTCGAGTTGGCGGATTTCGTCGCCTCGCTGGAACGCCCGCGCCGGATCATCATCATGGTCAAGGCCGGGCCCGCCACCGACGCTACGATCGACGCGCTCATCCCCCTGCTTGAGCCCGGCGACATCGTCGTCGACGGTGGCAACGCCTTCTTCGAGGACACCCGCCGCCGCGAAGCCAGGCTGCGCGAGGTGGGTCTGCATTTCGTCGGAGCCGGCATCTCCGGCGGCGAGGTCGGCGCCTTGGAGGGCCCCTCCATCATGCCCGGCGGGTCGCCAGAGTCCTACACAGCGCTTGGCCCGATCCTGGAATCGATCGCGGCGAAGGTAGACGGCGAGCCCTGCTGCACCTACATCGGCACCGACGGCGCTGGCCACTTCGTCAAGATGGTGCACAACGGTATCGAATACGCCGATATGCAGTTCATTGGCGAGGCCTACGAGCTGCTCAAGGCGCTCGGCTTCAGCTATCCCGAGATGGCCGACATCTTCGCGACGTGGAACACCGGTGACCTGGACTCCTACCTGATCGAGATCACCGCCGAGGTGCTGCGCAAGACGGATCCGCGCACAGGCGAGCCTCTCGTGGAGAGGATCGTCGACGCCGCCGGCATGAAGGGCACTGGCACCTGGACCGTGCAGTCGGCGCTGAACCTGGGCACCCCGGTCAACACGATCGCCGAGTCGGTCTTCGCCCGCGCGATCTCATCGTCGCCCCGGCTGCGCGCGGCCGCCCAAGCCGCGTTGACCGGCCCAAACGCACGCATCGCGGTTGCGGACCGGGAGGCCTTCGTCGAACAGATCCGCCAAGGGCTTTGGGCCAGCAAGGTGGTGGCCTATGCGCAGGGCCTCGATGAGATCCGGATGGCCGCCGCGGAATACGGCTGGCAGATTGACATCGGTGAGGTCGCCAAGATCTGGCGTGACGGCTGCATCATCCGCGCCAAGCTGCTGGAACGCATCCGTAGCGAGTACGCGGCTGGTTCGTTGACCACGCTGCTGGAGGCCCCCTCCATCGTCGCCGGGCTGACGAAGGCCCAGGACGGCTGGCGCGAGGTGGTGGCCCAGGCGATCCGCGCTGGGGTCCCCGTGCCCGGTTTCGCCGCGGCGCTGGCCCACTACGATCAGGTCCGGGCCCCACGGCTCAACGCCGCCCTAACCCAGGGCCTGCGCGACTACTTTGGCGCCCACACTTACCGACGCATCGACGCCGACGGCGTGTTCCACATCAACTGGTCCACCGATGGCGCCGAGGTCGAGGGCGCTGACCTGCACTGAGCCCGATCACCGTCCGACGACCTCGTCGCGGCTCGCCCAGCACTCCACTCGTCCGGGAAGATCGACATCGCCTTTGACGAAGACGGCGTCGCTTCCCTGGCGTTCGTAGTGACGCAGCAGCCTGAACGCGGGCGGGGCTAGGAGCGCGATGGCAATCAGGTTCACCAGTGCCATGATGCCCATGATGCCGTCGGCGGCGTCCCACACCAGCTTGGTCTCGAGGATCGATCCCAGCAGGACGGCGCCAACCGCGCAGCAGCGAAACGCCGTCAGTGCGCCGGGCTTCTGCGTCAGGAACTCGAGGTTGGATTCGCCGTAGTAGTAGTTGCCGAGAATCGAGCTGAAGGCCAACAGCAAGATGATCACCGCCAGCACCCAGGCGGCCCAAGAACCAAGGGCATCGCTCATGGCCGTTTGGGTCATGGCGATGCCAGGCTTCGCGTTCGTCAATTCGGGGTTGCTCGACAAGATGATGAAGGCGGTAATGGAGCACACGAGGAGTGTGTCGAAGTAGACGCCCAGCGTCTGCACCAGGCCCTGCTTGACGGGGTGGGTGACCGCCGCCGTGGCGCCCGCGTTGGGCACCGACCCGAGGCCGGCCTCGTTGGAGAACATGCCTCGCTTGACGCCCTGCATGATCACCACACCCACCGCGGCCCCCGTCGCTGCGTTGGGAGTGAAGGCATCGGTAATGATGTGGCTGATGAGAACCGGCACGTTACCGATGTTGCCCGCCACGATGATGATTCCGATGACGAGGTAGGCCAAGGCCATGATGGGCACCACCTTGTCGGTAACCGAAGCGATCCTGCGTACTCCGCCAAAGACCACCAGCGCCATGAGGCCTGCCACGGCGATCCCGACCATCAACGTGGTGGATAACGTGGGAGAGCCGGTGGCGCTCGAGATCGTCGCGGCAATGGTGTTGGCCTGAAGCGAACTGAACGCGAAAGGGAAGCAGAAGATGAGGATGACGGCAAAGACGACCCCGCCCCAGCGGCTACCGAGCGCGTTCTGGATGTAGTAGGCGGGACCACCACGGAATCCATCTCGGTCCTTCACCTTGTATGCCTGGGCGAGCGTCGACTCGACGAGTGAACTCGCACCTCCGATCAGGGCCATGAGCCACATCCAGAACACGGATCCCGCCCCGCCAACGGCAATCGCGGTCCCCACACCCGCGATGTTGCCCACCCCCACACGAGAGGCGGCGGACAGGGTGAACGCCTGGAACGAGGAGATCGCGATGGTCTTACCGTCGGCGCTGCGCGGCGGTGGGTCGAGCAGAGTCTTGAACATAGCGGGCAGTAGGCGAAGCTGTGCTCCACGGCCAAGCACGGTAAACACAAGGCCGACGATGGCCACCACGGGGAGCATGACGTACGTCCAGTAGGTATCGCCCAGCATGGAGATCCATTTGTCGATGGTGTCCATGAAATTCATGTGGTCAACCTACGGCATCAATTGACCTGCCGCGGACACATCCCACGACGTACGACGTCACACGGCGCATCGAGCACGGTGCATGAAGCTGTCGGTGACGCCTGGCAGACTTCGGGCATGCCGCTGAGCCGTTTCTCCGCCCCCACCCGGGAGTGGTTCACGAACGCCTTCGAACGACCCACCCCCGTCCAGGAGAGTGCGTGGGCGGCCATCGCGCGGGGAGAGCACGTTTTGTGCGTGGCACCCACCGGCTCGGGCAAGACCCTCGCCGCGTTCCTGTGGGCGTTGGATTCACTCGCCGTGGGACAGGACCCGGCGATGGGCACGCGGGTGGTCTATGTTTCCCCGCTCAAGGCGCTCGGGGTGGACGTGGAGCGCAACCTGCGCACCCCACTCGCGGGTATCCGTGCCGCGGCTGAGCGTCTCGGCATCTCCTTCGGCCAGGTCAGCGTAGGGGTCAGGTCCGGCGACACGACTCCCCGCGAACGCGCAGCCCTTCGCCGGCGGCCACCCGACATCCTGATTACCACCCCGGAGTCGCTGTATCTCATGCTGACCGGTTCCGCCCGGGAGACTCTCACCGGCGTCGGGACCGTCATCGTGGACGAGATTCATGCCGTGGCCGGGAGCAAGCGCGGCAGCCACCTGGCGCTCACGCTGGAGCGTCTCGACGCCTTGACCGGCACCGATGTGCAGCGCGTGGCCCTATCCGCCACGGTCAGGCCGGTGGAACGGATCGCGGCGTTCCTGGGCGGAGACCGTCCCGTCACCGTCGTTGATCCCCCGGCCCACAAGCACTGGGACGTCACGGTGCGCACCGCCGTGCCAGACCTCGGCGACACCGGCAACCTTGCGGAGTCACCGGGAGGATCCATCTGGCCTTTCGTGGAACGCCAGGTCTATGACCGGATTTCCCAAGCCCGTTCCACCCTGGTGTTCACCAATTCTCGCCGCGCCGCCGAGCGGCTCACGGGCAAACTCAACGACCTGTGGGCCGAGGAACACGACCCTGGCTCCCTGCCGGAACACAGCCACACACCGCCAGCCCAGCTCATGGCCCCTGTAGATACAGTGCGCGGCGCCCCAGCCATCATCGCCCGTGCCCATCACGGCTCCGTCAGCAAGGAGGCTCGTGCCGAGATCGAGCAGGCGCTCAAGGCCGGCGAACTGCGGTGCGTCGTGGCCACCAGCTCCCTCGAGTTGGGGATCGACATGGGGGCCATCGGACGCGTCATCCAAGCGGGGGCTCCTCCTTCGATCGCCAGCGCGCTCCAACGCATCGGCCGGGCCGGGCACGATGTGGGTGCGACCTCCGCAGGCGAGGTCTTTCCCTTACACAGGGGCGACCTCGCTCCCGCCGTCGCCGCCACGGAGGCCATGCTTGCCGGACGCATCGAGGAACTCCACGTGCCCCGGCATCCCCTGGACGTGCTCGCTCAGCAGACGGTGGCCGCGGCCACGGCGGCCGATCAAGGACTCGACGTCGATGCCTGGTTCGCCACCCTCACCCGCGCCTATCCATACGCAGGGCTCGACCGGGCGCTGTTCGATTCCGTCGTGGAGCTATTGACCGGCTGCTATCCCTCCGCCGACTTCGGGCAGCTCCGTGCCCGCCTCAGCCTTGGCGACGACGGCCGGCTCCATCCGCTGCGCGGCTCTTTACGGCTGGCCACCACATCTGGTGGGACCATCCCCGACCGCGGCCTGTTTGGGGTATTCCTCACCGGCGACGAGAAGGGGCCGCGCCGTGTCGGAGAGTTGGACGAGGAGATGGTCTTCGAGACTCGCGTGGGTGACGTGTTCACCTTGGGCGCCTCGGCATGGCGGGTGGAGGGGATCACCCAGGACCGGGTGCTGGTCTCCCCCGCTCCTGGCCGGTCTGGGCGACTTCCGTTCTGGCGCGGTGATGAGGAGGGCCGTCCGGCTGAGCTGGGCGCGGCCATCGGCGCCCTGCACCGGGAGGTGGCGCGGGATCCCGCCCGTCTCGAACGCGCTTATATCGACCAGTTCACTCGGGACAATCTCGCCGGCTATCTGGAGGAACAACGCCAGGCCACCGGGGTCATTCCGGATGAGCGGACCGTGGTGCTGGAACGCTTTCGCGACGAGGTAGGCGACTGGCGCGTGGTGATCCATTCCCCTCTGGGCCGCCGGGTGTTGGGGGCCTGGGCGTTGATCATGACGGATGTGCTCAGCCGCGAGGCGGGCGTAGACGTGCGTCCGCAGGCCACCGACGATGGGGTCGTGCTGCGGCTTCCCGACTGCGCGGCCGCGAACCGGTTGGCCGAGTTGATCGTGCCCGGCCCAGACGAAGTGGCTTCCCTGGTGATCGACGCGGTGGGCGGCAGCGCGGTGTTCGCCGCCAGATTCAGGGAATGTGCGGCACGCGCCCTACTGTTGCCCAGACTGAGCCCGGGCAAGCGGGCGCCGCTGTGGCAGCAGCGGCTGCGCGCCATGCAACTGCTTGAACTGGCCCGTCATCATCCCCGGTTCCCCATCATCATTGAGACCGTTCGGGAGGTCACCCAAGACGTGTATGACCTTCCCGGCGTGGAAAGCCTTATCCGTGGGCTGCGTTCCGGGGGCGTGCGCCTGGTGGAGGTGGTGACCGAAAGGCCCAGCCCGTTCGCGGCCGCCATTCTCTTCAGGTATCCGGACGCGTTCATGTACGAGGGTGACATTCCGCTGGCCCAGCGCCGGGCGGCACTTCTGTCGCTCGACCCGGACCTGCTCGCGGCCGCGCTGGGCACCCTCGACCTACGGGATCTGCTCGACGCGGACTGCGTGACCGAGGTGGTGCGCGAACTACAGCGCACCTCGCGGCCGGCACGCACCGTCGAGGACTTGGTGGATCTGCTCCGGGCGGTGGGCCCCGTGCCCTTGGACGCCCTTGGGGAACGCCTCGCGGGATTAGATCTGGAAAGCGCCATCGCCGGGGCGGGTGCCCGGGTGGCCGTGATTGCGATCGCCGAGCGCGATCATCTCGCCGCCGCGGCCGACCTGCCGCTCCTGCATGAGGCTCTGGGGACATCCACGCCCCAGACGAGAGTTTCGGCCGAGGGCCGAGATCCGCTCACCCAGCTCGTGGCTCGTTATGCCCGCACGCATGGCCCGTTCACTGCCAGCGATGTGGCCGCCGCGTTCGGGATCGCAGCAGACACCGTCTCTGTGGTGCTCGCACGGGAGACCGCCTCACGGCGGCTGATCCCGGGCAGATTCACCCCTGGCATCATCGAACCCGAGTTCATCGACCCGGACGTGCTGCGCCGGGTCCGCGGCCGCAGCCTGGCTCGCGCCCGCGCGGAACTGCAGCCGGTATCGGGCTCAGGGTTCTGCCGTTTCCTGGCTGCCGCTCACCAGGTGGACGACCCGCCGGATTCGAATCCGGATGAGGTGCTGTTCGCATTGCAGCGGTTAGCGGGAGCCTTTCTGCCCGCCAGCGCCTGGGAAAGCCATGTGTTACCGGCACGTCTGAAGGGATATCTTCCGGCCCATCTCGATACTCTGCTGGCCGAAGGTGAGGTGGTGGTGCGGATCAGAGGCAACGTAGGGGCGAACGACCCGCTGGTGGCTCTCGTGCCGGCCGCTGACGTCGACATGCTGCCGCCTGTGGATCCGCCCAGCGAGCAGGTGGCCGCCATAGCCGCAGCCCTGGCTGAAGGGGACGGCACCACGGCCTCGCTGGAGGGAACACAGGCCGAACGACTCGAGGCTCTGTGGACGGCGGCCGAAGCAGGCGCCATCGCCCCTTCCTCCTTCGCACCGGTCCGGGCACGCATCGGGGGAAGCTCCCGCGGTGCACACCGAGCCGCTCGGCCGGTTCAGCGACGCAGAGCCAGGCTGCCACGTTCCGCCTTGGGCCTAGCCCGCCCCTCTGTCGAGGCCGCTGGCCGCTGGTACAGGGTGCGCGACCCCCGCCCGGACACGGCGCTGGCCCTGGCATCGGCCTGGCTGGAGAGGTGGGGAGTGGTGACGCGCGGCGGTGTCACGGCCGACGGTGTCCCCGGGGGGTTCGCGGCTGCCTACCGTTTGTTGAGCGAGTTGGAGGCAGCGGGCAAGGTGCTGCGCGGCTATCTCGTCGAGGGGCTGGGAGCCGCCCAGTTCTCCACCGCCGAGGTAATCGACCAGGTTCGCTCGTTCGCGGACTCCCCCGAGGCCTCGTCGTGGCCCTCCGGCATCGCCCATCCCGCGCCCATCGTCTTGGCCGCGCTCGATCCGGCAAACCCTTATGGAAGCATCCTTCCCTGGCCCGAACATCCCACGGCCCGTCCGTCACGTTCGGCGGGTGCCCTCGTCGTCGTGGCGGACGGCCTATGCCTGGCCCATGTGACCAGGGGCGGACGCCAACTCACCCTGTTTGACTCACAGATGAACCGCGCGGACCGAGCCCAACTCGTGACCGAGGCCCTCATAGCGGCGGCCCGAGCCAAACGGATCGAGAGGCTGCGAATCGAGGAGATCGACGGAGAGCGAGTTGGCGCCAGCGAACTCGAGCCGGCGATGCGTCACGCCGGGGCCCGCATCTCACCCAAGGGCCTGATCATCGAGGGATAGTAGGCGCTGACGCAGTGGCGGTGGCAGTTCGCTCTTTAGTCCTTGGGCGTCGGCGCACACCAAGACTGTGCGGGCGCGATTGAACACCGTTTTATCGACAGGATCGACGATCTCGCTGGCCAACGTGATGGATGAGGTTCCCAAGGCCACCGGTGCCACCCGCACCTCGTACGGCTGCATCCGATGCCCCAGTTGTTTGACGTAATCCACGTCTTGGCGTGCGATGAGCCAGGTATGTCGACTTCCCGTGGTCCCGGCGCGCGCCATCTCTGGCGCCCACTGCGTCGTCGCCGTGATTCTGGCCTGTTGCAGGTAGTCGAAAACCATGGTGTTGTTGACGTGACCATACGAATCAAGATCGGACCAGCGCACCGTCAGCGGCACCTTAGTGAAGCGTTCCCCGACCTGGCCGGTGAGTTCACGCAGGGGGTCGGCCACCACCCGATTCTCCGCGAAAAATTCGCGATGCCGCGGGCTCAGCCGGGCCGGGCGCTGGTGCCTGAAGTCGAACGGGCATAGCACCGTTCTGGCGCGCACCTTCACCTCGCCAGCCTGGAACATTTCGTAGGCCAGTTCGATACGCGCCGCGCCCAAGGCGCTCACCCCGAGGGTGATGTCGATCACCGGTTCGTCCAAGTACTCAATGGATCGCCGGTATTCGACCTGGTGACCAACGACGACCACTCCGCTGTCGAGGAGTGCCGATGCCGGCCCGCCCCGCAAGAAGGCCACGCGGGCCTCCTGCAGATAGTCGACTGCCTTGGCGTTGTTGACGTGGCCCTGGGCGTCCAGGTCGGACCACCGCAGCGGGCAAGAGAGACTAAACATCGTCCTTGGGATACAGCGAATCGACGATGTCGGCGTAGGTCTCGGTCACCGCTGCCCGGCGGATCTTCATGTTGGCCGTCACGCCTGAATTCTCCACCGTCAATTCATGGTCCAAGATGGCGAACTTCTTGACCGTTTCCCAGCGCTCTAGGTTGGCGTTGACGCGGTTCATCCACTTGGCGATCGATTCGTGAATCTCAGGACGCTGTGACAGCTCAGCGTAGCTGCCTTGGATGCCACGCTTGTCGGCCCACGTCCGTAGCATCACCGGATCCAGAACCAGCAGTGCGGAGACGTATTTTCGGCCGTCGCCGATGGCAATGGATTGTGACACATAGGGGATGTTGGCCTGAATCGCACCTTCCACCTTCTGGGGCGCGACGTACTTGCCTCCCGAGGTCTTGAAGAGATCCTTCTTCCGGTCCGTGATGATGAGCCGCCCGGCCTCGTCGATCTCGCCCAGGTCCCCCGTGTGGTACCAGCCGTCGGGTTCCAACACCTCGGCGGTCATCTCTGGGAGATTGTGATATCCGGGGGTGATGATCGGGCCGCGCAGCAGCAGTTCCCCGTCGTCGGCGATCTTAGCTTCGATGCCGGGAAGCGGCGCGCCGACGGTCCCGAAGGTCGGCTGCCTCGGATTATCGAAGCCGACGATGGCGCTGGTTTCTGTCGAGCCGTACCCCTCGACGATGACGATCCCGGCGCCGTAGAACCAACGCTGCACCTGGGGCGACAACTTGGCGGACCCGGAGATCATGAACTTCATCCGCCCTCCGAGCCGTTCCTTCAGTTTCGAGAACACCAGCTTGTCGGCCAAGGCGTATTGGGCTTTGAGGGCGGCGGGGAGTTCGCGACGGGCCAACCGCAGGTCGATCGACCGGTAGCCGACAGAGAACGCCCACCGCGCGATCCGACCCTTGACACCCTTGTTGCCCGTGACAACGGCTGCCCGGACCTTCTCGAAGATGCGCGGCGCCCCGCACATGAACGTCGGGCGCACCTCGCCAAGGCCTTGGACGATCTTGTCAATGCGGCCGTCCACCGCTGAGGCGAAGCCGTAGGCGATCTGGCAGGCGATGAGACACTTGCCGAACACATGGCTCAGGGGCAGCCAGAGGTATTGCAGGTCGTCCTCGGTGATGGCCTCGAGGGCCTTGGTCCCAACCCCTTCGTAGATCCACGACATATGGTTGAGGCAGACGCCCTTGGGACGGCCCGTGGTGCCGGAGGTATAGATCAGCGTGGACAGGGTGTCGCGCGACGTGCTGGCGATCGACTCGTCCAGACAGGCGGGGTTCTCGGCGAGATGACGCTTTCCCAGGTCGATGAGCGATTCATACGAGATGACACGCTCATTGAAGGCAACCCCCGCCCCGTCGAAGACGACAATGGTGTGAATCTGCCGGTCGAGATCGGGGTCTCCCTGCACCTTGCCGAGCTGCTCCGCGTTCTCAGCGAACAGGATGACCGAGCCGGAATCGGCCAGAATGTAATGCACATCTCCGGCTGCGGTGTTGGGGTAGACGGTGGTAGTGGCGCCGGCGGCCAGCGCGATGGCGAGGTCGACCAGGATCCATTCATAGCGGGTGCTCGACGCGATGGCCACGCGTTGCTCGTGACCGAGACCACGCGCGAGTAGACCCGCGGCGATGGTGTCGACGATGTCCGAGGCCTGCTGCCACGTGAGGGTGGTCCAGGTGTTGGGCCCCTCCTTGCCATCGGGGTACATGAAGGCCGGCTTATGGGCCGACGCGGCCACACGGCGGCGAAACATCTCGCCGACATTGTTGGCGGCTTGAGCGAGCAGCTCTTCACGGATCGACACTTGTCTCCTCAGAATTTGGCGTGCGGCAAGCCTATCGCTAATCTTTCGGACGGGTCGTTGTTGGAATCCACCAAATATCGTCTCAGCATTTGAGACTTCAACTAGGTGTAGTACCATGCCCACATGACTGAACCAAAGGCGGGGTGGCTTTCAGACTCCCAGCAGGTGGTATGGCGCAGCTACCTTCTGGCCAACACCCGTATCGCGGATTATCTCGATACTGAACTGCGCAAGTTTGGCCTCTCCCTGGCAGAGTACGAGTTGCTGGTTCGCCTCAGCGAAGCACCCAACAACACCGTACGCATGGGCGAGTTGGCTGCCTCGGTGGGGCATTCGAGATCACGCCTTACCCACACCGTCAAGCGGATGGAACAGGCGGGCTATATTCGCCGCGAGGCCTGCGATTCCGATGGACGCGGGGTCCAAGCCGTCATAACCGAGGCCGGGTCCCGGCTTCTTCGCGAGGCAGCCCCGGATCATGTGGACGTGGTGCGCCGCGTGTTCGTCGACGCCATCCACCCCGCCGATTACGAGGCCCTTGGCCGTGCCATGCAGGCCGTACTGGACGTCACGACACCGGGACCAAGTGGCACACTAAGACGGTGACTCAGACGCACGACGCGTTCCTGGCCCGGTTGGGCCCCCTCGCAGAGATCATCGACACCTCCGCCCTGACCCGGGCCCTCTACTCGAGCGACGCCTCGCTATACCGGGTGGAACCGCTGGCCGTGGCCCGTCCACGCTCGACCGACGAACTGCTCGCCGTGGTCCGCGCGGCCCTCGACACCTCGACCCCCATCACCGCCCGAGGCGCGGGCACCTCCTGCGCCGGCAACGCCGTGGGCCCTGGAATTGTCATCGACCTGGCTCGCCATCTCAACCGGATTCACTCCATCGATCCCGAGTCCCGCACCGCCGTCATCGACCCAGGCGTGGTGCAAGAATCCCTGCAGCAGGCCGCCCGCCCGTTTGGTCTTCGGCTCGGCCCTGACCCGTCGACGTCGACCCGGTGCACGGTCGGCGGCATGATCGGGAACAACGCCTGCGGCCCACGCGCGCTTGGCTATGGCCGCATGGCCGACAACGTCGTCTCCCTCGACATCGTGACGGGAACCGGGGACCTTGTCACCCTTGGTACCGACGATCTTCCGCAGTTGCGGGCCCTGGTGGCCGCGAATCTCGGTGTGATCCGCACCGAGTTCGGCCAGTTCATCCGACAGGTTTCCGGATACTCGATGGAGCACCTGCTGCCCGAGAACGGCTTCGACACGGCCAAGTTCTTCGCCGGCACCGAGGCCACGCTCGGCATCATCGTGCGCGCCACCGTGCGTCTCGTGGCGGATTCTCCGCACCGGCTCATGGTGGCGCTGGGCTACCCCACCATGCCCGATGCCGGCGACGACATCTCCAACCTGTTGAGATTCCGTCCCACGGCCTGCGAGGGGCTGGACCGACGCATCGTTGACGTCGTCGTCGCCAAGAACGGCCCCGCGTCGGTGGGCGAACTGCCCGCCGGCGACGGATGGATGTTCCTTGAGCTTGTGGGCGAGGATCCCGCCGAGATCCGCTCCCGCGCCGAGAACCTGGTAGCGGCGGCCGCGGCCAGCGAGGGCTGGATCATCGACGACGAGAACCGCGCCGCGCAGTTGTGGAAGATCCGCGCCGACGGTGCTGGCCTCGCTGGCGTCTCCCTGGAAAAGCCCGCCTACGGAGGCTGGGAGGATGCCGCCGTGCCTCCCCAGCACTTGGGCGAATACCTGCGCGAATTCGACGCGCTGCTGAACCGCCACGGCCTGCACGGCCTGCCGTATGGTCACTTCGGCGACGGCTGCGTACACTGCCGCATCGATTTTCCCCTCACCGCTGCCGACGGGGCTGAACGCTACAAGGCCTTCGTAGAGGAAGCCGCCCGCCTGGTGGCCCGTTTCAAGGGCTCGATGTCTGGCGAACATGGCGATGGCCGCGCCCGTTCCGCCCTGCTGCCTCACATGTACTCGCCCGAGGCACTGGCCCTGTTTGGACAGGTCAAGGCCCTGTTCGACCCGAAGAATCTGCTCAATCCTGGCGTTCTGGTTGATCCGGCGCCCGTTGAAGCCGATCTCAGGATGGTGGCCAGCACCCGCTCGCCCCTCAACGTCTCGGATCCTGAGTTCGTCGAGCAGGTGCATCAATGCAGCGGCGTGGGTAAGTGCCTGGCCAATTCCACGGCCTCTGGTGCGGTGATGTGCCCGAGTTTCCAGGCCACCAGAAACGAGAAGGATTCCACGCGTGGCCGCGCCCGCGCGCTGCAGGAGATGGTGAATGGTTCACTCATCACGGGCGGCTGGCGCTCGCCCGAGGTGGCAGAGGCGCTGGACCTGTGTCTGTCCTGCAAGGGCTGCGCGCGTGACTGCCCCACCGGCATCGACATGGCCGCCTACAAGGCACGCGTCACCCACGAACGGCTCAAGGGAAGGCTACGTCCCCGCAATCACTACGCGTTAGGTTGGCTGCCGCGCTGGGGCAGGTTGATCACCCGCGTACCTGGCCTGGGAGCTCTCGTCAACGCTGTCGGATCCGCCCCGGGCCTGGGGGCGGCGCTGAAATTCGCGGCTGGTGTGGATGGGCGTCGCCAGATTCCGCGTTTTGCGGCGCGCACGGCTCGTTCCCAGCTAGGCACGGTGCCCGCTGGGGCCAAGGGCCGGGTGCTGATCTGGGTGGATTCGTTTTCCGACTGCTTCGAATCCGCGTCCTTCGCCGCGATGGTTCAGGTGTTGACCCGCTTGGGCTATGAGCCCGAGGTGCTCCGCGAGACGGCGTGCTGCGGCCTCACCTGGATCTCGACCGGTCAACTCGACGGCGCCCGTCGCCAACTAGCCAACGCGGCCCGCGTGCTGGCCCCATTCGCCTCCGAGGGCGTGCCGATCGTCGGCGTCGAGCCGTCGTGCACCGCCGTGTGGCGTGGCGACGCCCCAGAGCTGCTTCCCGATGATGCGAACGTCGCGGCGTTGAACGGCGCGGTGCATACGCTGGCGGAGTTCTTGGCCGACGACCCTGACTTCGTAGCCCCCGATCTCACCGGACACACCATCGTCGCCCAGCCTCATTGCCACCATGCGTCGGTCATCGGCTGGGCCAAGGACAAGACCCTGCTCGAGGCGACGGGAGCACGGCTGGTGGTTGCGGGAGGATGCTGCGGCTTGGCCGGGAACTTTGGTGTCGAGCGTGGCCATCACGAGGTGAGCGTCAAGGTGTTCGAACACGACCTGGGCCCAGCTATCCACGAGCATCCGGACGCGATCGTGCTCGCCGACGGGTTCAGTTGCCAGACTCAACTCACCTCCTTGGCGGGCCGCCCCTCCATGAGCCTGGCCGAGTTGCTCGCCACTCACACCTGACGCCCGGAGATTTGGACTCGCTACGATCAAGCGCTGGTCGAGTCGCTGGGCCCCAGGGGTGTTCTTCTTGGAAGGAATACTCCCGCCTGTCACGGAGGCAAGACGCAAGCGAAGCGAGTCCGGATCCTTCGGGATCCACGGGAAAAGGACCTCGGTAACGTCGTCGCCCCAGGTCTCGGCACGCCTGGTTTCGTCCCTCGCGAGGCTACTGAACCGGCGGTTCGGTTCAGGCGCCGGG
>JBHADA010000066.1:0-12839 GCA_041854805.1 Arachnia sp.
AATCCGTCGGCGCCAGCCTCCAGGGCACCAAACACGTCGGAGTCCAGGTCGAAGGTCGTCACCACCAGCACCGCGGGGGTGGGTCCGTCACGTTCAGCGACGATGGCACGGGTAGCAGTTAGCCCGCCACCGCCGGGCATTCTGAGGTCCATGCACACGACATCGGGGCGTAGCCGACGCACCGCACGCAGCCCGTCGCGTCCATTCGTCGCTTCCCCCACCACCTCAATGTCGCCGGATTCCTCCAGCAGTACCCGGAAGCCGATGCGCACCATCATCTGGTCGTCGATCAGTACGACCCGAATCATTCGTCCTCCTCAGTTCGGGGCAGCCGCAGGCACACCCGCCAACCACCTTCAGGGGTGGGGCCGGCCGTCAGCTCTCCACCCACCCCCTGGGCCCGCTCCCGCATCAGCCTCAGTCCGGTGCCGCCGACACCCAACTCGCCCGGGTGCGACGATGGCCCATTGGTGACCACAAGTTCCAGCCCTCCCTCGGTCTCGCTGACTCTAACCCGGATCCACGCCTCTGGGGCGTGCTGTAGGGCGTTGCTGATGGCCTGCTGCGCAACCCGATAGGCCGCCGCATCGGCCGCCGGAGGCAGGGGCGACGCCCCGTCGGAGAGGTCGAGCTGCACCTGAACCCCCAACTCCGCAATGGTGGCCACCAGATCCGGGAGATCTCTAAGCCCCGTCGCGACGGCGTTGTCTCGCAGCAATCCAACCACGGCGCGCAGCTCGTTGAGGGTGGTCTTGCCTTGGGTGCGCAGCTGCGCCGCCAATCGCTTAGCCGTGGCCGGGTCGCGGTCAACGAGCCGCTCGATGGCAGCCGCTTGCACGACGATCCCGGCCAGGTGATGCGCCGCGACATCGTGCAACTCGCCGGCCAGCCGGCGCCGCTCCTGCGCCAGCGTGACCTCCAGTTCCCGCTCGTGCTGCTTCGCCTCCGCCAGCCGCGCCGCCTCGGTGCCTCGCCGATTGCTTGCCACGAGCGCCCCGCCCAAGAACGGCAGCCCGTAGACGGTGATCAGGTCGCCGAAGACATCCCCCAAGTCCCGCCACGGGACCACCACTGGAAACTCTAGGAGCAGCAGTAACTCGATGCCCGCGGCGGCGATCATCAGGGGAATGCCTCGACTCGCGGGCCACCGAATACCCAACCCGAAGGCGGCCACCGGCACCGCCATCCCCAGCGCTTGCGTCTGTGGCGGTGTAACGAAGGTGGTGAGCGCCTCCAAGCCCCAGACCAGCAAGAAGCACAGCAGGGGGTTGCGGCGCCACAACACTAAGGCGACGCCTTGAATCAGCTGCAGCCCCTCAACGCGATACCATCCCGCCGCAAACAGCTCCGGCGGCACCACGATGGACAGCACCAGGTTCCATGCTTCTACCCCAGCAGCTATCAAGACGTCGAGGCGGGTGATGCCCAGCTTGCGCACCGCCCGCCTCAACGGGCGTGAACTTCTCGGCCGATGGTTCATGCCCTAGAAGGCTAGGCGAAAGCTGAGCGCATTGCTGGCCAAGCACCACCCGGCGAAGCCGAGCAGCCCCAGCACAAGCAGGCTCGCGACGGTGATCCGCCGCCACCCAGCGCGCCGTCGCACCACCGAGATCAGGTCCCAAGCTGCGGGCAGCAACGCCAAGCAGCCCGCCCAGTGCAGCGCCAGCAGCACGAGACCGATCTCTCGCAGCGAAGGAATGATGAGGCTTTGAGTGGCGGAGAGCAGCACCGCGGGCCAAGCGGCCACGCCAGCCAGACCCAGCAGCGCGCCACCGCGGGCCGCCCTCCCCCACAGGGATAGGGGCTTGGCTGCCGGGCGTCCAGCCCGCCCCGCTCGCCACCGGGCCAAGGCGCCAAGTGGCCAACAGACGAGCACCACGGCCAGCGCGAGCACGCCGACGAGGAGCATCGTCTCCTTGCCTTGTTGGGCGGGCACGAGCGTCCTGGGCCCAGAGGTGATCCGCCGCACCTCGCCGTCCTCGACCACCGCGGCCAAACGACTGTTGCCACCGACCTCCTCCCAGAGCCAATCCCCAACCGGCTGATACTGCGTCCCAGCGACCTGAATCCGCCCGTTCGCCTCAGCGGTGATGCTTACCGTGGACAGTTCGGCCCAAGCGCCGATTGCGGTGGAGTAGGGCCGTCGAGTGGAGGAATACGTCCCGGCGATGACCTCGGCCTGTTCGGGATCCACCTTTCCCGTCGGGTTGGCTCCCGGCAGGTACCGGTCGGCGAACTGCTCCACAAGCCACGACGGGATCGCCGGACCGGCACCGTCGGCACCGTTGCCGTTCACCGAAACGAAGATGCCGATCCCGTCATCGGGGTAGATCTCAAAGATGGAATGGAAGCCGGGGTCGTTGCCGCCATGTTGGGCGAAGCGATGCCCGTTACGGTTGCCCGTACCATAGCCCAGGCCCCTCGCATCCGCCCCCAAGCGCACGCTCGCCTCGTCGGGCAGGCCCGGCCGCCACATCTGTTCCCAGGTGTCCGCACGCAGCAGCTCTGGGTCCCGCGCCAACTGGGCCAGCATGAACTGCGCGGCCTCGGCGCCGGAACCGGTGAGCGAGCCCGAGGGGTCCTCCATCATGTTTGTGACCTCGGGGGTCTGTGGCACCACCTCACCAGAGCTGTCGTACCCGGTGACCAGCTGCTCCGCCACGTCGGCCGGGAACGGGTTGTCCCGGTAGGTGGCCTGCACCATCCCGGCGGGCCGCAGTACATGCTCCTCCACGTAGTCCGGGAACGGCTGCCCGCTGACCCGGGTCACGATCTCGCCCAGCAGTCTCATGCCGTAATTGGAGTACGACGGTGTAGTGCCCGGCTCAAAGACCACCTTTGGGGAATCGGCGATCACGTCGTCTACGAGCCAGCGCTCTTCGAAGCCAGCGGTATGGGTAAGGAGGTGCCGCACAGTGATGGGGGCGTCGCTGACCCGCTCCAGCACGAGATCGTCCAGGTAGGTGTTGATGTCGGCATCCAGGTCCACCTTCCCCTGCTCCACGAGCTGCATCACGGCGATCGACGTCGGGATCTTGGAGATCGAGGCCCACCGGAACATGTGTTTCTCGGGGTCAACCGGCACTGGCTCCGTCCCTTCGGAACCCAGATCCGCATAGCCGTACCCACGCGTGGTCAGCACCTCGCCATCCTTGACGACGGCCACTACGGCTCCCGGCACCTTGCCCTCCGTTAACGCCGTGGGCACCACCCCATCGAGCCAGGCCTCGACGTCTCCCCGCGTCAACTCATGTTCCCCAGTCGGAGCGGTGGGCGGCGGTGGGGTCCATGCCGGTGACGAACAGGAGGTAAGTAGCGCGACGATGACTATGGCGAGCCCAGCGAACAACCGCTGGAAAGGGCGGGGAGCCGAAGTGAGCATACTAACGAGCGTTCCAGCCAGGACAGCGGCGCTGCTACCCACTCGAGTCAGAACTTGGGTTACGACCTTTGACGCAAAAGCTTGAAGCCAAGCAAGGTCCAACCCTCGTTGGCTGGGATCAGGAACTGTGTTCCAGTTGGGCCTGGATAGCCTCCCGAAAATCGGGTGAGGATTTCGACGAGGTCGTGGCGTTCTTCCAAGGCCCAGTCAGTTAGGGCTAGGGCTGGGGTTTGGCCTAGATGAAGAACTCAATGGGGGTCTGCGCCACGGCCAGGCGCAGGCGTTCTTCGGTCACTCACGGCACCACGAGGACCCTAGCCCGCCGCCCATCCCTGCTGGGCCATCTCCTCGGCTAGGTCCTGGACAAGCCGAACCGGGTCATAGAAGCTCACCTCGACTTCCCTGTCGCCCACCGGCACCAATACATCCATAAGCACACCCTTGGCCTCGACCTCCCACGCATAGTCGCCAAAGTCGGCAGGCAGCACCAGTTACCGCGGCGTCAACGACGTCATCTCCTGCGGGCCTACGATCGTGGCCCGTTGAGCCGCATCGCCCTAACAAGGACAGGGTCAGTAATCCTAATGGCGAATCCTCAATGGCGGCTGCGGGCTGCACCGTCACGACGCCATGATGCGCCTCGGCCAAGTCCCGCGATGCCGCACGCCAGTGGTGATTCCACGGCCATAGGACACTAGAGACGCCATAGCTTGGCCAGCCTGCCCGGGGTTTGGACATCGCGATCGCCGAGCGCTAGACGGGGTCAGGATCTCAGCTCCAATTGGTCCTCGATGGCCTGCCGGAATCGGTGAGGACCGCGACGAGATCACGACGCTGTTCAGGTGTCCGATCGGCGAGGGCCTCGGTAAAGAAGGCAGCAGCGCCGTCGCGAAGACCTTGGCAGGCCTGGCGACCCTGGTCGGTGAGGCTGACCAGGCTGGCTCGGCGGTCCCGCGAGTCCACCTCTCGGGTGGCCAAACCGGCAGCCTCAAGCCTTTTGACCTGGGCGTCATGGTGGAGCGGTCGACGCGCTGCAGGAAGGACTAGGCGGGATTCGCGGCTTGTGGGAGGCCGAGTGCTGAGGGGGTAACGAGAGGATTGGGCAGGAAATCTTCGTTGATAAGCGTGGTCACCTTGTCAAGCCATGTTGTACCAGGGGAGGTTACCTGCAGGATCTGGTTCATAACTAGCAAAGCTCCGAAGAGTCGTTCGCTTTGAGGATCGGGGAGTCGCTGGAATTGTGGTTGTGTTTTCAGCGCTGCGGTGGGGGCGGGAACAAAGGATTTGTTCCACAGACGTGCATGATGGGCGCAGGCGTTTCGAATAATGGTCAGTTGTTCGAGCCATCGAGCGAGCAGGGACTGCCGCTTGACTTTGCGTTGCTGGTTCCTCGACAAAGCATCCAAGTTCACGACGAAACCAAGATCTTCGGCGATCGTGCGTTGATCTTGGGAGGGTAAGCCTTCAAACATTCGCGAGATGTCGGCGAAGTCGAGCACCTCAGCTAGCACCCAAAATGGGTACCGGCCGCCATACTCGTTGCGGTAGTGCTTGATGGCTTCGTTATGCATTTCTGCGCGAGCAACACGCTCCTTGGTGGTTCGTATCCATTGGGGATGCTTGAATGTTTGGCGAAACCTCTTTCGATCGGTGTAAGAGAGCGGATCAGGAAAGCACAAGACTTCGCCAATGCGTGTGCGCATGGTGATCTCTACGCGCTCGATGGCGTCGTGCACGAGAGTGCGCAGTTTGCGGTCGGCTTCGTACAAAGCAACGGCATCGGAGAATTTCGTGCCTGTCACGAAGCGGTCAGTGAGGTGTCCATCGGCGTCTCTTGCCCTAGCCGGGTACCAGTATGCCGAGAGCCGGTAGTACGAGACGTTGGCCAGCCACTGCTGTGCTAGCCCTTCGTCGACTAGCATCCCGCGCGAACACAGGAGGGCGATCTGCTGGGCAGCGGTAGTAGTCGGCTTGAGCCGCTTGGACAACGCACTACTCCTAGGCTGAAAAGAGATCCAGCCCACTCCCGACCGAGGTCGAGGCAGGCTGAACGATTACCTATAGGCTACCAGGAGTCGCGCAAGAACACCAGAGGTGGTCGAGACTTTAGGTAGTGAGGTTCGGGAACGCTGACGGGTACCTCAGATGAGGATGTCCGAGTAGTTGTCTGGGTTGGGGGCTGTCGGTGGCCGCGTGTCGTGAGATCACGAAGAAGTACGCCCCCGACTATGTCCTGGCAAACAGAGAAGGGCCGGCTGCTCGACGAACGTCACGAGTCCAGCCCGCCGGATGGGCAAGCTGTCAACCACACTCACCTAGAGTCCCCAGGTGTCGTACTTCATGGAGTTTCCTCCGGGCTCCCCGCTCTCTTCGATAGATGCGATCAGCAAGGCAAGACCTGTCTACACACTGAGGTCCGCGCAGTGCGGGGACCTCACGAAACGGCGCGCCTGGGCCTATCACATCCCTCGTTACCAGGGGGCAACTCAACTGGCGGAGGCGGGGGCGCCTGGATCAGGGGGTGCGACATACTGTTCGACATGTCCGAGTCGCGCCCCGCATCCTTTAGCGCCTCAGCCGTCGAGACTCGGCGACCTGATTCTTCCGAAGGTCCCGACCTGCTCGACGAGCGGGCCCTCGTGCGGTTGTCCAAGGCGATGTCGAAGGCATTGCGCCACCGTCCCGACCGGATCGGGCTGGAACTCGATGCGGGCGGCTGGGTGGATGTGTCCGCCCTCGTCGCGGCTTTATCGACCGAAGGTCGACCGGTGAGCAGGGCGATGATCGACGAAGTGGTGCGACGCAACGATAAGAAGCGCTACTCCTACGACCCAACTGGGACCCGGATCCGGGCCAACCAGGGCCACAGCGTCCCCGTCGACCTCGGCCTCGCCCCGACCGAGCCGCCGCCGGTGCTCTACCACGGCACGGTGGCCCGATCGCTGCCCGCGATCTTCAGCGAGGGGCTGCGGCCTATGCAGCGCCACCACGTGCACCTGTCAGCCGACGAGAAGACCGCAAGCCGAGTGGGCGCGCGTCGCGGCACCCCCATGGTGCTCGTCGTCGACGCCGCTTCGATGGCAGCCGACGGTCACCTCTTCTGGCGCAGCGACAACGGGGTGTGGCTAGCTGAGAGCGTACCGCCGCGCTACCTCACCCAACCCGATGGTTGAGCAGATAGAGGCGTCCAAAACCATTGAAGTCTCAACTAGGTCCTGCTAGCGTGACTTTTGCCTGGCTGCCAGGCGTCCCCACATCTAAGGAGTCACCATGACCTCTCGTCGTGTCGTTCTCTTAGCCGCCGCCGGGGGGCTGGCGGCCGCCGCGCTTCCCGCATCCTTCGCCTCCGCTGACTTCTTCGGCGGATATGATCTGGAGACCCGCAACCGGATCACCATGAGCCCAGCCGCGGACGCATCCGATTACTTCCTGGAGTTGCACTGCTGCATGCGGATCTTCAACATGCGTGATCGTCAGTACTACGCACAGGTGAACGCCAAGCGGACCCAGAACCGCGAGGGCAGGGATTACGACGTGGCCATCGGCCGGCTGCGCACCCCCCGTCTGATCGGTCTTCTGCGCTATCTGCTCGCGGTGCTGCGCGCCGAGGGCAACAGCGCAGCCCGCGCCCTGGATTTGGTGCAGGTGGGCGTCGACTACGACACCACCGCGGCGACCGAGCCCATCCTGCAAGCCGCGTTGGCCGATGCCAGGGTTGCTGCCTCGAAGAATCAATCCAGTCACCACCAAATGCGGGTTCTGCGCCTAGAGGAGGCGACGAACTATGTGCCGGAGTGGCTGGCGGCCCACCGCAACGGGGAGCCGCATACAGACTACGCGCCGTTTGTCTACTTCTACTTGGGAGCGGGCAGCTACGAATCCGCCGTCTATGCCACGCTCACCTATCGCCGTGAGGACAAGGGGCTAAAGGCCATCTGGAATCCGAATGGCGAACCCGTGGACCCTGCTGAAGCGGCACGGCTCTCTGCGGAAACCGAGGCCTACTTGGCGGGTCTGCCCAGCGTTCGGGAGAATCCGCTCCCGGTCCCGTAGGTGCGCTAGTCGCCTAGGTAACTAAGACGCTATCGGGAGGATGCGACCTCGCGGCGGATTCCAGTTCCCGATCGCCTGCTCGGACACCTTCTCACGCCGCGCAGCCTCGGCAATCGAGACCTCACCCTGAAGCACGGACAACACGATGCGGATCTTCTTCTCCGCCGGGATCACCGGAGGACTCATACTCAAACCTTCGACAGGGACGTTGCTCCGCAACTAACTACCCGTGCCACATAGTCTGACGCGGAGCAAGACCTAGTCATCTCCTACCTCGACACCATCCTCAAAGAACGCGACCAGCAAGCACACCAAACAGAAACCGTCCTCGCTGACACCACCGCCCGCAGCGAACGCCTGATGCAGGCCTACTACGCCGACGCCATCGACACAGAGCTACTCCGCAAAGAACAAGAACGCATCCGGAGCGAGAAGACAGCCGCCGAACGCCGACTCCGCCACCTACAAGCCTCCCGCGACAAACTCCACACCGCCCGCGACCAATGCCTCTCCGTCCTCCACAACGGACAACAGCAATACCTCGCAGCCACCGACACCTCCCGCCGCAACCTCAACCAAGCCGTCTTCGCCAAGATCTACCTCGACGATGACGAGATCACCAGCCAACACAAAGCCGTCTACCACTACCTCTTCGACCGCAACCTGCCAGCAGTCTTGGAGGGTGAAGCCACGAGACAGCGGGGCGCCGTGACCCCTGACAACGCGAAAAACCTCCGACCAACGGCCGAAGGTTCTAACGTGACACTTTTGGTGGGCCTAACTGGACTTGAACCAGTGACCTCTGCCTTATCAGGGCAGCGCTCTAACCGTCTGAGCTATAGGCCCGTCACCAGGCAGAGACAATAGCGCAATCCCCGCGCGGGCACAAACCCTCAGCGGATGGGGCCGAGGCGGTAGCGCTCCAGCGCCGCGGCCGGGTCCTCTTCGCCCCCATGCTTGCCCTTGAAGGCGGCGGTGCCATCGGTGCCGCACATGCTCTGAATGGCCTGCGATCCCCCAGGATGGTTACCGATCCACTCGGTGAGGTCGTAGGCGTTGCCGTTGATGGCCACCCAGCAGGACTCGGCCGTGTTGTGCTTGGCCACCTCCTCCATGGTGTAGCCGCTTGCCTCGCTGGAGCTTGGGCTGGAGGGGGCCGGCGTGGACGGGGCCGCAGGCGAGACCGAAGTGGCATTGGGTGAGGCGGGCGCGACCGTGGTCTCCGTGTCCGTCTTGCCTTCCCACACCGCCTCCGCACCAGAGTGCCCGACCAGCACTGTGAGCACCGCCACAGCGGCACCCACCGCCGCCGACGCGTACCCCCACGGCTTGGCCGGGGATCCGCCGTCCTCGCGGGACGCCCGCCACAGCCACGGCCCAGCGACGAGCGCATAGATCACGGCCGCGATGGTGAGGATGAGACCCCACCGCTGATGCTGGGCCGGGGTGTAGCTCAACCCGGCCAGCGCGTTGCCGGACAGCAGCGAGCCGACGGCGGCCAGCGTCCCCACGACAAGCAGCCCCAGTACCGACAGCGCCAGTGCCCTGCTGCGGCGCTGGGTGAGCGCCAACCCGATGACCCCCACCGCAGTCAGCGGCAGCAGCACGACGGGAAGGTGCACCAAGAGCGGATGCAGAGGCAGGTCGAACAACATGAACTGAGCCTAATTGGCCAAGAGTCGCTGAGGCCGACGACGCGCGCACGCTCCCAAGTCCTTCGAGCAAGACGGTTGAACTCCGGTGAGACCTGGTCGCTAGACTCGCCTCATGGCCATCATTGACGTCACCGAGCAGACCTTCTCCGACGAGGTGCTCGGCGCCTCCGGCCTCGTCGTCGTCGACTACTGGGCCGACTGGTGTGCCCCCTGCAAGCAGATGGCACCCATCCTCGACGAGCTCGCCGCCGCCTATCCCGACGTGAAATTCGTCAAAGTGGACACCAACACCAACCCGAACCTCGCCTCCCAGCAGGGCGTGCTCTCCCTGCCGACGCTCCAGTTCTTCCAGGGCGGGCGCGTCGAGAAGTCCCTCACCGGCGGCAAGTCCAAGGGCGCCTTGAAGAAGGTCATCGACGAGTTGCGTTGACAAGGAGGCTCATGTGACGCATCCCAGACACGACACTCGGCTGGACCGGTTCGTCGACCAGTACTCGCAGCGCACCAATGGCATGCGAGTCTCGGCGGTGCGCGCCCTATTCGCCGTGGCCAACCGTCCCGAGATCGTCTCCCTGGCCGGCGGCATGCCCAACATCGCGGACCTCCCCCTGCACGACATCGCAGGAACCATCGGCTCCATGATCGAGGCCAACGGCATGCAGGTCATGCAGTACGGCTCTGGTCAGGGCGAACCGGCGCTGCGCGAGCAGATCCTGGGCGTCATGACCTACGAGGGCATCACCGCGCATCCCGACGATGTGGTGATCACCGCCGGGTCACAGCAGGGCCTCGACCTAGTCACCCGCATCTTTTGCGACCCGGGAGACGTGGTACTGGCCGAATCCCCCAGCTACGTCGGGGCATTGGGCACCTTCCTCAGCTATCAGGTCGACGTGGTGCACGTGCCGTCCGACGACGACGGTGTGGATCCGGCGGCGCTGCGTGAGACCATCGCCCGAGTGCGGGCGGAGGGCAAGCGAATCAAGTTCCTGTACACCATCCCCAACTTCAACAACCCGGCCGGCCTCACTCAGCCGTGGCAGCGCCGCATGGATGTCCTCGCTGCCTGCGAGGAGACCGGGGTGCTCGTCGTCGAGGACAATCCTTATGGGCTGCTGACGCTAGACGCGGAGCCCATCGACGCCATGCGCTCGGTCGATGCGAACGTCATCTATCTGGGCTCCTTCTCCAAGACGTTCGCCCCCGGTTTCCGCGTCGGTTGGGTGCTGGCGCCGCACGCCGTGCGCGAAAAGCTGGTGCTGGCGCAGGAGTCGGCCACGCTGTGCCCACCGGTGTTTAGCCAGTTCGCCATCGCCACCTATCTGGCCAACCACGACTGGTATGGCCAAGTGCGGATCTACCGCGACATGTACCGGCAGCGACGCGACGCGATGCTGGAGACCCTTGCCGAGGCAATGCCCCAGGGCACCACGTGGACCAAGCCGGCAGGCGGGTTCTTTGTCTGGGTGACCCTACCCGAAGGCCTCGACTCGGAAGCCATGCTGCCGCGAGCCGTGGGCGCCCGAGTCGCCTACGTGCCGGGGGGTGCGTTCTACGCCGACGGGCAGGGAGCCAGTAACGTGCGGCTCTCGTTTTGCTTCCCGCCTGCCGAACGCATCCAGGTGGGGGTGCGCCGTTTCGCCGACGTCGTCCGTCGCGAGCTTGAGGTCATGGACACCTTCGGCGTGCACACCTCCCTGCCTCACCCCCGGCCGCTTGGCCCATCCCCAGACCTGACCTAGCCATAACGGTGAACGGCCTCGAGGCGTCTGCTCCGGGGACGGATAGTAAGTTACGTGGAAGAGACGACACGAGGAGCCCTGATGAACGTCATCGTGATTGCAGGTGGCCTTAGCCACGAACGAGACGTGTCGTTACGCTCGGGCCGCCGCGTCGCCCAAGCCCTGCGCGACGTTGGCCGCACCGTCACCGAAGTAGATGTCACCGGCGAACTCGTGGGTTTGCTCGCGGCCACGGACAGCCCGGTCGTCGTGCCTATGCTGCACGGCGGCCTCGGCGAGGACGGAGCGCTTCGCGAGGTGCTCGAGGTGCTGGGTGTGCCCTTCGTGGGGCCCTCGGGCGATGCGTCACGGCTCACGTTCGACAAGTCGATCGCGGTTCCGCTGGCCAAGGCGGCGGGGCTCGCCGTTCCGGATCAGGTGGCGCTGCCTCACGACATCTTCCGCGAACTCGGCGCCCAAGCGCTCATGGCCGCCATCGGGGATCGGCTCGGTTTCCCGCTCATCGTCAAGCCGTCACGGAGTGGCTCGGCGCTGGGCGTGACGCGGGTGAGCGATCCAGCTCAATTGCCGCAGGCCTTGGTGGCCGCCTACGCCTACGGCCCGGTGGCGGTGATCGAGTCCTACATCGAGGGCACGGAAGTGGCCGTCACCGTCCTCGAACGAGGCGACGAGTTGGTGGCCCTTCCCCCGGTGGAGGTGCGGCCCACCTCCGGGGTCTACGACTACGAGGCCCGCTACACGGCGGGATCCACCCGGTTCCTCACTCCGGCCGAGTTGCCCGACGACGCACTGGCCGCAGCGTGTGAGACAGCAGTCGCGGCGCATCGGGCGTTGGGGCTACGGCACTTGTCGCGAGCAGACCTCATCGTCGATGCCGAGGGTGTGCCGTACTTCTTCGAGGGCAACGTCGCCCCCGGCATGACGGAGACGTCGCTGGCGCCGCTGGCATTCGAGGCCGCCGGTTTGAGCCTCGGCCAGGTGTTCTCGGATCTCATCGACCGGGCCTGATCTCATGGGGCTGCGGCTGAAGCAGGCGCTCGCCGTCACAGTCTCGCTGATTGTCGCCGGGGTGATGATTGGACTTGGCCTGTGGCAGATGGCTTCGTACGAGCAGTCGACGCGTGACGTGTCAGCCGAGCGCGCCGCGCAACCGGCGGTGCCCCTCGCTGACTCCGTGGACGCATCCGGCCGGGTGGACGACATCTATGGCCGCCAGGTGAGCGCCACGGGGGTGTATCAGGATGATCAGGTGCTCGTCGGCACAAAGGCCCCGCTGCGGGTGGTCAATGGGTTTCGTATGGTGGACGGGCGCTATGTGGCGGTGGTGCGGGGCTCGGTGGATGACCCCGGCGACGTGCCGCCTCCCCCGTCGGGAACCGTCGAACTGAAAGGGATCTTCCTCGCGGCCGACCCGCAGGGCGAGGAGGGCGCAGCCGCCGACGCCGACATGCCCACGGTGCGGCTACAGGCTCTCGCGCAGGAATGGCCCTATCCGCTGGTCGGCGGATACGTGACGGTGTCGGCCACCGAGGCAGAGACCGCTGGCATGAAGCCGGCCGAGTTGGTATTGCCGGAGGCAGAGGGCTCGGCAACCCACCGCGGTTATGCCCTGCAGTGGTGGGTGTTCGCGGTGGGAGCACTGGCGATCGGCTTGTGGAGCGCCCGCCAGATGGCCGTGGCCTCACGCCGCGCGGGGACTCCGGATAAGGACGAATCCCTCCACGAGTAGAAGGCTGTAATGGCGCTACGGGCCCAGGAATATCTCCCGTGCCACACGGCGCGACGAAGGAGCCTGCCGTGTGGAAAAACAAACCGCGCGAGCGAAGCGAGCTCCTCGGGGATCCACAGGAACAAACCCAGTTCCACGGGAGATATTCCTTTCCCCACCCGAAACAGAACCACAAACCCACACCGGAATATCTCCCGTGCCACACGGCGCGACGAAGGAGCCTGCCGTGTGGAAAAACAAACCGCGCGAGCGAAGCGAGCTCCTCGGGGATCCACAGG
>JBHADA010000067.1:0-3493 GCA_041854805.1 Arachnia sp.
CGTCGTCGCCACTGCCAGCTATGAGGCGCGCGTGTTTGGGGTGCGTTCGGCCATGTCCGGCGCGGAGGCGCGCCGGAGGGCTCCCAAGCCGGCGTTCCTGGGCGGCAGGTTTGGGGCGTACCGCGAGTCGTCGCGCATCGTCATGGGGCTGCTGCGGGAAGTCTCGCCGCTCGTGGAGCCGCTGAGCTTCGACGAGGCCTTCGTGGACCTGGGACCCAGCGACTGGGGAATGAACGAGTTGGCCGAACGAGTCGCTTGGCTGCGTGCAGAACTGACCAGACGTACGGAGGGGCTCACGGCGTCAGTGGGGGTGGGGTCATCAAAGTTCCTAGCCAAGCTTGCCTCCGAGGCCGCCAAGCCAGACGGGGTGCGCATCTTGGCGCCGGAGGAGGAGCTGGGCTTCCTGGCCCCGCTGCCGGTGCGGGCCATTCCCGGTGTCGGTCCGGCGACGGAGCAGCGGCTCGTGGCTCTGGGGCTGTACACCGTCGAGGATCTTCGAAGTGCTAACCCGGCCGAACTGGTTCGCGAGTTGGGCAGTTCGGCGGGAGAGTCCCTGGCCCGGCTGGCTTGGGCGCGCGATGAACGCCAGGTGCAGCCACAACGCGACCCGAAGTCGATCTCCACGGAGGACACCTTCGCCACCGACCTGACGGATCGCGCTCAGCTCGAGGCGATTCTGCGCCGTGACGCGGCGGCCGTGGCGGCGCGACTGGCAAAGGCTGGATACTTCGCCCGGACCGTGACACTCAAGGTCCGCTTCGCAGACTTCACCACCCGTACGGCCGCCCGCGGCCTGGGCGGAGCTATCGGCGGTGCCGAGGCTATCGCGAGGGCTGGGTTGTCGCTCTTGGCGGAGGTGGATGTGCGTGCGGGCGTGCGGCTGCTCGGCATCGGGGTGTCCAACTTCACCACCTCCGCGCAGGAACCTCTTTTCGGTGAGGAGGCCGACTCGGCCCCGGAGAGGCCGCTCGCAGGGGTCGAACTCAGCGGAGTGCGGGGCCGCGGGTTCTATCCCGGGGCCGATGTGATTCACGACGAATTCGGCCGTGGCTGGGTGTGGGGATCAGGGCTTGGCCGGGTGACGGTGCGGTTTGAGCACCGCGGCACCGAACGCGGAGCGGTGCGGACTTTTCCCCAGGACGATGTGGCCCTGCGATTCGCCGAGATCGATCCGCTTCCTTGTGCGGTGCCAGACGAGGATGAGTAGCGTGTCGTAAGAAGGGCCGAACTCCCAAGTGCCGGGCCTGGGGCCTAGGTACTCGACCGGCGGGGCTTTCCCAGTGACTCGACCGACGATACGAGCGCGGCGATCATCTCCCGGCGGATCAAGGCGCTGCCGGGACGGATCAGGAGCCAATACGCACGGAATCGCCGTCGCGCCGCTGCGTCGGTGGGCTGGCACAGAGTGATCGTCTCGACGAGGGTGCGACCATCGGGCAGGGCGGTCAGCCGCCACGTCATGCCGTACTTGAGCCAACCCGGGCGGGTGAAGGCATGTACCGCGTCGAGATCGCCGAGGACATGCGACTGAGGCCTGAGAGACCAAGGGCGTCCCACTATCGCGAAGCCCATCTCGGTGGGTTCGTCCTCGATTCTTGGCCCCAACGCCGCGAAGGTGGCCCACCAGGGCTGGTCGAGTCGCCCACTGAGTCCGCGTACCAAGAGCAGCACCCTGCCCAGCCGCAGGTCTGCCCAGCGGAGTTGTCGCAAGGCGGCCCAGACCCGCTCGACGGGGGCGTCGATCACCCCGTGGTGCCATTCGCCGAACTCGGCGCGGTCGAGTACCAGGCCGAGGTGGCCCGCCGATGAATTAGAAATCATATTCTAGAATGTTAGTTTCTATGATGCGGGCATGGCAAGACCCGCGAAGTTCACCTCGGAGAAGCTGCTTGACGCCGCGGGCGAGGCGGCGGTCGCGCACTGGCGCGACGCCACGGTGGCTCACGTGGCCGAGCGAGTCGGTGCTCCCGTCGGCTCTATCTATCACCGGTTCGGCTCTCGGGATGAGTTGTTCGTCACCCTGTGGCTACGGGCGATTCGACGGTTCCAGGCTGGCCTGCTCAAGGAGATGGCGTTGCCGGAAGCCCATGAGGCCGCCCTCGCCGCGGCCCTGCACATCCCTAGGTTCTGCCGGGATCATCCGACGGACGCGGTAGCCATGACTCTTTATCGTCAAGACGAGCTCTCCAGGGTCGCGCCGGATGCCTTGCGTGACGACGTGATCCGAGTCAACGACGAGGTGGCCGCTGCCACCGCTGCTCTTGCACGGCGGCGCTTTGGGTCGGCGGATGAGCGCAACGTGCGGCTGATCGTCACGGCCTGCCAAGAGAGCCCATATGGCTTGGTACGTCGTTATCTGCGTTCGGAACGGATTCCAAACTGGCTCGATGATGTGGTGCGTGTTTCTACCCAGTCCATTCTCGCCCTCGGGGACTGATGCTGTTGTCCTACCCGCATAGGGGTATATCCACTGCTTTGGGGGGTCAGCTTCGGGCCTGGAAGGGGAAACGTGACGTGACCTCGTAGCCTCGTCCTAGCCGTGACTCCACCAGGCACAGTTCCTCCGCTTGCCAGTGCCACTGGGGGAAGGAGCTCAGAACGCCCAACCATTTGGTGGCTTGGAAGCCGCGGTTGTGTCTGGCCAGCGTGAGGTGCCCCGAGAACTTGGCGTTGTCGGGGGAAGAACCGGTCCGGGCCGCGGCGGTGCGGCACTTTGCGGACAAGTCCGCGAGACGATCATGGCCCTCGCGCACGGCCATGGCGAGGACACGAGCCTTGATGGGGTGAGGGAAGGCAATGCCGCCGTCGAGGCTGAGCTGGAATACCGAGGTGCGCGCCGCTGCCTCGGCCAGCGCTTCCTCGAGCCGGTCCAGGCTGTCGGGGGAGACCTCGGCCATGAAGGCCGTGGTGAGGTGCCAGCCTTCGGGGCGCGTCCACCGCAGGCTGGGGTCGGCGTCGCGGCGCGGCTCCAAGAGCTCGTCGAGCTGCGTCACGACGTCAGCAGGCGGCAAGACGGCGGTGAACATGCGAAGACCCATGGTGTCCCACCTTAACCATGTGGGGCGGCGCGCGGTCGGTTCGCATGGGAGCGCCTGGGGCGGGTAGAATGTGTAACTGTCGCAGGCCGAAGTGGTGGAATTGGCAGACACGCAGGATTTAGGTTCCTGTGCCTTCGGGCGTGAGGGTTCAAATCCCTTCTTCGGTACTCAAGGGCGTTCGGCCGGTCAGCGAGTGATTCTCACCTCGACTCTTCGTTCGATCTCCACACTGTGGGCGAGCGACGATGACGAACTTGTTCTCATCGCACTGGACATGCTGGGTTCGGTGATGGTCGAACGCCCGTTCGCCTACCTTCGATAGCCCGTCCAGCCGTGCAAACGGCTCGCCCACCCAAGAACCGGCTCGACGAACGATGCCCAAGCCCGGCAGACACGCTGCGCATGGCATCCAGTGGGCGATGTCCGCGTTCTCGTTTCGAAAGTTCCGCTGTGGA
>JBHADA010000068.1:0-9924 GCA_041854805.1 Arachnia sp.
ATGGTGCTCGTGCGTGGCGGCCGTGTGAAGGACCTGCCCGGCGTTCGCTACAAGATCATCCGTGGCGCGCTCGACACCCAGGGCGTCAAGGGGCGCAAGCAGGCCCGCAGCCGCTACGGCGCGAAGAAGGAGAAGTAATGCCACGCAAGGGTCCCGCCCCGAAGCGTCCCGTTATCGCCGACCCGGTGTACGGTTCGCCGCTGGTCACCCAGTTGGTCAGCAAGATCCTGCTCGACGGCAAGAAGACCGTCGCCCAGTCGATCGTCTACAACGCTCTTGAGGGCACCCGCGCCAAGACCGGTGTCGATCCCGTGCAGACGCTGAAGAAGGCGCTCGACAACGTCAAGCCCTCCATTGAGGTCAAGTCCCGCCGCGTCGGCGGCGCTACCTATCAGGTGCCGATCGAGGTCAAGCCCGCCCGCCAGAACACGCTCGCCATGCGCTGGCTCGTCAGCTTTTCCCGCGCGCGTCGCGAGAAGACGATGACCGAGCGCCTCATGAACGAGATCCTCGACGCCTCCAACGGGCTCGGATCCTCCGTGAAGCGCCGCGAGGACACGCACAAGATGGCCGAAGCCAACCGCGCCTTCGCTCATTACCGCTGGTGATCTGACCGCCCCCGAGGCCAACGGCCCGGGGGCCCTTCACCGTTTACCCCCAAGACTTCGAAGAAGGACTGCACAGTGACAGACCTGTCCAAGGTTCGCAACATCGGCATCATGGCCCATATTGATGCCGGCAAGACCACCACCACCGAGCGCATCCTGTTCTACACCGGCAAGAGCTACAAGATCGGTGAGGTTCACGACGGCGCCGCCACCATGGACTGGATGGAGCAGGAGCAGGAGCGCGGGATCACCATCACCTCGGCCGCGACCACCTGTTTCTGGAAAGACGCCCAGATCAACATCATCGACACCCCAGGCCACGTGGACTTCACGGTGGAGGTGGAGCGTTCGCTGCGCGTCCTCGACGGCGCGGTCGCCGTGTTCGATGGCGTTGCTGGCGTCGAGCCCCAGTCGATGACGGTGTGGCGCCAAGCGTCAAAGTACGGCGTGCCACGCATCTGCTACATCAACAAGCTTGACCGCACCGGCGCGTCGTTCGACCACTGCGTCAAGACGATCCGCGAGCGGCTCAACACGGACCCGGTGCTGCTGCAACTCCCGATTGGCGCGGAGGCGGACTTCGTTGGCGTCGTCGACTTGGTGGAGATGCGCGCCCTGACCTGGCGCGGCGAGACCAAGATGGGCGAGGACTACCAGATCGAGGAGATCCCCGCGGACCTCAAGGAGAAGGCCGAGGAGGCCCGCGCGACGCTCGTCGAGCGATGCGCCGAGGTGGATGACGACCTCATGGAGATGTACCTGGAGGGCGAGGAGCCCACGGTGGAGCAGCTCAAGGCCGCCCTCCGCAAGGGCATCATCTCCAACCAGTTCACCGCGGTGGTGTGTGGCACCTCGTTCAAGAACAAGGGTGTGCAGCCGCTGCTCGACGCGGTGGTGGCTTACCTGCCTTCACCGCTGGACGTGCCCGCCATCGAGGGCTTCAAGCCCGGCGACGAGACGGTGGAACTGCAGCGCAAGCCTTCAGAGGACGAGCCGCTGGCCATCTTGGCGTTCAAAATCGCGGCGGACCCGCACCTGGGCAAGCTCACCTTCATCCGCGTCTACTCCGGCGTGTTGAAGGCTGGCTCGCAGGTGCTCAACGCCACGAAGGGCAACAAGGAGCGCGTCGGCAAGATCTACCAGATGCACGCCAACAAGCGTGAGGAGATCGACCAGATCGGCGCCGGCATGATCTGCGCCGTGATGGGCCTGAAGAACACCACCACGGGCGAGACGCTGTGTGACCCGGCGCATCCGATCGTGCTGGAATCCATGGAGTTCCCCAACCCCGTCATCGAGCAGGCCATCGAGCCCAAGACCAAGTCGGACCAGGAGAAGCTGTCCAACGCCATCCAGCGCCTGGCTGAGGAGGACCCCACCTTCCGCGTCCACACGGATGAGGAAACCGGGCAGACCATCATCGCGGGTATGGGCGAGTTGCACCTCGAGGTGCTCATCGACCGCATGAAGCGCGAGTTCAAGGTGGAGGCCAACATCGGCAAGCCGCAGGTGGCTTACCGCGAGACCCTGCGCCGCAAGGTCGAGAAGGTGGAGTACACCCACAAGAAGCAGACCGGTGGTTCCGGCCAGTTCGGCCGCGTCATCATCGACCTGGAGCCGACGGAGCCGGGCTCGGGCTACGAGTTCGTCAACGCCGTCACCGGCGGCCGCATCCCCAAGGAGTACATCCCCGCGGTGGACCAGGGCATCCGCGAGGCTATGCAGTTCGGCGTGCTCGCCGGTTACCCGGTGGACAACGTGAAGGTGACGCTGACCGACGGCGCCTACCACGACGTCGACTCTTCAGAACTCGCCTTCAAGCTGGCCGGCGCTCAGGCCTTCAAGGAGGCCGCGCGCAAGGCGGATCCGGCGATCCTGGAGCCCATGATGGCCGTCGAGGTCACCACGCCCGAGGACTACCTGGGCACCGTGATCGGCGACCTGAACTCGCGTCGCGGCCACATCCAGTCGATGGATGAGCAGCACGGCAACCGCGTGGTGCGGGCTCTGGTGCCGCTGTCCGAGATGTTCGGTTACGTCGGCGACTTGCGTTCGAAGACCTCCGGCCAGGCCTCGTACTCGATGGAGTTCGATTCCTACGCGGAGACCCCGAAGAACATCGCCGACGAGATCGTGGCCAAGGCCAAGGGCGAGTAACTAGCCACCAAGGCTGAAACTGAGACTGGCCGGGAGGAACCCTCCCGGCCAGTCTTCTTATCTGTCCAGCTTCGTCTCGCGCCCGCGTGCCTACCGGAGCGGGAACTCTGCGGACAAGCGGGCCATGATGAGGAGCTACTCTTCCTCCTCGCCCACATGGGAGCTGTTGGGCAGGACGCGGTAGCGGCGACTGTTTTGCTCCACCACGATCGTGGCCACGGTTTTGCCGTCACTATTGCGGACCCGCATCTCGTAGATGCTGCCCAAGGTGGAGCCGGGCTTTTCCTCTACCTTGAGTGAAGAGGCCTCCGCATTGCCTGTCGCCTGCTGGAAGCTACGCGCCCACTCCAGTGCGGCGTCGGTGTCCTTCTCATACACCATGTGGCAGATGTCGTCGGAGGTGGAGGCGCTGGCCGCGTCCCGCACGAAAACCTGCGCCGCGTCCATGGCCGACTCGCCACTGCCCGAGCCACACCCTTGGCTGCAGCCGCCGAGTAGGAGCAGGGGAGTCAGCAGCCCGGCCAGTGTCAGCGCTACTACTTCACGGCGTGGGCGTATCGCGGCGGAACTGCCTGAGGGGGACGTGAATGCAGTTTCCAACGTGTGATAGGGGAGATGCACCGTACTTTGGTGGCCAGTAACCGCCATCGTGTGGTTCACAGCGCTGCGTGGCATATGGGTCTCTTTCCCTTATGAGCTCAAGGCTGTGTAGAGGCCGTAACGCTGGCGGTGCCTGCTGGTGTGCCCTCTGGTTCGGGCATCTCTGTCTGATCCCTCTTCTCGCCAGTGAACTCAGACCAGTCCTGGTCTTCCTCGGCGTTCAGGTACCGGTACGAGCCAGGATCGAGAGAGAAGCCCTGCTTGTCCACCACGATGAAAGGCTCCAGTTCCTCCCAGGAGTTCCCATCCGACAGCGTGCGAACGGTGTGCATCGTCACGATCCTGCCGGCGGGTACTTCGCGAGTCTCTCGGACCGTCATAGTCGTGTTGGCCACGCTGAGTTCTGGCCCCGTGGACATGGCCCGGGCCATGGACGCGATACGTTCCTGCTCGATCTTGGCCGACTCGGCCTCGGGCGTTCCTTCTTGGACTCCTGGCAGTTCAGAGGCTTTCATGGCCGCCGAGTCTTTGGCGGCGAAGATGTTGTTGTTCAGCGTCTGCAGAGTTTGGGCCAGTTGCTCAGCCGAGATGCCCTTGGGCGATTCGCCTGGATCCGCATGGGTGACTCCAAGGAACAGCGCCGCGAGCAACGCGGAAGCCAGCGCAACCCCTATTATTCGACCGGTTCGCATGGTCCTTCCCTTCCATGGTCTTCTACGACATGTGAGAAACAGGCCCTGAGCGCCCCGTTTCTGGTGCTCGTTCCTCGACGCTAACACACATGGGCGACAAGATCTCGAGCTTGATCGGATGGCGTGGGCTGCACATGCCGGGATGCGCCCGCTTGCGTGGCTCGCTAGACTTGGACAGGTATGGCCTCCGGCGGTAAGCTCGGTGGCCGGAGTCTCCGTCAGGAGCCCAGTGTTCATACGTCGTGCAATCCCGCGCGGCGCAACGCAAGAAGGAGCCCTCGTGGCAAAGGCCAAGTTTGAGCGGACTAAGCCGCACTGCAACATCGGCACCATTGGACACGTCGACCACGGCAAGACCACTCTGACCGCGGCGATCACCAAGGTGCTCCACGACCGTTACCCGCAGTGGAACGCCGTCTCGGCGTTCGACCAGATCGACAAGGCGCCCGAGGAGCGCCAGCGCGGTATCACCATCTCGATCGCTCACGTCGAGTACCAGACCGAGAAGCGTCACTACGCGCACGTCGACTGCCCCGGCCACGCCGACTACGTCAAGAACATGATCACCGGTGCCGCCCAGATGGACGGCGCGATCCTCGTGGTGGCCGCCACCGATGGCCCGATGGCTCAGACCCACGAGCACATCCTCCTGGCCCGCCAGGTGGGCGTGCCCGCGATCGTCGTCGCCCTCAACAAGTGCGACATGATCGACGAGGCCGACGCCGACCTGATCGACCTTGTCGAGATGGAGCTCAGCGAGATCCTCGAGGCCCAGGGCTTCGAAGACTGCAAGATCGTGCGCGTGGCCGCCTTCCCCGCCCTCAACGGCGACGAGAAGTGGGCCGACTCGATCATGGAGCTCATGAACGCGGTCGACGAGTACATCCCACAGCCCGAGCGCGACACCGAGAAGCCGTTCCTCATGCCCGTCGAGGACGTCTTCACCATCACCGGCCGCGGCACGGTCATCACCGGCCGTATCGAGCGCGGCATCGTCAAGACCGGTGACACCGTCGACATCGTGGGCATCCGCGAGGAGAAGCAGTCCACCACCGTCACCGGTGTCGAGATGTTCCGCAAGATCCTCGACGAGGGTCGCGCTGGCGAGAATGTCGGCCTGCTGCTTCGCGGCACCAAGAAGGAAGACGTGGAGCGCGGCATGGTCGTCATCAAGCCGGGTTCGACCACCCCGCACACCGACTTCGAGGCCTCGGTCTACGTGCTCAACAAGGAAGAGGGCGGCCGTCACAAGCCGTTCTTCTCGAACTACTCGCCTCAGTTCTACTTCCGCACCACGGACGTGACCGGCGTCGTCCAGCTCCCCGCTGGCACCGAGATGGTCATGCCTGGCGACAACACCGAGATGACCGTTCACCTCAACAAGCCCATCGCCATGGAGGAGAACCTCAAGTTCGCCATCCGTGAGGGCGGCCGCACCGTCGGTGCCGGTAACGTCACCAAGATCCTCAAGTGATCTGACCTGACCAACCCGAACTGGCGCTCACCCGATGAGGTGGGCGCCAGTTTCGCGTTCCAGGTGACGCGCAGGTTGGCGATTGACGTGCTAGGCGGTGAGGCAGTGCTACACCATCTGCCTCTAATCGGCATGGTGGGCGCCACATGCTCCAGAGCGCCGCGGCTAAGACATGAGGGTCAGTGGGTTCCCTAGGCTGGGGGCATGCTGATCCGTCGCGCGCCGCTCGCCGAGCTTGACCCAGTCCTGGCCTACCGCATCCTTTGGCTGCGCAGCCGGGTCTTCATCGAGGAGCAGCGGGTCACCGAGCCCGACGTCGATGGCCGCGAACTGGAGCCCGGGGTCGAGATGGCTTGGGTTGAGGTCGACGGAGACGTCGTCGCCACGGCTCGCGTGCTGCGCGAGGGTGATGAGTTCGTCATCGGGCGGGTTGCCACGGACCCGGCACACCGAGGCCAGGGGATCGCGTCGGCACTGATGCGGTGGCTCATCGATGAGCTGGGTACCGCTCCGATCGAACTGCACGCCCAGGCCTACTTGGAGGACTGGTACGCGGGCTTCGGCTTTGTCCGTTATGGCGAGCCCTTCCTGGAGGCCGGCATCGAGCATGTCTCCATGTGCCGTCCCGCGGTCGCCTAACTTGTTGAGCTCACTTCCGGCTTCCGCGGCAAGCGGCTACACCGCTCGGCATTACCAACGACGGCTATCCGCGCTTCTGGATAGCCGCCCACTCATCGCGCAGCCCGACGGTGCGGTGGAAGTGCAGGTCCACGTCGACGGCGAAATAACCGAGCCGCTCGAACTGCACTACCTCGCCGGGGGTGGCCTCGGCGAGTGCGGGCTCCACCTTGCAACCGCTCAGAAGCTCACGCGAGTTGGGATTGAGGTCGTCGAGCGGCTCCCCGGTGGCCGCTCCAGGAACCTCGGCGGTGAACAGCCGGTCGTAGAGCGCCACCGTCGCGTCATGGGCATGGGCCGCCGAGACCCAGTGCATCGTCGACTTCACCTTGCGACCGTCAGGGGAATTGCCTCCCCGTGACTCGGGATCGTAGGTGGCCAGCACCTCGACGACGTTGCCGTCCGCATCCTTGACGACATCCGTGGCGGTCACGAAGTACGCGCCCCGCAGCCGTACCTCCCGACCGGGAGAGAGGCGGAAGAACTTGGGTGGGGGAGTCTCGGCGAAGTCGTCGCGTTCGATCCACAGCTCGCCACTGAACGGCACGAGGCGGGTCCCATCATCGGGATTCTCTGGGTTATTCGTCACCTCGAAGTACTCGACGACGGGGGAACCTGACTCGTCAACCGGCCAGTTGGCGATTCGCAGCTTGAGCGGCCGCAGCACCGCCATTCGACGTTGAGCGGTGGCATTGAGCTCGCGGCGCACATAGCTTTCCAACTCCTCGATGGCCTTGCGGGAGTTGGTGCGTGTGGTGCCGACTTCGCGGCAGAACGCCCGGAGCGCGGCGGCTGGATAGCCGCGGTGCCGCAGGCCGCGCAGCGTCGGCATCCGCGGGTCATCCCAGCCATCGACCACCCCATCGTCGACCAGTTTCTTTAGCCGACGCTTCGAGGTGACGGTATGGGTCAACTCCAGCCGGGCGAACTCGTACTGCCGCGGCGCGTCCTCGACCTCGAGATGTTCCAGGAACCAGTCGTACAGTGGGCGATGCGATTCGAATTCCAGCGTGCACAGCGAGTGGGTCACGCCTTCGACGGCGTCGGACTGGCCATGGGCCCAGTCGTAGGTGGGGTAGATGGGCCACTCGTTGCCGGTCTGGTGATGATGCACCGTGCGGATGCGGTACATGATGGGGTCGCGCATCTGCATGTTCTCGTGCGCCATGTCGATCTTGGCGCGCAGCACCCGGGAGCCGTCGGGAAACTCGCCAGCGCGCATCCGCTGGAAGAGGTCCAGATTTTCCGCCACGGAGCGGTCTCGCCACGGGGAATCGACCCCTGGGGTGCCGAACCTGCCCCGGTTGGCGGAGATGGTCTCGCTGTCCTGATCGTCGACGTAGGCGAGTCCCTTCTCGATGAGGAGGATGGCCCACTGGTAGAGCTGGTCGAAGTAGTCCGACGCGTAACGCACCTCCGCTGGTTCGTAGCCCAACCATTCGATGTCGGCGACGATGGATTCGACGAAACTGGTGTCCTCGGCCTCCGGATTTGTGTCGTCGAAGCGCAGCACGCACCGGCCCGAGAAGTCCTCCGCCACCCCAAAGTCCACCACGATGGCCTTGGCATGACCGATGTGTAGGTAGCCGTTGGGTTCAGGTGGGAATCTGGTTTGTACCCGCCCTCCGCGCTTCCCCCCCGCGATGTCGTCCTTGACCGCGTCGTAGATGAAGTTGGATGGGAGGGAGGGCTCAGTCATGCACGACAAGCTAGCACGCGCAGCGACGGTGATGAACCGGGCTCAGGGTCGAGAGCACGCGGCCGCACCTGATACGCGAGCGGGGGTGCCGCGACGTGATAAAGGCGATGGGGTGCCCCCGTAGCGTTGGATGGGCTAAGGTTGGCCAGTGATGAGTTCGGGGGGCTCTTTCGCACTCCCGATCGTGCGCCAACTAGGGGGAGTGGCAGTGAGTTCGAGAGCAATCATCCAGCCCAAACAGAGGTTTGGAGCCTTGCTCCTAGCCTTTGTGCTGGGCATCGTCGGAATGCTGCAGGTGACGTCCGTCGCCCAGGCAGATCAGATTCAGCCGGTCAAGGTTTCGACCCTGCGACTGACCAAGACGGAGGCGTCGGGCGATACCGTCTACGTCTGGGACCAGATGACGCTGAGCGGTGAGTGGACCATCGAGGATTTGACGGGCAAGGAAGGCGACTACTTCACCATCGGGTTGCCCGACGGGCTAGAAGGAATCACGGGCTCTTTCGACCTCAAGAACAACGATGGCACGACGTATGGTCAGTGCGTGGTGAGTTCCCAGAGCATGACCTGCACGCTCAACTCGAACGTCGTTGGTAAGAACAATGTGAGTGGAACGTTCGAGATGAACTCCATGGTCAACAAGGCCATCACGCAGAATTCGCTCAGGTTCACGATCAGCGGAAGCACCACAGCCGATGTGCCGCTACCCAACGGCCAAGACGGCGTCGGGTATGACCCGAATCTGCCCGCCGAGATCCAGAAATTCGCCTACTTCACCGGGGATCCCTACGACGGCATGGTGTGGCGCTTCCGGATGCCTGGATCGGCGTTGACCGGCACCACGCTCGATCTTGACGATCCGTTCGGCCTAGCGGGCACGACCTACACGGTCGAGCCCGGCTCCGCCCAGTTGCTGGCGATCAAGTACACCCCGCTGTGTTTCAACGAGGACTGGCGGGCCGAGTGTCGCCAAGTGCTCAACGCCGACATCACCGTCGACGACGAGAATGATCGCATCACGATGAAGTACGACAACGGCGGCCCCTTCGATCCGGGTACCCTCTATCTCTTCGAGTTCGCCGTGGAGGTTAGTGAGGAGATCCTGGTTGGCGCGGAGTACCCGAACAAAGCGACGCTCAACGGATCGACCGTGTATGGCGTGGCTACCCGCTCCGCATCCGGCAGTGGCACCGGCTCCGGCGACACCGTCGGGCACTTAGAACTCACCAAGCGGGTCACGGGCAGCGTCACTGCCCCGGCGGACACCGTCTACCCGGTGACCTACAGCTACGAGATGAACGGCAAGACCCGCACCGGCACCCTGAACCTGACGGCAGGCACACCCGTGCGCCTGAACAACGTGCCCAATGGAACCACCGTGACCCTGACCGAGCAGGTACCTAGCGTGTCTGGAGTCACTTTTGGTGACCCTGTCTTCAGTGGCGATGGCGTTACGGACAATGCTCCCAATGACACCAGCGCACAGGTCGTAGTGCAGGGCACCAAGACCGTGGAAGTCAGCTTGACCAATCCTGTCTCGCCGCCTGTGCCCAGGGTGCCACTGGTCGTGCCGAGCGCGACACCAGGGGTTTGCGCAGTTGGCTCGACCACGCCCAGCCAGCCTCTGGTGAGGATTCCAGACCACCCGGGCGGGGTCGAGTACAGCAGCAGCTTCCAGGTCGTCGGCGACACGGTACAGGTGACCGTGCTGGCGACGCCTGAGCCTGGCCACGAGGTCGACACGGACAACCTGCCTGAGGGATGGAAGGTCGTCGACGGCAAGGTCATCTTCACTATGACCGTGAATCAGCCCAAGTGTGCTGAGTTGGTGGTTCCGAGGATTGATGCTGGGTCGTGTCCGGCTGGTTCGTTGATGCCGTCGGATCCGTCGGTGACGTTTTCTGAGGTGGCTGGGCTCAGGTTTGAGTCGAAGTGGGAGATTGTTGATGGGAAGGTGAAGGTGTCGGCGACGGCGACGCCGGAGGCTGGGTATCAGATTGGTGGGGACCTGCCTGC
>JBHADA010000069.1:0-3934 GCA_041854805.1 Arachnia sp.
AGAGCCGGCAATGAAGCGGGTGATGGTCTTGTTCATGAGGCCACCCAAATCTGAGAACAGCTTGAGGAATCTTAAGTTATCACTTGGTCGCGGGTTCGCGGAAGCCGCCCCTCGGCGTGGCGGCCTGGCTGGCCCGGGGAGGTAGGGTTGGGCGCATGGCTCGATCCGATGATCTCGTTCGTCTCTCCGCCCTGGGAGTCGCGGTATGAGCGCATCCGGAGACGCCCCCGACCGAGACCTGCCTCCCGGTGTTTCCGGGCCGCCGGGATGGCTGCTGACCGTGGTCAAGGACCAGCGGGTCGCCTTCCTCATCGTCGGCGGCATCAACACCATCCAGGGCACGCTCTGGTACTGGGTTTTCTACGCGCTGCTCGGCCCACTCGCCGGCAGTTTCGGGCACATGGTCGCGCTCGTCCCCACCTATGCGGCGGCCATCTTCTGCGCGTTCCTCCTGTACCGGAAGTTCGTCTTCAAGGTGAAGGGACATTTCGTGCGAGACCTGCTGAGGTTCTCCACCGTCTACCTCACCATGTTCCTCATCAACATTCCGATGCTGGGGCTATTGGTCAACGTGTTGCACCTCAGCCCTTACGTGGCCCAGGTGCTCAACGTGGCCGTCACAACCGTGGCGAGCTGGGTGTTCCACAACCGGTTCTCCTTCCGCCGTACCGAATCAGAACTCGCCGAACAGGAAAAGACCCTGAATGCCTAAGGTCTCGATTGTCATCCCCGCCTACAACAGCGTCGATTTCATCGCGGCAACCCTGGAGTCGATCTTCGCGCAGAGCTACACGGACTACGAGGTGATCGTCTCCGATCATTCCTCCACCGACGGCACCAGCGACGTCCTCGCCCGCTACGGCGACCGCGTTCGGCTCTTCACGCTCCCCAAGGGCGGTGGCGCTCCAGCCAACTGGAAGGCCGTCACGGAACACGCCACGGGCGAGTACCTCAAGCTCGTCTGCGGCGACGATCTGCTCGCCCCAACCATTCTTGAAGATCAGGTGGCTGCGCTCGAGGCCAACCCCGGCGTGGTCCTTGCGGCCTCGCAGCGCGACCTCGTCGACGCGAGGGGAGGCCGGGTCATGGCCCCGCGAGGTCTGGCGGGGCTCACCGGAGTGGTTTCCGGTTCGGTGGCCGTCCGGAGATCCGTGCTTCAGGGGTCCAACATCTTCGGGGAACCTGGCTGTGTCCTCTTCCGTCACGGTGCGTTCCGGGAAGCAGGCGGCTGGACCGACGAGCAGCCCTTCGTCATCGATCAGTTCACCTATTGCAACGTCCTCATGCTTGGTGAGTTCGCCGCCGTGCCGGGGAATCAGGCCAGCTTCCGGGTCTCGTCTGGGCAGTGGAGCGTCAACCTCACCCGCCAACAGGCGCAGCAGGTCATCGGCATGCATCACGCGCTGGCTGAACGCCATCCGGGGCTGCTGAGTGGCACGGATCTTCTCATCGGCGATACCCGTGCCCGGCTCATGGCGCACGGTCGTCGGCTGACCTATATGTGGCTCGGGCGGCGGATGCGGGCCGCCGAGACCAGTGCAGGATAGGCTTCTGACGTGACCGAACCCAAAGTGCACCAGATCTCCGTGGTGACTCCCGTCTACCAGGGAGAGGAGACCCTATCGTCGCTAGCGGCTGAGATGGCTGCCCTCAGGCAGGTGCGCACCACCACCGACGGCCATCAGTGGATGGTGCGGGAGTGGCTCTTGGTCTACGACAACGGGCCCGACCGGTCGGGAGACACTATCGCGGCCCTCGCGGAACAGTACGACTTCATCCGCCCGGTGTGGCTCAGCCGTAATTTCGGGCAGCATCCCGCCACGCTGGCTGGTATGGCTTCCTCGACGGGGGAGTGGATCGCCACTTTGGACGAGGACGGGCAGCACGACCCGGCTGAACTGGGCGTCTTCCTCGACGTGGCGATGCGCGGCCAGGCGCAACTGGTCTACGCGAAGCCTTTGAACCCCCCTCCGCACAGCGCGTTTCGCAACCTCACCAGCAAGACGGCCAAGTGGCTGTTCAGCAAGGTCCTCACGGGTGGCCACCCAGCCACCTTCCAAAGCTTCAGGCTCATGGTGGGCGATGCGGGTCGCAGTGTCGCCGCCTACGTCGGCGCTGGAGTCTATCTCGATGTCGCCCTTACCTGGGTCATGGATCGCGTCGACTACGCCCCAGTCACCCTTCGGGACGAGGGAGAGCGCCAGTCCGGTTACAACTTGAAGCGCCTCATCGAACACTTCTGGCGTCTCGTGCTGACGTCGGGCACCCGCGGGCTACGCAGCGTCAGCATTCTCGGCTTCGCCCTCGCCATAGGGGGATTCCTCTACGCCCTCTACATCATTGTCGCCAGTATCGTCACGCAGTCCATGCCCACGGGCTGGCCCACCACCATCGTCGTGCTCCTGGTCACCAGCGGGGCCATTCTCGGCTCCCTGGGGGTCATCGCCGAGTACGTCGGTGTCCTCGTGGGAATGGCGATGGGTAAGCCCCCCTATCTCATCGTGGGCGACCCAAAGGACGGGCCATGGCGGCAGCGGCCTCAGCCGCGGGCCAAACAGCTTTGAACGCGGCGCACGTCTCGCGTCCGCTGACCTGGGTGGTGGGCGCGGGCGGCTTACTAGGGCGGCAGATCGCGGGTCAATGGCGCGATTCATGCGGTCCCCTTTTTGACGCGCCGCGCATTCCCTGGGGCGAGCCCGCCGCCGCGCAACGGGTCTTGCGTGAGGCCGCACGGGAACTCGTCGCGCGCGCCGGGGAAGCCGGATGGCAGGCCATCTGGTGCGCGGGTGCGGGGGTGACGAGCACCAGCGCTGACGTCTTGCGTGATGAGTTGGCCGCGTTGCGCGCGGCGCTGAGCGGGCTCGAATCCGGGGGAACAGATGGCGCGGTCTTCCTCGCCTCCTCGGTTGGTGGCGTCTATGCGGGCAACCCATCTCCCCCCTTCACGGAGGACTCGCCTCCCGCGCCCTTGTCGCCTTACGGGGAGGCGAAGCTGGCAGCGGAGGGCATCGTCAGCGATTGGGCCCAGGCGACGGGAATCCCCGCCCTCATCGGACGCATCTCGAATCTCTATGGGCCCGGTCAGAATCTCGCCAAGCCGCAGGGACTCATTTCCCAGATCTGCGCCAACTATGTGCGTCGTCGTCCCACGCCGATCTGGGTTTCCCTCGACACCATCCGCGACTACCTCTACGTCACCGACTGCGCGGCCATGGTGCTCGATTCCATGGCGATGCTGCGCCGCGATGGTGGAATCGTGGTGAAGATCCTTGCCAGCGGGCAGCCCATCACCATCGGTGCCGTGCTTGGCGAGGTGCGCCGCGTCCTGGGCCGCCGCCCCGAGGTCTTGCTGGGCGGTTCGCCCAATTCGCGGTTCCAGGTGAGGGATCTCAGCGTCGCCTCCGTGCGGTGGCCCCAGATTGATCAGCGGGAGATTACCCCGCTCGTGGTGGGCATCCACAACACGATCACTGACCTTCGTGGCGCGATGCAGCAGGAGGGAGTGCAGTGACGAGATGGCGTTCGCTGGGGCGAGCCATGATGAGCGGTGGCACGCTTCTTGGCCTGGCGGTTGCGGCCATCTGGTGGTTGAGCAGACACGGCGTCGATGCCGGCGGCATCATCACGCACGGCCTCTACTACCTGCTCGCGCTCACCCTGCCGGGCATCGTCGTGCTCAAGGCCGCATTGGGTACCCGGGGCACTTGGATCGCTGATCTCGTGTGGGGCACCATCGCGGGGCTCTGCCTGGAATTGCTCGCCTGGGCAATGTTCGTCGGGCTCGGCGGGGCGCGACTCCTGTTCCTGTGGCCCTTGGCCACCCTCGCGTTGCTGCTGGTGCCTCCCGCCCGGCGGCGCATCCTGGAGTGGCCGCGGGAGTTCGGGTCTCCGGTGTTAGTCGTGACGGCGAGCCTGGTCACGCTGAGCCTATGGG
>JBHADA010000070.1:0-23805 GCA_041854805.1 Arachnia sp.
GGACGCGCTCCGCCCGGCGCCGTGGGCTTGGGCGCGGGAGCCACCGGGCGAGTTCCGGGCTTCGGCGCGGCCGGAGCCTCGCGCTGCTCTGGCGCACTTGGTTTGGCTTCTGGCGCAGCCGGCTTGGGAGCCGCAGGCTTCGGAGCCTCCGGCGCGGCGGGAGGCTGCGTTTCCTGGGTAGGCGCGGGCGCGCTGGGCTTGGCCGGCGTGGGCCCGGGCTTTGGGGCCGCCGGCTTGGGCACGGGGGTCGGCTTTGGTGCCGGCGCCTCCGGTTCAGCCTTCTTGGTGAACGCCTCCCGGACGCGACGCACCACGGGCGCCTCCAGCGTCGAGGACGGCCCGCGAACGTATTCACCCATTTCGCCGAGCTTGGCGAGGAGTTCTTTGCTTGTGATCCCGATTTCCTTGGCGATCTCGTGGACGCGAGGCTTTGCCACTACTCTCCTTCACGGCCCGACCTCCAAGGCGCGGACCTAGTCGTTCTTGGTCATCGTTGGGTACTCATCGAGTGGTCATGAGCATCTAGCCCACCTTCTGGTTGCCGCCCATTGGGGCGTGGAACGATGCGCGCACGCAGTGCGCCAGGGGCAAGCATAACGTGCACTCAAGGAAGCCGCGAATCCCGTCGCAGCGCGGGATCGAGCGTGGCTGCCGGGCCGAACGCGCGCCTGAATGCGTGACGGTCGAGGGCGAGCCCAAGACATCCCTGGTGCACGTAGGCGCCACGACCCTCCAACCGGGGCCGTGTGCCGTCAACGATGAGACCGCCCCGATTGACCAGACGCAGCAACGCGTCTTGGGCGTCCCTCTGGCGGCAGCCGATGCAGGTTCGTTGTGGGCTCACCCGCCGAGACTATCGAAGACTGGTTGACACCACATTCCTATGCGTCACACAGGCTCAGCACAGGATCCCCCTCCACCTTGGAGACACCTCTTCCCAAGGAAAGGAACACGATGAAGAAAACCATGATCGCCGGCATCTCGGCGGCCGCGTTGGCCGCAGGCGTGGGGTTGGGGGCCACCCAGCTCGCCAACGCCGACTCCAGCGCCTCCCCCACGCCCTCCGCATCATCCACCGCCACCAACAAGGCGGACAAGGATGAGACGGCGAAGGGCTCGAAGGGCGAGCGCCGTGGAGGCCGCGGCATCGACCAGGCTGCGCTCGCCAAGAAACTTGGCGTGAGCGAGGACGATCTGAGCAAGGCGGTGGATGCGGCCCGTGAGGCCACCCGTCCCTCAAATGAACAGGGCAAGGATCAGTCCACGTCCAAGGAGGATCGACAGGCCGCCTTCGCCAAGGCGCTGGCCAAGGAGCTCGGCGTCGACGAGGCGAAGGTGACCGCCGCCCTCAAGGAGCTGCGCGAGGCCGCCGATTCGGAGCGCGCCGCGGCTGCCAAGGAGAAGTTGGCGGAGGCCGTCAAGAGCGGCACCCTGACTCAGGAGGAAGCCGACGCGGTGCAGAAGGCCGTCGACAAGGGCATCGCATCCGTCAGGGGCGAGAAGGGCCGGTAACAGCCCCCGAGGCTATCCAGCCTCGGGCATCTCACCATCACTGCGCGGCCGTCCGGGATTCACCGGGCGGCCGCGTAGGCCTTTTCCCAGGCGACATACCAGGACAGGGCCGTATTGCGTTTCTCGGCCACCCACGCACCATCCGTCTGGGTGACGATGTCGGCGCGTTCATAGGCGTCCTCGGCCACGTTGAATACCTCGTCGCGGCGATCGCCGAAGTGATGGATCAGTTTAAGATCTCCCTCCATCGTCGCGATGCAGCGTGCACGGATATGGCATGTGGTGACGACGGACCCTTGGGACTGGCCGCTCAGCAGCGACGGCTGGTAGGTGCCCTCAGTGACGAGATCGAAGCCGACCGCGTCGACGGCCGTGGGCAAGATGGCGAGTTGATTGGCGGGGCCGTCAATGACCTTGGCCTCTCGCTTGGGGTCGTGGATGAGCAGCGGGATCCGCACGCCCTCCTCATAGATGGTGTTGTCGTGCTGGTAGAGCCGATGCTCGCCAAACCCCTCGCCGTGGTCGCCGGTGACGACGAACACGGTGTCCTCGTAGAGCCCCATCTGTTTGAACATGTCGATGACCTTGCCCACGAACCGATCCTGATAGTGCAGCCCGTTGAGGTAGCTGTTGAGGAGCGGGTCATCGACGAAATCGATGGGCGTGTAGCCCTGTAGGTTGTAGTCGTGGTGAGCGGTCACCGTCAGCATGCTGAGCATGAAGGGACGCCCCGAGTTCGCCTGGATCCATGACCGCTCCGGGCCGAGCATGACATCGTCCTCGTAACCGAAGTAGTTGGCCGAGTTGAAGCCAGTGGTGTCCATGGCCTCCAAGGGCACGAACGATTCGAACCCTAGATTGGTCACCGTGTTGCGCCGCCGTTCGAAGGTTTCCGTGGCGGACTGGAAGAATCCCGTCGCGTAGCCCTGTTCACCGAGCAGGGTGGCCAGGCATTTGCTGGGAATGCCGCCTGGCTCGGCCTCGGAGTTGGTCATGTCGGCCGGGGGCGCGATGCCACAGTGGGTGGCGGTGAGTGCCTTGGACGTGTGCGGAAGCACCGTGTAACCACGCTCGGGTGCGATGGAGTGTTGCTTGAGCTGATCGAGCACGGGGGTGACCGGCGCCTTGGTGACCGGCAGGGTTGATGAGTCGCGTTGCGACTCGAGGACGATCATCACGAGATTGCGTTGTTTCTCACCGTCCCTGGCGGCGAGACGCGTGTTGGGGTCGAGCACGACGGGTTGCTCGGGTTGGCTGGGGTAGGCATTGGCCTCACGCACGGGGCCGACCACCAGCCTCACTGGACCGGCGAGCACAAAGGAGGCGGAGGCGGTGGGGGCGCTCCACGTCGAAGCGAAGAACAGGCCCGCCAGGGCCACTGCCGCCAACCGTTTGATCAGCCTCGACGGGCGCATATTCATCAGCCTGGAGAGGGCGGGCCCCAGAATGGTGGGCAGCAGCGTCGTCGACACCACGGCCCAGGTGATGAGGGTCCTGGTGGAGTCGCTGACTTCGGAGGCCAGAAGGCCGCTGAGTTCGTCCTGTCCGCGCCAGGCGTACTCCATCTGCTCCCAGCCCAACGGTGCGCCGGTGCGGATGAAATATTCGTGATTCATAGCCTGATACACGGCCAATATGAGGGTGGCAATATGAGCGAGGTAGAACGATATGCTGCGCCACCAGCCCGGCCCGTGGGACACGAACACCGCCCACAGCAGAGCCCACGCGAGTCCGAAGGCCACCTCTGAGGAAAGCTGCGCCGCCCAATCGAGCGTCCCCGACTCTGGGTAGAACGCCCGGACGCGGAGCACCTTCAGCCACACACCAAGCACAGCGAAGGGGATGAGGAGCGCGGCCAGCCGTCCCCACCGGTGGCGCGGGATGACCAGGTGAGACAGGAGCTTTCGCAGTACGTACATCGCGGGCCATCGTAGGCGTCGGCGGGGCAACCAGGAAAAAAACCGGCAAGTCTGTGAATCTTGCGATCACCGTCGCGTTATCCTGTGCGGCTGCCCACGCACGTGGGCAGCGAGTGAGGAGAACCCATCATGAACGTTGGCTGGGAGAACATCCGTGACGAGTTGGATCGCCTGGAGCACGAGCGGCGCGCGCGGGTGCTCCTCGCCATCGAGTCCGGCAGCCGCGCCTGGGGGTTCGAGTCTCCGGACAGCGACTTCGACGTGCGCTTCGTCTACGCGCGTGACCTGTCCCACTATCTGCGGCTGGACGAGGCCCGCGATGTGATCGAGTGGTGGCTTGACGACGTCCTCGACATCAGCGGGTGGGATCTGTCCAAGGCGCTACGGCTGATGCGTGGCTCCAATCCATCGCTGTTCGAATGGCTGGGTTCGCCCATCGTCTATGCAGAGGATCCGGTGTTCGCGGCGGTGCGCGATGTGGCCCCGCGCTGTTTCTGCCCGGTATCCGGCATCCACCACTATCTGAGCATGGCCCGTTCCAGCCGCGCCGCCCTCATGGTCGCCGAGGGGGTGAGCCTGAAGAAGTACCTTTACACCACGCGAGCGCTGCTAGCAGCCCGATGGATAGCCAGGGAACTCACGCCCACACCCATGATGATGAGCGACTTGATCGAAACGGTCCTGGAAGAGCCCATGCGGGGTTTGCTCGCCGAGCTTCTCGCGGAGAAGTCCGAAGCGGGCGAACACACTAGCCGGCCCCGGATCCCGCGACTTGACGGCTGGTTCGACGCCACGACGGCGGAGCTGGAGACGCGTGTGAAGGCGTTGATTCCCAGCCCCAAGGTGTCCTGGGAGGAGCTGAACGCCATCTTTCGGGAGATCGTCATCGGCTGACATCTGACGCGGGCCATGGTTCCCGAGCGCGAGAGAAGGCACGTGCGGCAAGGCAGCCCAGGAAGGCCAGACCCCACCACAGTTGCGCGTTACCGAAGATGTGCTGGTACCACACCCACCTCATCTCTCGGCCCTCCTCGTGGGGCATCCGCCAGATGATCTCCGAATAGAAGACCGCCACGCCAAGAACGACGGTTCCCCACAGCCACCAGTGCCGGCTTTCCAAGGCCCACGCGGTGAGCACCACCAAAGATGGGGCCACCCATACCCAGTGATGCGACCATGACACCGGCGAGGCCAACAATGCATAGACCGCCATGGCCAAGAAAGCACCAACATCATCGCCTCGCGCGACGAGCCTGCTCATCACGATGAGCAGCAGGAACCCAATGCTGGCGCAAACGACGAACCAATACTGGTCTCCCCCGCTACCCAACCGCATCAGGAAACCGTTGATCGACTGGTTGGACACATAGCTCAGCCCTCCGATCCGGGACGGATCTCTGAGAGCCTCGGTCCAGTAACGTACGGATGACGATGGCGCCAAGAGAAACCCCGCCAGGGTGAAGGCCAAGGCGGAGCCGATGCTCATCAGCAGCGCCCGCCAATCTCGCCGCACGAGGAAGTAGCCCAGGAACACCGCGGGTGTCAGCTTGATGGAGATAGCTAGACCAATCAACATTCCCTGCCACCAGCGGCCGCGACCGGCGAATACGTCGACCACCACCAGGGTCATGAGCATGACGTTGACCTGGCCGAAGGAGATAGTCTCCCGCACTGGCGTCGCCCAGATGAGGAGCGTGAAACATGCGACGCCTGCCCATGTGGGATCCAGGCGGCGCGACCCCAAAACCTCAGCGAGCACCCTCCGGATCACGATATACAGGCACACCACCGTCAGCATCCCAAAGACCAGGTTGGCCAACCAGTAGGGAATCAGCGCGAACGGGACGAAGAGGATCGCCGCGATGGGCGGGTAGGTGAACGGTAGGTTCAGTCCCACCGCTGTGTCGGGCAGCCGACCATAGAGATCGACACCATCGAGGAAAGCCTGCCCCCCGAGACGGTAGACATCCAAGTCGATGCGGTACGGGAGGAACCGCCCGTCCCAGGGGAGACCAAGGACAAGAGCCAACCCTCCGAGGAGAGCGACGAGGCCAAGCAAACAACGAAGTGCCAGGCTACCCCTCTGCGACAGCGGCTCTTCTCTCAGGACTTCTTCCACGTCAGCCAAGTCTCGCCCCGGTTCGCTTGGCCAACCAGCGGGCCAGGGCCGATAGAGCGAAGTTGACGATGAGGTACGTGCCCAGCGTCACCAGGAAGATGGAAAACAGGTAACGCGAGCCAAAGTAGTCCCGCAGGGAATAGCCCACGCGCAGGATCTCCGGGTAGGAGACGATGTAGGCCAGCGAGGTGTCCTTGAGGAGCACCACCAATTGGGCCACGATGACGGGCAACATCTGCCTGAATGCCTGGGGAAACTCGATCTGGATGCGCGTGCCCAGCGCGGTGAGTCCCACCGCCAGGCCGGCCTCTCGTTGTCCTCGCGGCAGAGCGGCCAGTCCCGCCCGGAGCGCCTCGCCGATGATGGCGGCGTTATAGATGGCCAACGCTCCGACCACCGCCCAGTAGCCGCCAGTGCGCAACGCCAGCATGATGAACAGCATCATGAGTAGCACCGGCATGCCACGGAAGAACTCGAGCACCACGGCGGTGGGCACGCGGACCAAGGGCGACTTCGCCACGCGCAGGAAGCACAGGACCACCCCGCCTGCCAAGGCCAAGACGGCGGCCAAACCCGCGGCCCGTAGCGTTCCCATGACGAGCCCATCCCATAACATCCGCCGCCACACCACGGGCTTGGCGAAGATGTCCCAGCGGGAGTAATCCCATAGGCCGGACAGCTTCACACCATCCGTCGTGACGCGGGGCTGCCCAAGGATATAGGCCACGAGGATCAGGCCGCCGACGATGCCCGTGCCGGTCAGCACGGAGAAGATCAGCGACAAACGGCGGGCCCGGGGGCCGGGCGCCTCGTAGAGGACGTTCGCGGTCTGGCTCATCGCAGCACCGCCACCTTTCGTTCAACACGGTCGGCGGTAAGGCCGAGCGTCACCGTAACGATGAGGTAACACATGGCTACGGCCACCAGGATGGGTACCACAGCGTTGCCATGCGCGTTGGCGAGAATGCGAGACGTGGCGGCCAACTCCACCACATAGAATCCGGCCGCCACCGATGTGTTCTTCGTCAGGGCGATGGCTACGTTGATCAACGGGGGCACCACCATGCGCATGGCCTGGGGGAAGATGATGATGCGCACGGTCTGGAAGAAACTGAGCCCGACGGAGCGCGCCGCCTCGGCTTGTCCCATGGGCACACCGTTGACGCCCGACCGAATCGCCTCGGCCACGAAGGCAGATGTGTAGAGCGCCAGCGCCAGGTAGGCCCCCAGCAGGTAGTCGAGGCGCACTCGCAACACGGGAAGCACCACCGCGATGCAGAAGAACACCAGCGTTAGCGGAGTGTTGCGCAGTACCTCGGTGTAGGCGGTGGCGATCCAACGCAGACTCGGCACTGGCGAGATCCGTAGGAACGCCACCACCATTCCGATGGCGAAGGCGCCCAAGCCGCCGAATACCAGAAGTTGCAGGGTCATCTGGAACCCGGACCACAGGGCGGGCAGGTTATCGAGTACGGCTTGCATGGGCGCCTCCGGAGATGGGTTCAGTAGCGGTCGACCGCTGGCGGCTCGGGGGTATCGAGCACGGTGCCGGCGGTCTGTTTCCAGGCGTCGGCCCAGGCCCCGTCCTTGTACGACGTCTCGAGGGCGTCATTGATGAAGTTGCGCAATGCCGTGTCGCCCTTCTTGAGGCCGATTCCGTAGGGCTCCTGCGTGAATCGGTCTCCCGCCAGCTCGAACTCTCCCTCGTTCTGCGACACGAGCCCGGCCAGGATCACGTTGTCGGTGGTCAGCGCCGCAGCCTGCCCGTTACGGATGGGCTCGAGGCAGTCGGAGTAGCGATCCACCGGCAGGATCTTGTTGGTGTACTTGCGGATGTTGGCCTCGGATGTGGAGCCGGTGACGGTGCACACGGTGTTGTTGCCGAGACCGTCGGGGCCGGAGATCTTCTGGGGGTTTCCGCTGGCCACGAGCAGAGATTGCCCCGCCATGTAGTAGGGCCCGGCGAAGTCGATCACTTCCTTACGGGTGTCGTTGATGGTGTAGGTGGCGATGACGATGTCGACCTGCCCGTTCTGGATAAATGGCTCCCGGTTGGCGGAAACGGTCTCTACCCATTCGATCTGCGTCTCCGGGTCCATCCCGAGCTGGCGGGTGATGATCTTGCCCACCTCCACGTCGAAGCCCTCCGGCTTGCCGTCTGGCCCGACCAGCCCAAACAGGGGCTGGTCGAACTTGGTACCGATGGCGATCTTGCCCTTTTTCTTGAGCGCCGCCATGGTGGTGCCCTCCGAGAAGGTCACGTCAGCGATGGGCCGCGACGAGGTTGACGTGGCGTCGTCTCCCCCGCAGGCCGCCAGCGGGGCCACCAGGGCCGCCGCGAACACCAGCGCTAGCTTGCATAATTTCATGGCCATCTCCTTCGGTTTGGGTCAGTGGAGAATCTTGGAGAGGAACTCCTTGGCCCGGTCCGTCGTGGGCGAGCCGAAGAACTCATGGGGGGTGCCGGTCTCGACGATGGCCCCGTCGGACATGAACACGACGCGATCGGCGGCCTTGCGGGCGAATCCCATCTCGTGGGTGACCACGATCATGGTCATGCCTTCTTTGGCTAGCGAGACCATGACGTCAAGCACCTCGTTGATCATCTCTGGGTCCAGCGCCGAGGTGGGCTCGTCCAGCAGGATCAGCTTGGGGTCCATGGCCAGGGTGCGGGCGATGGCGACGCGCTGCTGCTGGCCGCCGGAGAGTTGCGACGGCAGCTTATGGGCATGGTCCTGGACTCCGACGCGGGTGAGCAATTGCATGGCCCGCGCTTCCGCCTGCTGTTTGGGCATTCGCTTGACCTTGATGGGCGCCAACGTGACATTCTCCAGCACGGTCTTGTGCGCGAACAGGTTAAACGCCTGGAACACCATGCCAACCTCGCTGCGTAGTTGGGCCAGCGCCTTGCCTTCCTCCGGTAGCCGCTGGCCGTCGATGAGGATTTCCCCGGAGTCGATGGTCTCCAGCCTGTTGATGGCGCGGCATAGGGTGGACTTGCCGGACCCCGAGGGGCCGATGACGATGACGACCTCTCCCTTGTCGACGCCGAGGTCAATGTCCTTGAGCACATGGTGCTCCCCGAAGAACTTGTTGACCTGACGCACCTCGACGAGGGGGTGGGGCTGTTTCGTTCCGGTTGCTGGCATGCCTCAGCCTAAGCGGACTCGCGACGGCTTCGCTGCCCGTCTCGCTCACGAAACATGATCGTTACGACAGCCGATGAATCGTATGATGTTCGCGCTGTTGCGAGAGTGTGCAAGTCATCGACGGCGCCTCACCGGCTCTTTTCCGGTGAAGCGCTTCTGGGCACTGCCCGGGCACCACACCGCGAATACGCCACGCCTGACGCACCTCGCGGTCCGCTTTGCGAACTCAGCCGGCGGAAGATGCTCCGGGTTGCGAGTCTGGCTGGATATCGATCCGCCATCCCGTCAGACGGGCGGCCAGGCGGGCGTTTTGCCCCTCACGGCCGATGGCCAGCGAAAGCTGATAGTCGGGCACGATCGCGCGGCAGGCCCGGGCCACCGGATCCACGATGGTAACGGAAAGCACCTTGGCCGGCGACAGTGCGGCCGCCACGAACTCGGCCGGATCCTCGGAATAGTCGACGATGTCGATCTTCTCCTCCCCCAACTCGTTGGTCACGGCACGCACCCGCTGACCCATGGGACCGATGAAGGCGCCCTTGGCGGAGACTTCTGGAGAATGCGACACCACCGCGATCTTGGAACGGTGTCCCGCCTCGCGGGCCACTTCCTTGATCTCCACCGTGCCCGAGGCGATCTCTGGCACCTCCAGCGCGAACAGTTTCTTCACCAGGTTCGGATGGGTGCGCGAGACGACCACCTGCGGCCCGCGCAGTTCCCGCCGCACACTTACCACGAACACTCGTAGGCGACGGCCGTGGGAATAGTCTTCGCCGGGGGTCTGTTCGGCCTGCGGCATGATGGCTTCGATCTCTCCCAAGTCCACCCGCACCGCCTTCGAGTCACGGTCCTGCTGGATCACTCCGACGAGAATGTCGCCCTCGCTGTGAGCGAAGTGGCCGAACTTCTGATCGTCCTCGGCCTCCCGCAGACGCTGAAAAATGACCTGACGCGCGGTCGCGGCCGCGATCCGGCCGAAGTCTTCCGGTGTGTCGTCGAAGTATCCGATGATCTCGTCGTCATCGTCGAACTCCGGGGCAAGTACGGCGACCCGGCCGGTCTTGCGGTCCACCTCCACCTTTACGCCGCGCAAGGCGTTGGGAGTCTTGTTGTAGGCGTTGAGGAGCGCGTCTTCCAAGGTCTTGAGGAGATAGTCCATCGGAATCTCCTTGTCGCGCTCAATGATGCGCAGCGCGGCCAAATCGACGTCCATTGGTCAGTCCTCCTCGTCCTCGGTCGGCCGGTTCAGTTCCACCTGAACCACGGCCTTCTTGATGGCGTCCAGCCTGAGCGGGCGCCGGGTTCCGTCGACGTCGAGGATCACCTCGTCGTCGGTGGCCTCCACGATTCGGCCCAGTGTCTCTGCCTCATCGAGCCATACCTTGAGCAGTCGCCCACGGTTGCGGCGGAAATGTTTCGGCTGCGTGAGCGGTGTGCTGACCCCCCGAGATGACAACTCCAGCGTGTAGGGCGTATCCCCAAGGAGCGGGCTGACGTCTAAGGCTGCGGATACGGCTGATGAGGCCTGAGCGATATCGTCCAGAAGCGGCCCACGTCCGTTGGGCCCATCGCCGTCGACCGTGATGCGCACGACACGTCGCTTACCGACCAGCGTGACATCGCATTGGTCGAGCTCCAGCCCGTGCTGGGTGAGGATCGGCTCGATGACAGTAGCTAACTCACTGACCTGCATGCGAAAGTCCCTTGTCCTGTTGTCGGATCGGTTGTGAGCGCCAGCATACCCCGCGTGGGTCTCAATTCCGGGAGCACTATTGTTGCCCCCATGCCAATTCCACGCCGCCATATGCTCGCCGCGCTCGCATTGGGCGTGGCCGGCTGCGGTAGCAGCCCTCGCGTCGACGGGCCGGCAACGTCGGCGCCATCGACGGGCTCCACTCAGAGCGCCCAACAGACGGCAGCCGTCGGCGCGCTCACTACCCTCCAGTCCGCGGTGAGCGCCGCGCAGGCGGATCAGGCGTGGACAGACGCGGCCACGTCCCAGCTCAAGACCCTGGTGGGTCGGCTCAACACGCCCGACCCACTCTCCAGCGCCGAACAGGACGCCCTCGAACAGCCCGACCCGGGCAAGGCCGCACTCCCCGAGGCAGCCGACGCCGCAGCCGAGGCCCTGGAGAAGGCAGCGGAGGAGGCGCACGCCGGTGACCTGCGGCTAGCTTACGCATCCGCGGCGGCAGCGGCAGTGGGTCTGCGCGAGGTCTCCACTGCCCCCACGGACGGCGGCGAATCGCCCACACATCTCCAAAACATCGAGTTGTCCTCGTCGCTCCTAGTGGCACTCGGACATGCGTGGGCCCTGGTGTATGGCTTGGGAGTGGCGCTGGGGCGGTTGGATTCCAAGGACGCCACCCACGAGCACGCTTCGCAACGGCTGGCCAAGGCCCGCGAGCTGCGTAACGAACTGCGCGACGCCATCGACGGCGAGCCCCCCACGCAACCAGCGACGTTCGACCTGCCCACGGCCATGAACACCGTCGACACTATCCGCGCGGGGCTGGCCAAACTGGAACTCAATCTGCTCGACGGCTACGCCCGGCTCGTGGCGGCCGACGCCGACAAACGCTGGCGCGCCCGGATGCGGGAGCAGGTCTCGCCGGTGCACGCCGTGGGTGGTGCGCTTCCCTACTGGCCCGGCTGGAAGGCCTGATCGCCTACCCCTCCGACGCGCCGGCGACCCGTACCACCTCGTCGACGATGTCGGCAACCGGAACCTCACGCTTGCCGCCCGTGCGGCGGTCGCGCAGTTCCACCACACCGTTGACCAGCCCGCGGCCGACGACGACGATGATGGGCATGCCCAGGATCTCCGCATCGGCAAACTTGACGCCCGGGCTGGCCTTGCGGTCATCCACCAGCACGTCCAGCCCGCGGGCATCCAGGCCCGAGGCGATCCGCTCAGCCTCCGCGAAAATCTCCTCGCCCTTGCCTGTGGCCACCACCTGCACCTGATAGGGGGCCAGCGCCAGCGGCCAAACCAGGCCCCTGTCGTCCGACGTGGCCTCCGCCACGGCCGCGACGGCGCGAGTGATGCCGAAGCCGTAGGAGCCCATGGTGACGGTAACGAGCTTGCCGTTGCTGTCCAGCACCTTCAGCCCCAGCGCGTCGGCATACTTGCGGCCAAGCTGGAACACATGGCCCATCTCGATGCCGCGGGCCAAGGTGAGCGGACCCGAGCCGTCGGGAGCCGGGTCGCCCTCTCGTACCTCAGCCACGTCGATGACTCCGTCGGCGGTGAAGTCGCGCCCGGCCACCAAGTCATAGACGTGCTTGCCGTGATGGTTGGATCCGGTCACCCAGCGTGTGCCGGGAACCACCCTGGGATCGAGCAGGTAACGCACCTTGGCGATGCCGTCGACGCCCAGCAGGGGTTCGCCGTCGCGAACCGGGCCGATGTAGCCCTTGACCAGATTGGGATTCGCCTCGAAATCCGCCTCTCCGAATCCGTCCACGGCGGCGGGTGCGACGGCCGCCTCGAGCCGCTTGGCGTCCACTTCGCGATCTCCCGGCAATCCGATGACCAGCGGCTCACGCCTGCCGTCGGGGTGCGCCAGCGTAACGACAACGTTCTTGAGGGTGTCGGCCGCCGTCCATGCGCGGTCCTCGCGGGGGAATTGCGCGTTGGATAACGCCACGAGCGTCTCGATGGTGGGCGTGTCGGGGGTGTCCTCCACGTGGGCGGCAGGCACGCCGTCGAAGGACACGGCGTCGGGCGCGAGCGTGACAACGGCCTCCACATTTGCCGCGTACCCGCCGGGTGAGCGCACGAACGTGTCCTCGCCGTTAGGCAGCACCGCGAGGAACTCCTCGGACGCTGAGCCGCCCATGGCCCCAGCGTCCGCCTTGACGATGACGTACTCGAGGCCCAGTTTGGCCATGATTCTCTGGTAGGCGGCCCGGTGCGCGTCATAGGAGGCCTGCAGCCCGGCCTCGTCCACGTCGAAGGAATATGAGTCCTTCATGACGAACTCCCGGCCGCGCAAAATGCCGGCGCGGGGGCGGGCCTCGTCGCGGTACTTCGTCTGGATCTGGTAGATGGACAGCGGCAGGTCCTTGTACGAGGAGTAGAGATCGCTCACCATGAGCGTGAACATCTCCTCGTGGGTGGGGCCCAGCAGCATGTCTGTGCCGCGGCGGTCTTGGAGCCGAAACAGGTTGGGCCCGTAGTCGGTCCACCGGCCGGTGGCCTCATAGGGTTCGCGGGGCAGCAGCGCGGGAAACCTCACCTCTTGGGCGCCGATAGCCTCCATCTCTTCGCGGACGATGGCTTCGATCTTGTGATAGACCTTTAGACCCAGCGGCAGCCACGAGTAGACGCCGGGAGCGACTCGCCTGATGTAACCGGCACGTACCAGCCAGCGGTGGCTGGGTACCTCGGCGTCGGCGGGGTCGTCGCGTAGAGTGCGCACGAACAGGCGAGACAGGCGCTCGATCACGGGGTTTCCCTTCGAAAGTCACTGGGGCCGCAGGTAACGCGACCCGCCTAACTCTATCGCTGCCCCTGACCGTGTCTCATTCTTGTTGCCTGATAACTCTCCCCACCCGAGACCATGTCTCCATGAAGAAGTAGTCCAGATCTTTCGCGTCTCTCAAAAGTGCACGGTGGCGAGCGCGCCGACCTCCACGAATCCCAGCCGCTCGTAGGCGCGCATCGCCGGTGTGTTGAAGTCGTTGACGTAGAGGCTGATCAGCGGAAAACGCCGCATGGCCAACCGCAGCATTCCAGCCAGCGCGGGCACGCTCAACCCCGTGCCCCGCAACTCCGGCTTGACCCACACCCCTTGAAGTTGCGCTTGGCCGCCGTGCTTGGGCCCAAGGTCCGCCTTGAAGATGACGGTGCCGTCCTCCACGATGCCGAAGGCGTCCTGGTCTCGCAGGCGCTGCATGACGAACAGGTCGTATCCTCCGCCGTACTTGAATGGGGAACTGCCGATCTCCTCGGTGTACATGCCCACGGAGGCCTCGAGATAGCTCGGGTAATCGTCCGGGGTAAGCAGCCGCACCCGAGGATCGGGTTCCGGGAGCGGTGGGCTTTCCAACACCATGAGGGGTTGACGCTGCCGCACGTTGCTGATCTGCTGCCAGGCCGTAAACCGCTGGCTGAGCCCCAGGTACAGCCCGAGGGCACTGGCTGCCGGGCCCAGGATGGAAACGCACCGACGCACCGGCCCAAGATGCTCGACGAAGGCGGGCAGGGCGTCGGGGTCGAAGCCCGCCACGAAGACGGTGCCCCCGTTGAGCAGCAGCGATGAGATCTGGCCGTCTCGTTCGAAGGCGACGAGGTTGCCCAGGTAGCGCCGGTCGATTCCGGAGGCGGCCACCTTGGCGGAGAGGAAGAGGTTCTCGACGGGCCGAGCGTCGAGGTACGCAAGAACCCTGTCGCGATCTGACCCAGTGAGTTGGCGCAAGCGGGTCATGCGGCTACGAGACGCTAACCTGAGGCTGGCCGATTTCACCCATCTCGGCCGCGATACGGCGAGCCTCGGCGAGGAGGGTCTCGACGATCTCGGTCTCCGGCACCGTCTTGATCACCTCGCCCTTGACGAAGATTTGGCCCTTGCCGTTGCCGGAGGCCACGCCCAGGTCGGCCTCGCGGGCCTCTCCCGGACCGTTGACCACGCAGCCCATGACAGCGACCCGCAGGGGCGCCTCCATGCCCTCCAGCCCCTTGGTGACCTGCTCAGCCAGGGTGTAGACGTCCACCTGGGCCCGGCCACAGGAGGGGCACGAGACGATGTCGAGCTTGCGGGGGCGCAGGTTGAGCGACTCCAGGATCTTGAGTCCCACCTTGACCTCCTCCGCCGGCGGCGCGGACAGGGAGACGCGGATGGTGTCGCCGATGCCCTGGCTGAGCAGCGCGCCGAACGCGACGGAACTCTTGATGGTGCCCTGGAAGGCTGGACCGGCCTCGGTGACGCCCAGGTGGAGGGGATACTCGCACCGCTCGGCTAGCAGTTCGTAGGCGCGCACCATGACGACTGGGTCGTTGTGCTTGACGGAGATTTTGAAGTCGTAGAAGCCCACTTCTTCGAACAGGGATGCCTCCCACAGCGCCGACTCCACTAGGGCCTCCGGGGTTGGTGCGCCGTGCTTGGCGAGAAGGCGTTTGTCGAGAGAGCCCGCGTTGACGCCGATGCGGAGGCTGACCCCGGCCTCGGATGCGGCCTTAGCGATCTCGGCTACCTTGTCGTCGAACTGCTTGATATTGCCTGGGTTGACGCGCACGGCCGCGCAGCCCGCGTCGATGGCCGCGAAGACGTACTTGGGCTGGAAGTGGATGTCCGCGATCACGGGGATCTTGGACTTCATCGCGATCACGGGCAGCGCCGCCGCGTCGTCCTGGCTGGGCACCGCGACGCGCACGATGTCGCAGCCGGTAGCAGTGAGTTCGGCGATCTGTTGCAGAGTAGCGTTGATGTCGGTGGTCTTCGTGGTGGTCATCGACTGGACGCTGATGGGCGCGTCGCCTCCGACGTCGACCGTGCCTACCTTGATGGTGCGAGTCTTGCGGCGGGGCGCCAGCGTCGGCGCGGGAGCGGCAGGCATGCCGAGGTTCACAGACATGCGGCCAAGCCTAATCTCCCACGCCGCAGGCTCGCACCCTGCTCAAAGGAGTTGGACGGGGCTGATCAGGTCGGCCACGATCAGTACCACGCCGCCGATGAGCAACAGGCCACCCACTAGGTATGTCATGGGCAATGCCTTGGCCGTGTCGACGGGGCCGGGATCGGGCTTGCCGAAGAGCCGGGCCACCTGACGCCGCAGCCATTCGAAGATGGCACCCGCGATGTGCCCGCCGTCCAGTGGGAGCAGCGGCACCAGGTTGAGCAGCCCGACGAACAGGTTGATCGCCCCGAGCAGCGACAGCCAGGTGAGCGCCTTGTTGGTGGTGCTGAGTTGATCGTTGGCCCCGATCTCCCCGGCCACCCGCGAGGCGCCGACGATGCTAATCGGCGAGTTGATGTCGCGTTCCTTGCCGGCGATCAAGTCCGTCGCCACGTTGTAGACCCGCACGGGGAAGCTAGCCAGGGCGACGACGGACTGCTGGGTCATGGTCCACATCTGGTTGGCTGTGGCCACCACTCCCCCGCGCTGAAGCTCTTGGGTTGGGGAGACCCCGAAGAACCCGGCCTCAACGGTCTTGGTGGGGTCGAGACGGTCGGTGACGTGATTGATGACGGTGTGCACCTCGGGAAGGGTGACCCGTTGCCCCTCGCGTTCTACCACCACCGTGGCGGCCCTGTCGCCGTTGGTGCGAATGAGTTCGCCCATCTGGGTCCAACTGGTCAGTTCGGTGCCGTTGAAGGAGACCAGCACATCGCCGGGTTTGACGCCCGCCTCGTGGGCCGGGGTGGCCGGGTCATCGGCCCGGCAGGTCTGGTCCTCCCGGTCGGCGGCGACGACACATTCGGAGACGGTAGCCACAGTGAGGGTTGGGCCCCATGTGCCGTGGAAGACGTTGATTCCAAGGAAGATGACGAAGGCGAGAAGGAGATTCATGGTGGGTCCGCCCAGCATGACGATGATCTTCTGCCAGGTCTTCTTCTCATAGAAGAGACGGCCTCGGTCCGCGTCGGTGATCTCCTCGTACTCGTAGCTGCGGGCCTGATCCGCCAACCGGGTCAGCCAGCCGGGATTGTCCTTGTGCTTGTGCGGCGGGTACATACCGATGAGTCGCACATAGCCGCCCAGAGGGATGGCCTTGAAGCCGTACTCGGTGCCGCCCTTGGTCCGAGACCACAAGGTCTTGCCGAAACCCACCATGTATTGAGTGACCTTGACGCCGAACAGCTTCGCGGGCACCAGATGCCCGATCTCGTGGAGCGCGATGGAGGCCATGATGAGCGCGAAGAAGAGGATCGCGAAGACGATGGTCAGCAGCGTGGTCATCGGGTTTCTCCTTCTCCTGCCAGGTGTGCGGCGCGGTCGCGGCCCCAGGCATCGGCGGCGAGCACCGCGTTGACGGTGAGGTCCGTGTCGGGGATATGCCCCGCGGCGAGATGTTCGTCGAGGCAGGCGGCGACGATGCGGGTGATGTCGAGGAAACCGATCTGGCCGGCGCAAAACGCGTCGACAGCGGATTCGTTGGCGGCGTTGTACACGGCCGGTGCCGTTCCCGCGGCCTTCCCCGCCCGCCGGGCGAGTTCGACGGCGGGGAAAGTGGCGTCGTCGAGCGGCTCGAACGTCCAGGTGGCGGCCTTGGTCCAGTCGCAGGGGGCGGCGGCGTCGGCGAGGCGTTCGGGCCAGGTGAGCGCGATCCCGATGGGGAGGCGCATGTCCGGCGGCGATGCCTGAGCAATGGTGGAGCCGTCGTGGAACTCCACCATGGAATGCACCACGGACTGGGGATGCACGGTGACCACGATGTCGTCGAGGCTCACCCCGTAGAGCAGCGCCGCCTCGAGCAGTTCGAGTCCCTTGTTGACCAGCGTGGCCGAGTTGATGGTGATGACCCGGCCCATGGTCCAGGTGGGGTGGGCCATGGCGTCCTCGGGAGTCACCCCGGTCAACTCGTCGCGACTCCTACCGCGGAATGGGCCGCCGGAGGCTGTGAGGATGAGTCGGCGCACCTCGTCGGCGCGGCCGCTGCGCAAGGCTTGAGCCAAGGCGGAGTGTTCGGAGTCGACGGCAACGATCTGGCCCGGGGCGGCGGCTTGGGTCACGAGCCGCCCGCCGATGACGAGCGATTCTTTGTTGGCCAGCGCCAAGGTGGATCCCGCCTCCAGCGCGGCGAGGGTGGCCGAGAGCCCGGCGGCCCCAGTGATGGCGTTGACCACGACGTCGGCACCAGAGCGGGCCAACTCGGCGGAGGCCTCGGGGCCGAGCAGCAGCCTCGGCAGGGTGTATTCGCCGGCGTTCCAGCCGCGGGCGTCGGCCTGCGCGTAGAGGGCCTGCTGCAGTTCCTGGGCCGCGCTGGCTTTGGCTAGCGCCACCGTTTCCGGCTGAAACTCGACGACCTGCCTGGCCAGCACCTCGATGTTGCTCCCCGACGCGGACAGCCCAGTCACGCGGAACTGGCCACGGCGGCTGGAGATGACATCGAGAGTCTGGGTACCGATGGAGCCGGTACTGCCGAGCAAGACGATGGTGCGCACCAGACGAGTGTAGACACTGCCTGAGACGTGGAATAACTCCAGCGGCTGGTCGAGTCACCAGTGACTCGACCAGCCGATTACTCAGATGAGGCCGAAGGCCTGGATGGCCTGAGCCACCTTCTCGAATCCGGCGATGTTGGCACCCACGACGTAGTCGCCGGGCGAGCCGTAGCTATCCGCGGTGGCCGCCACCTGGTCGTGGATGTTGACCATGATCTCGGTGAGACGTCCCTCGGTGTAGTCGAAGCTCCACGAGTCGCGGCTGGCGTTCTGCTGCATCTCCAGCGCGGAGGTGGCCACACCGCCGGCATTGGCTGCCTTGCCGGGGCCGTACAGCACCCCGGCTTCCTGGAGCACGTGGATACCGTCGGGCGTGGTCGGCATGTTCGCGCCTTCCGCCACCGCCTTGACGCCGTTCTTGACGAGCGTGGCGGCCTGTTCGCCGTTGAGCTCGTTCTGCGTGGCACACGGCAGCGCAACATCCACCGGAATCTCCCAGATCGACCCACGCTCGCCGAGTTTGGCGGATGGGCGGCGGGCGACATAGTCGGAGACGCGTCCGCGCTCCACCTCCTTGATCTGCTTGAGCAGGTCGAGATCGATTCCCTTGTCGTCGACCACATAGCCCGACGAGTCGGAGAATCCGACGACGGTTCCACCGAGCTGCATCGACTTCTCCGCGGCGTAGATGGCCACGTTGCCGGAGCCGGAGACCACCACGCGCTTACCGTCGAACGATTCCCCGCGGGTCTTCAGCATCTCGTTGGCGAATACGACGGTGCCGTAGCCCGTGGCCTCGGTACGCACGAGCGAGCCACCCCAGGCGATTCCCTTGCCTGTGAGCACACCGGACTCGTAGCGGTTGGTGATGCGCTTGTACTGGCCGAACAGGTAGCCGATCTCGCGTCCGCCAACGCCGATGTCACCGGCTGGGACGTCGGTGTATTCGCCCAGGTGACGGTACAGCTCGGTCATGAACGACTGGCAGAACCGCATTACTTCGGTGTCGGACTTGCCGCGCGGGTCGAAGTCGGAGCCGCCCTTGCCGCCGCCGATGGGCAGGCCGGTGAGCGAGTTCTTGAAGATCTGCTCAAAGCCCAGGAACTTGATCACGCCGAGGTACACGCTGGGATGGAAACGAAGGCCGCCCTTGTAGGGGCCGAGCGCCGAGTTGAACTCCACCCGGAACCCGCGGTTGATGTGCACGACGCCGTGGTCGTCCACCCACGGAACGCGGAAGATGATCTGCCGCTCGGGCTCGCAGATGCGTTCCAGCATCTTCATTTCCAGGTATTCGGGGTGGCGGTCGATGACCGGGCCCAAGGACTCGAATACCTCGCGAACGGCCTGGTGGAACTCCGCCTCGCCAGGGTTGCGCGCGACGACCGCGTCGAACACGCTCTCTAGCCTTTGCTCCATATGTGCTCCTTGTCTCTACGTGCGGGTGGAGCATAGGCCCTGCCCGCGACGGCGGCCAGTTTATGGCCACGTCGAGAGCAAACATCACATGACGCGTCGAGGTCCGCATTGCGAACACTGGCCACGATGTCCAGCGTCAGCCGACGGCGGAGGCTACCCAGTCGATGAAGTTGGTCGTGGCGTCGCCCGAGCGCTCGGCCATGGTGTGACCCTGCCCCCACACGGTGGCGAAGTCGACCCCCTCGATTCCCGCCGCCTTGAGCGCCAAGGCGAGGTTGATCTCGACGGTGCTTGCTGTATCGCCCTGCGCGATGCCGGTGCGGATACGCCACTTCGGCGCCACCTTCGAGGATCCCTTGCCCTCGGATGACTTAGCCAGATAGTAGACCGGGTCGTACATCTGCTCACGCTGCACCGGGGTGCGGTTGCTGTCGTCGGCGTTCTCGAAGTCCGCGTCATAACCGGACGCCGCGTAGGTGTCCTTCCAGTTGGTCAGGCTCGCATAGCGCGGCTCGTTGGCCGCCATGACCTCACGCGAGATCGTTGAGAAGTGCAATGTGGCGGTGTTGTCGCCCATCACCAGGTTCTCGGTGGCGCTGCGGTCGGGGGAATCCATGGAGCCGACGTCCTTCGATGGGGACTTCTGGCTGACAACGAAGGCCTCCAAGCTCGAAATGGTGGCCTTGTTGTTCTTGGAGTCGTAGGTGACCCAGGCGGTGTCCGCGTTGAGAGCTGCGATGTACTCGTCGACGCTGTTGTAGGTGGTTTGGCTCTGGGCCGATTCGCTACCTCCCGCACCCGGGGAACCACTGCCGCCGCTTGGTGGGGTGCCGCCAGCACTCGGGGCCCCGCCCGAGGGAGGAGTACCGCCGCCTCCGCCCATGCCTGCCATCTCCTGGGTGTTGGGCGTGTATGGGAATGTCGTGTCGGCCAAGAAATTGTTGAGCGACTCGGTCACCACCGCCATCACATGGTCGTAGTAGGAACCGGCCAGGTAGGTGCCGGAGTCGGACTTCTTGAGTTCCAGGGCTTTCCCGTCGAAGTCGGTGAGGCCAAGCTCGTTGATGTAGTCGGCGTAGGCCTCGGCCAGGTTCGTGGAGTAGGCCTTCGTCCAGGTGCCCTCGGCGCGGGTATCAGTGGTGGCGAACTGGCCCATGTTCCATTCGTAGGCGGCGTTGGCCGCATTGAGGCTGGTGATGGGGCACCACGCCATGACGCCCGCGACCGCGTCGCTGATGGCCTCGCCCGCATCGTTCTTCATCACCGCACCCAGCGACTCGAGGTATGGGGTGTAGAGATCGCTGTCGCCGGAGGCACCCATGACGGAACTCTGGGCGCCTCCGCCGCTATGCCCGAAGACGAACATTCGCTCCGGCGACCCCGGGATGGAGCCGGCGTTGTAGCGGATGTAGCGCACGGCGGCCTTGAGATCCGTGACTCCCCAGGGCGCGTTGCCGTCATAGCCGTCAGCGCTGGAGTCCTTGCCTCTCAAACCAGCATGGACGTAGACGAAGCCCGCCTTCATGAACTCCGAGATCGAGTCGTAGTTGTACTCGCTCGGGGGTTTCTGGGCGGAATAGCCGGGGGTGTTGACGGGAAAGACGATGGGTGCGGTGGCCGCCGTGAACCCGCTCACCTCTCCGGAAGCCTTGATGCTACCCGTGAAGGTGCCGTCGCCGTTGTCCGTCGCGCTGAGATAGGCGCCAGGAACGAACACCCCGAGATTCTCGAGGGTGCCTGGCGAGGTGACGTAGTCAACCCCCATCTGGTAGTACACGTCGTTGTCCGAGTCGTGGCGCCATTTGCCTTGGTCGAGCGCCAGTTCCCCCGTCGCGGGCGCCACCGAGGTTGGCGAGCTGGAGCTGGAGTTCGACGAGGGTGTACAAGCGGCAAGGGCCGCCGTTCCAACCGCTGTAGCGGCCACCGAGATCAGCATGCTGCGACGACTGAGTTGCATCAGGGGTTCCTTCCGCGATTCCGAGTTTCCTCGAAGCTAAACACCCAAACTGTGGCAAACCTGTGAGTCCCCTATGCTTCTCAATATGGATGTTTGAATCGCTAGGTCATCCCGTGAATTCAGCTCTGCGGTTTTGGTCAAGGATCGCCACGATGCGCTTCTTCAGCGCCGCCATGCCTTCGGGCCACAGGTCCGCCACCACGTCCTCGAACTGGGATTCCTCGGACCCGGCAAATCCTCCAACCAACTCCTGATGATGGATGAAGTCTCGCGCGGCATCAGCCAGGGAGTATTCCCATTCGAAGTCTGGGAACTGGGCACGGAATTTGTCCACGGAGAAATACAGATGGAACCTGGTCATGTCGCCGAGACTGCTCACCTCGTCCCGGCCCACGGAGAGCATAAAATCCGTCGGGACGTGCACGATCCGCGCTGGCCGGCCCACGGCCTCGGCGAAGGCCTGAAGGTATTCGTCGTAGGTGACGGCGTGGGGATGGGCACAGTTGTAGGCCTGCCCGGCCGTGGCGTCGTCCTCGCAGATCCGGGCGATCATCCGCCCTGTGTTGTGCGCGGCGCCCGCGTCGATCAACGTCGTGCCGTCACCCGGGGAGCAGATGGGCCTGCCTTGGCGGATGCGGGTCACTAGGTGCGTCCCTCGGTGGATGCCGAAGGCGGTCATCGCGAACGTCTTGCCTAGGCTGTACCCAGGCCGGATGATGGTCAGCCGCGGTTCGCCGTCGCTGAAGGCCTCGGCATAGAGCTGCTCGACGGCCAGCTTGTCGCGGGCGTAGTCGCCGCTGGGCTGCCCCCATGGGTCGTCTTCGCGCATTGGCAGGCGCAGCAAGGGATAGCCGTAGACATCTGCCGTGCTGATAAACAGGACCCTCCGGCAGGGGCGTCGTCTCAGCGCACGAACGAGGGCGCTGGCCTGCTCCGTGCCGAAACAGGTGCAGTCGATGACGATGTCTGGCCTGAAGGCGGTGAAGGCATCGACGAGAATGTCCTCACGGTCGCGGTCTCCGTGAAACACGGTAATGCGCCCGTCGAAGCCCAGTAGCCCGCCGGGCGACCTCTTCAGCACCGCCACCTGGGCGTCGCGCCCCAGGAGATAGGAGATGGTGGACTCCGAGATGTTGCCCGGCCCGCCTACGAACAGCACCTTCACGATGTTCTCCCTTCTATGCCGGGTCTGCTGGCAGCAGTTCGCTGCGCTGCCTGTGGTAGCTGATCACCAACTCGTCACGCGCTCTGGTGGCAGCGACGTAAAGCAGCGAGTGCTCCCGCGGCATGACCTCGTCGAACTCGGCCTGATCGTAGTCGTATGCCTCCAGCCAGTGGAGATGGAGGTGTGAGGCCCCGGTAGGCTCCGCCACGGCCCAAACTGCCTTTCGGGCAGATCTGGTGAGCCGGACTCCCCTGCCTGGCCAGGCCACCCGCAGATATTCGGCCTCAGTGATGCGGGCGGGCAGGAGCATAGCTACTGGGCAAGCTGTTGAAGGCAGGCGCCGTGACCCCGGGTCGAAGTAGAGTGTGGGTCACGTTCTGGCGAGGAAAGGACGGGGGTATGTCGGATTCGCCTACGCCTCCACACCGCACGAAAGAGGCGCTGCTAGCCCATGCCCACGAATACCTAGCCAAGATCGATCAGGACCGGCGCATCGCTCAACTGATTCAGGAGGGTTGGGATGATGACCAGATCACGGCCCACCTTGATGCTCCACCCAACCGGGCCGCATGGGCACGCAGAGAACTCGCCGAGGGCCGCGAGGTACGCCCCCTCACCCCCTACGAACTCGGCTTGCGTCGCATGGCCGGCCAAATCAGCACCGAAGACATGATGGACCAACTCCGCACCTGGCCATACACCTTCGGCACACTGCATTACGACTGGTGGGACCGCGGCACCTGGGACGACATCCCACTGCTGCGATACACGGGCTTCCTAACTCCACAGGAACACGCCGAGTTACAGAAGCTGATACTGCCGCAGGAAAAGACGCGCAATGCCTGACGGCGATCACGCCAAAATCGCCGAGCAAATCCGATCCCTGCTCGACCAGCTAGGACCGACGGAAACACCCCCGGACGCCCCGGAAGAAGGAACATTCTGGTCTTCAGTACAAGCCGCGATCTCTGATGCCTACCTGGATCACGCCGCTATCCATGGGACGCGGGGCGGCCAAGCCATCATCATGGCGGGTCCCCCAGGGGCAGGAAAGAGCCAAGCCGTCGCCATCGCACGCGATGCAGCCGGCACGCAGGCTACCTCCCTCGGCCTGACAGAGGACGATCACATCACCATCGACGCCGACGACATCAAACAAATCCTGCTCGGTAACCCCGTCCCAGACCTCGACATCGACCCCGATGTCCTCACCCAGGCCCGGCACCACTGGGACAGTCTCATCACACAACACGCTCCCGGCAACCTCGCCGACGGACACCCAGTACTACGCGGCGAACTGTCCACCTTGGTCCATTCCTTCTCCACAGCCATCGCAGAACAAGTCCGCAAGGCCCTACTCACCAGATCTTTCAACATTTTCAACCTCTTTCGCGAAACCCAATATACAGCCGCAAGTCCTTTAGATTGCATCTACGGCAAGGCAGTAACAGCACA
>JBHADA010000071.1:0-18597 GCA_041854805.1 Arachnia sp.
ACCTGCTGCGTGCCGGGAAGGAGCATCTCACCGACCGGCAGAAGACCCGCCTGGAGACCGCGTTCACCATCGACGACCGACACGTCGAAGTCGCCTGGCACTGCGCCCAACAGCTCCGCTCGGTCTATCACCAGTCGAGTCACGCCGACGGCCGCAAGGGTCGCGGAGAAAATCCTTGCCTCGTTCCCCTCGTGTCCGATCCCGGAGATCGCCCGCCTCGGCTGGACGCTAAACCGGTGGCGAGACGCGTTCCTGGGCTACTGCACCACCGGTGGCGCCAACAACGGCGGAACCGAAGCACTCAACGGGTTGATCGAACTCGCACGCCGCGTCGCCCGAGGTTTCCGTAACCCCGACAACTACCGCATCAGAATGCTCCTCATCAGCGACGGTCTACAACTATGACCCCACGCTCAGGTACGAAGAACCGTCAACCCCGATCTGGGTCACATGTAACGCATCGATATCGGGCAGTGTCTCGATTGCGTTGTTGACCGTCTTCTGCGTCGTCCACCAGGCCACCTGGTAGGTCCGGGCGACCTGGTCCACGCTCTGACCAAGATCGATCACCGAGGTCAACAACGCTTGACGTAACCGGCTCGTGCACCGGGCCCGTAACGGCAACTCCGCCGTGACCTGCGTGAACGTGCGCCGCGGACAGGCCGGCTCAGCACACACCAGCCGCGGCTTCACCACCACCTCAACCCCACCAGCATGCGGGATGTCTTTCACCCGCTGCCGACACCACGCATGCACCCGCTCCGACACGACCCCACACCCCGGACACCCACCAGCCACCCGCGTCAGCCCGCACGACCACCCGGCGACCACCCGAAGGCAGATCAACCGCATCAACAACCCGGTAGCCCGGCAGGTCAAAAATCACACTCGCAGGCGTACCAGAGGTGGCCGAGGTCGCCAGCGCATGGTGGAGTCAGGTTTGGGCGGATGGCGTGGCAGGGTAGGGGCATGGAAGAAACGCACCCAACGAAACTGACCGCTGAGGAGCTACGTGCGCAGATCCGGGTGCGCGTGCTCCCAGAGAAGTACGCCGAGGTGATGGGGTACTCGCTGCCCATCGCCGACGGCCTCCTGCTGGGGCTGTGTGTCGACTACCCGAACACCATCCGCATGGTCCTCAACGAGGATCTTGACGAGATGGCTCTGTCGCTTGAGGAGATGTACGAGTACGGGCGTCGCAATACCGACGCCGAGCCCATCTCGCCTGTCCCGGGTGACGGTGTGGTGCGGGCCATCGGGGGCTCGAGTAACTTCGTCGCCACCCGCGCGACGAACTGGGCCACGCTCACTCCGTCCGTCACCGGCCCTGCGCCCCACGGAATTCTCTTCGGCATCCCGGACCGGGAGATCATCCTCTACAGCGTGCTGGAACCCGCCGAATGGCTCAAGCAACTCGACGAGTTGGCCAACTTCGTGCTCCAGGTGGTCGTCGACCCGCAGCGGGAGCATCCGGGCGGCGTGATTAGTTGGGACGTCTATCTGGCCACGCCGGATGGGCGGATCAGCCGCCTGCTGGAGCAGGCGGTCGCGGAGGAAGGCAAGCAGGTGACCCGCAGGATCTACAACACGGACCACACCGCCGCCTATATTCCTTTCGACGAATCCTGACCTGCGCTCAGGGACCTCGGCCTCCGACGGCTGGTTGAGCCCATCAAAGAGCAGGCTCAACCAGCGTCGGCGACAGGCTAATCGAGGGCGGCGACTCCGGCCTCGCCGTAGATTTCCCGCACCACTTCGCGCCGCAGGGCGTCAGTGGTGATCTCGGCCAAGAGATCCGTTTCCGTCGTCGCCGGGGCGATGGCCGAGTTGGGCACCGGCTGGCGGGCGTTGTTCTCATCGGCGCCCACGTGCTTGGCCTCTCCATCCAGGTGCTGCCACGACTCGTAGACGGCGTCGTCACGCACCATCGGCTTGGCCTGCACCGTCGTGATGCGCGCCGGTTGCTTGCGCTCCAGCAGCATGTCCAGCACCGGGCGGTCCACGGCGTCGCTTCGGTAGGGGAAGAGGCCGTGGTTGCTCTCGTTATCGATCGCGATGAACGACGTCCTAGGCAACTGAAGACCGGTGCGACGGCCTCCTTCCCAGGCGGTTTGGGAGTCGAGTTCGCCCTGCAAGACGATGGTCCTGGGGAAGTCTTGCGTTGGGCGAGGCATCCGGGCGTTGGTCTTCCAGAATGCGCACGGCGACACCTTGACTAGGCCCCACTCGTTGCTCAGCGGGTAAGCCTGCTTCCCCTTGGCCACCTTCGCCTCCTGCGCGGCGATGTCCTGGTTGTACTGCCCGTCCTGGCAGGTGACGAAGTAGTAGGGGGAGGTCAGGGCATCGGTGACGCGCTTCGACTCATCAACCGTGGGCAGATTGGCCAGGTCCTCCGCGCCGTCGATGGCGTCGCCGCGCTGCTTCTTCAGCATCCGCAGCGCATCCCGCGCGGGGTTACCCGAACTGGTGGTCGACGCGGTGGAGGCGGCGTAGGAGGCCACGGAGCGCACTACGTTGGCGGCCTTGGGATAGTAGTTCCGGTCGACGAAGGCGCGGTCGCCCTCGCTGAACATCCACAGCATGCTGAGGGAGCGCGGGTTCATCTTCTTCTGGCCCGCGAGATAGCGCCGGTAGATGGCGGCGGGATCGGTGCCCAGCCCGTAGGTTTCATCGTGGCGGGCGATCCAGTTCATGAGGTGTTCCCGGAACTGGCGGTCACGCGCTCTGAGTTGAAGGTCGGCGTTGCGTTCCATGGAAGGCGCGGTGACGTCCATGGCGGAATCCAGGATGAGTGACTCGGCGTTGGCGCCGAAGAGGGAGCCGTACCAGGTGCCGAGCCATGTGCCGTACGAGTAGCCCAGGAAACTCAGCTTCTTTACGCCGAGCAAGTGCCGGATGAAGTCCATGTCGTAGGCAGTCTGTTCGGTGGTGATGGTCTGGACATCCTTGTCCTTGCCGCAGGTCTCGGCCACTGCCTTGTGCCAGCCGTACTTATCGCTCGAATCGTAGGAAAACTCGCAGGACACCCTGCTGGATTGGCCCACCCCACGTGGGTCGAAACCAATGTAGTTGTGTGAGGCGTGCAATTCTGGCGTGGCGGCGTGTATGACTCCGCTCCAGACCAGCCCAGATCCCCCGGGCCCTCCTGGATTGATGAATAAGGTTCCGCGATATGCATCGCTGGATGGGTCGACGTTGCCGGCGCGGGAGATGGCGATCTGGAAGGTCTCCCCGTTACCCGGGTTGTGCCAGTCGCGCGGCACGGTCACCTTCGCGCACTGCGTCGTGTCCTTGTAGGTTTCGGTTTGGCCTGGGGTGGCGAAGGTGCAGGGCCCCCACGACAACTCCTGATGCGCGAGATCGCCGGCCAAGGCGGCCGTGTCTGGGACACTGCTGACGGGGGCCCCGAGGGCTACGCCGGGGGTAAGGGCTAGCAACGCTCCGAGCGCCACCGAGATTCTCTTGGTTATGGACATGCATTCACTCCTTGAGGGACGTACTTGCGTCTCGATCTAAACAAGTGAATGCGGGGGAGGGCCAATCGAGGCGGGTTGGCCGGGGGCGATGCGCCGACATGCGGACCCGGATGCATCCCCCTTGTGTCCGGGGCTAGGCTAGGGCGCGGTGGACGAGGAAGTCCAAGTCACGGCTAAGGAGATATCCCATATGAGTGATACCCGCTACATCTACGATCTCGCCGATGGCGATGCGTCGATGAAGAACCTCCTCGGCGGCAAGGGCGCCGGGGTGGCGGAGATGAACAAGGTTGGAGTTCCGGTACCCGATGCCTTCACCGTTACGACGGTGGCGTGCGTCGAGACGATGAACAACGGAGGCGAATGGCCAGCGGGCCTCGCCGAGCAGATCTCCGAAGGGCTCGCACGCCTGGAGGAACGCACTGGACGCAAGCTTGGCGGGTCGGAGAAACCGCTGCTGGTCTCCGTGCGCTCCGGCGCTGTGTTCTCCATGCCAGGCATGATGGACACCATCCTCAACCTCGGCATCTCCGATGACTCGGTCGCCGCCATCGCCGCCGAGTCCGGCAATGAGCGCTTCGCATGGGACTGCTACCGTCGCTTCATCCAGATGTACGGAGAGGTCGTCGAGGGGGTCCCTGCCCATGTCTACGAGGACGCGCTGACTGCGCTGAAGGCGGAGCGAGGCGTCGGCAATGACACCGACCTCACCGCGGAGGACCTCAAGGGGCTCGTGGACACGTTCAAGCAAATCTCCAACGATCACCTCGGTGGAGAGTGGACCTCGGATCCCGTCGAGCAACTCAACCGTGCCATCAATGCTGTGTTCAAGTCTTGGCAGAACCCGCGTGCCGAGGTGTACCGGCGCGCCAACAACATCCCCGCGAGTCTTGGCACCGCCGTCAACATCATGCAGATGGTCTTCGGCAACCGAGGCGAGACCTCCGCCACGGGTGTGTGCTTCACCCGCAACCCCTCCACCGGTGAGAAGGCCCTCTACGGCGAGTTCCTCGTCAACGCACAGGGCGAGGACGTCGTGGCCGGCATCCGTACCCCCCGTCCGCTGGAGGAGATGGAGGCCGTGCTTCCCGAGGCCTACCATCAGCTCATCGACACGATGCACAAGATGGAGGCCCACTACAAGGACATGCAGGATATGGAGTTCACCATCGAGGATGGCAAGCTCTACCTGCTGCAGACCCGCAACGGCAAGCGCACCGCCGCCGCAGCACTCAAGGTGGCCTCGGACCTCGTCGACGAGGGCGTGATCACCAAGGAGGAGGCGCTGCTGCGCATTGAACCCGCCCAACTCGACCAGCTTCTTCACCCCGCTATCGACCCCAAGCACGGCAAACAGCCCATCGCCAAAGGGCTGCCTGCCTCGCCGGGGGCTGCCGTCGGAGAGGTGGTCTTCGATGCCGACACTGCCGCCGAGCGTGGTGGCCGGGGGGAGCCCGTCGTCCTCGTGCGCTACGAGACCACACCCGACGACATCCACGGCGTGATCGTGGCCCAGGGCATCCTCACCGCCCACGGCGGCATGACCTCCCACGCGGCCGTTGTGGCGCGCGGCATGGGCAAGCCGTGCGTGGCCGGCGCGCAGGGTATCAAGATCGATCCCGTGGCCAAGACCCTCACCATCGGCGAGAGGGTCATCGTCGAGGGCGAGATCGTCACCCTCGACGGGTCGCAGGGCTTGGTCTACGGGGAGGCACTCGAACTCATTCCGCCGCGGATCAACGAGGACTTCCAGAACCTCGTGCAGTGGGCCGATGAGGTGCGTCGCCTAGGTGTGCGCGCCAACGCAGACAACTTCGAGGACGCGTCCAAGGCGCGTGAGTTGGGCGCTGAGGGTATCGGCCTGTGCCGCACCGAACACATGTTCATGGCCCAAGACCGTCTGCCCGCCGTCCGCAAGATGATCCTGGCGGAGAACCACGACCAGCGCGCGGCGGCGCTGGCGGAGATCTTGCCCATGCAGCAGGCCGATTTCGAGTCCATCTTCACCGCCATGAAGGGCCTGCCGGTGACGGTGCGCCTACTCGATCCGCCCCTACACGAGTTCCTGCCCAACCTCGTCGAGCAGTCGCTGCTGGTGCAGCGCTTGGAGTTGACCGGCGGTGACCCGCAGGAACTGGCCGACGCGAAGGCCACCCTGGCGCAGGTGAAGAAGCTGCACGAACTCAACCCGATGCTCGGCACCCGCGGCTGTCGTTTGGCCATGCTGTACCCGGAGATCCCGGACATGCAGGCCCGCGCCATCGTCCGGGCGGCACTGGCGGTGCTGGATCGTGAGGGCGAGACCGTGGGCGTCGAGATCATGATCCCGCTCGTGGCTCTCAGCAAGGAACTGGAGACGCAGCGGGCTATCGTGGTGGCCGCGGTGGAGGACGAGTTGGCCAAGGCCGGCCGCCAGCTCGACTACACGGTGGGCACCATGATCGAGCTGCCGCGGGCGGCGTTGGTGGCCAACGAGATCGCCGAGCATGCCGATTTCTTCAGCTTCGGCACCAACGACCTCACCCAGACGGGCGTGGGCATCTCCCGTGACGACGCCGAGAACAGCTTCCTCACCCAGTACGTCATGGATCACGTGCTGGAACGCAACCCGTTCGAGTCGATCGACGTGGACGGCGTTGGGCAGCTCGTTGAGATCGGCGTGGAGAAGGGGAGGGCGGCCAAGCCCAGCCTCAAGACCGGCGTCTGTGGCGAGCACGGAGGCGACCCGGACTCGATCGAGTTCTTCAATTCGGTCGGCCTCGACTACGTGAGCTGCTCGCCGTTCCGCGTGCCGATCGCCCGGTTCGCCGCGGCGAAGGCAGTGCTGCAGGCCAAGCAGTAGCCCCGTCCGTTCGGCTGGCCCTACCGGAAACCGCTCCGGTGGGGCCAGCGGCGTTACATCCCCCTACGGGGTGTCTCTACGGGAGCCGGTTCGTCGTCGCTGCTCTCCTCGAAGTGCAGGCGTTTGGCGAGGACCCAGGAGTACACCTCTGTCGCCACGCCCGCCACCGCCCGCAGCACCAGAACCGCCGGCACTCCGAAAGAGGACCAGATAAGGCCAGCGACGATGGGGGCGCCCAGTTCGCCGGCGTCCTCGGCAGTACTCATCATCGCCAGAGTCTGGGAACGCCGCGCCGGATCCAACGCCGCCACCTTCGCCATCACCGCGCCCCAGGCCGGCCGGAACGCCGCCTTGCCCACGTCATCGGCGATCTTGCCCGCCGCCATGCCCGCATAGGTGGGGACCAGGAGCCAGATCAGCGACGAGAACACGTTTCCGATGGCACGCACGCCTAGCACCAGCTTGAGATTGACCCGGTCGGCCAGCCAGCCCCACAGCGGGCCGCTGAGGGAGACGACGGCGGTAAACGCGTACAACGACGACGCGGCGGCCTCGCTCAGACCCATGTAGGACACCACCAGTACCGGCAACAGGTTGGCCATGAGATATGCCGTGCCGTTCATTGACAGGCCCAGGAAGGCGTAGGGCAGCAGCGCTCGTTTGAGTTCGTGCGGCATCGCCGGGGGTTTCTCCTCCCGCGGAACCACCAGATCCCTCACCTGCGGGCCACGCAGCCGGGTCAGCACAAGCGCCATGGGCAGGCCCGAGAGCAGAGCCGAGACAGCGAATACCACGCCGTAGTCGCGGGCGACGAGGGTGATCAGCATCCCGGCGGCAAAGTTACCGGCTGAACCAGCTACGGTCTTGGCGGTCTGGTACCAGGCGAAGCGCTGCGCCACGGCCTTCTTGCCGCCCAGCGCGGCGAGCACCGTCGACGAGGACGGGTCGCGCAGCGCGATCGAGACGCCGTGCAGGCCGCGGGCTAGGAAGAGATGAACCGGGCTCGACGCCACCACCAGCGACAACACCACGCCGGTTCGCAAAGCAACCGCCACGATGTAGGCGGCGCGGACCCCGATCCGGTCGATCAGCATGCCTGCCAGCGGCTTGAGTAGCACCGACACGGCGGTGTTGGTGGCCAGCAGTACACCGATCAACTCCAGGGACATCCCCATGTGATGGGCGTACAACGGCAGGGCGAAGCTGATGATGCCAAACGACAGACGCGACAGGAACCCCTCGAAGACCACCACCCCGAGCGGGCCCTGGTCGCGATCGCGCGGAACGGCGCGTCGCGGGCCGGCGATGTAGCGCCGCGAGCGGTCCACGGCGATGGTGGTGGCCACCGCCATGATGAACAGGCCGCCGCCGGTCAGCCACAGCAGACGGCCGAACCGTTCGGCGACGTCGTCTGGGCCAAAGGCGCGGGCGAGCAGATGATCGGCCAGCGTGACCGCGCCGATGCAGGTGAGCGCCAGCAGGATCAGCACCACGGCACTGGTCCACGCGGCAGCGCGACGCCGGTGGGCGATCACCGGATGGGGTGTTTGGGCAGCCATCATAGGGACGAGGCGAACCGCTCTATCGACTCGGCGATTCGCGGGGCCGGATCTTGGCACCCCTTGTATCCCGGGAAGTAGTTCACGTCGACCACATACGGCCCCGTCGGCGACTCAATCACGTCGCACCCAAACAGTTCCAACCCGAACGCGTCGCGTATCCGGGCCGCGATGTCGCTGACTTCATCGCTGACCTCGACCGGCCTGCCCGGCCTCGTGAACGACGTGTCGTCGAACGTCTTGCGCACCGCCCATACGTGAGGGCCAGCGACGTAAACCTTGAGATCCTCCCCGCGTCCGGGAACGTAGCGCTGGGCGATGAGGGGGACAGACGAGGCAGGCACCGCGGACAACTCGTCCCGAGTAGTCACCTTGTGGACGCCCATGCCCCGGTGCCCCCGGTGGGGCTTGACGATCAGCGGTCCGTCCGCGAGCAGTCCCAAGGCCTGGGTGGGGTGACTGATCAGCCAGGTGTCTGGTGTGGGGACTCCCGCCTGCCGCATGCGACGGCTCGCCGAGACCTTGTCCTGAGCCAGAAGGCACGCGCTGTATTCGTTGAACACGGGGGTGCCCTGTGCATGTAGGGCGCTGGCATAGCTGAGCGCCAACTCGGTGTGGCTCTTGAGGACGTAGAGGTCCGCGTCGTCGGCCACCGTGTCGGTGCGCAGCAGACGATCCTCGGGGATCCAGCCTGTGACGGTGTGCCCCGCCTCGCGCAATTGCTGCTGGACCGCCAGGACCACGGGGCTGGGCACGTCGGGGACGCGACGCGTCAAGATGAAGGCGATGCGCATGTTTCGATGAGTTCCTGACGGGCGGATTCGGTGGCCTTGACGGTAGAGGCGTAGGCGACCCGGCGCAGCACCTGGAGAGCCAGCAGCTCCGATGCGTAGGGCACCAGGGTGTAGTTGGGGAAGTCGTTGACCTCCAGCACCTGGATCGGGTGGTCGTGGCTCTCCAGGCAGTCGATGCCGAAGAACTTCAGCCCGAAAGCCTCGCGGCATCGGTGAGCCAGGTCACGCAACTCGGCAGTGAGTCCAGTCATGCCCAGATGAGCGTCTCTGCACGGGGTGATCGGCGACGGTTTCCGCACGGCCGTGACGATCCCGTCGATGACGTAGAGCTTCAGGTCCACACCCATGCCCGGCCGGTATTCCTGGATGATCGCCTCGGGATGGGGCCAATCGAGGGCCAAGAGTTCTTCCTCGTTCTCGACCACGATCAACCCTGAGCTGTTGTCGCCGAATACCGGCTTGAGGATGAGCGGGAACTCGAGATGGGAGCCGAGGGCTTCCGCAGGGCTTCCCACTACGGTAGGGGGTATGGGTATTGACTCGTGTGTGAAGGTGCGCGTCATGAGCCTTTTGTCTCTGACGCCCTCTATTGCGGAGGCGGAATCGACGACTGGAACGCCGGCAAAACGCGTGGTTTCCAGCGCGCCAAGTATGGCGGGATGGCGTCCCCTCGCGACCGCGACGTCGGCCTGTTCCAAGGCCTCTCGCCACGCCTCGCTTTCGAGTTCGGTCTCGTCGAATACATACACCTGTGCACCGAAATGGCGCAGGGCGGATACCATACCTCCTGGCTGTGCCTGGTTGCGGTATCGCCGATCCACGAGTGCGAGGATGCTTGGCGCCGTCATGGCAGCCAAGCCACATGTATCCGTAGTTCAAGCTCCACCGGCAGGGATACCCCCCGCTCGCGTGTCTGCTCCCCAGCCATCACGCCTCCTGCAGGTTTTTTGAGAACACTGATGAATGCCGTCCTAGTCACGCTTGGCGATTGGACTGATGCCCCTGATGTGGCCTTCCTCAGGCTGATTTGGGCTTGCCCAGTCTCGGCGGCGAACGCTCTCCGAGAACGGCAATAGATCAGTGCTTCCTTGTGCAAAGGAGACTCTACTCGAGGCCTGGTTCACCCAAGCCGGAATAGTTTCACCAGTTTTGAATGCGACGCTTCAGGCCACCGGCACGCTGGACATGTGTTCATCCAGGCGCGCCACTATTCGGGCGGGGCTGGCGCCCGCGTCCAAGAGGCTCCATAGGCCGCTGACCAGGCTGGCAGCATCCTCGTCCCCGGCGAACACGGCGGTGCGTAGGTGCTCTTCGACGCGGTCTCGGGTCCACCCGTCCTCCTGCGCCAGCCTCCAGGCCCCCAAAGCGACGGCGAGCGACATGTATAAGGGCTTGATCCCACCGTTCAGACATACGCGGTAGCCGCCGAGGATGCGGTCTGCGGGCTGCATCTTGCGCCACGGGTCGCGCCCGACCCGGGCGCACGTGTCGGCCAAGGCGCGGTTGCCGAAGCGGGCGAGCAGATCGTCGACGTGCAGCAGCATCGTGCTGAAGGGGGTTCCGTAGGCGGCCGATAGCCCCGCGGCTGCCTCTAGCATGGCGCCGCGCACCAGGTACCGTACCGAGATGTCGCCGATGGCCTCCCAAATGAAGCTGTGGCCCCACAGGTCGCCCAGGTAGGCGGTCATGCAGTGGCCCATGTTGAACACATAGAGCTTGCGGTCGGCATAGATGGAGAAGTCGTCCCAGACGGGTACGAAACCAGCGACCTCGGGTTGCCCACCCCGCAGAGCTGTCGCATCGTAGGGCAGGAGGTCGTAGGCCTCCACCTTGACTTGCGTCGGATACAGCGGGTCGGGAGTGGGTAGCGGCACTATCCTGCCCACGGAGGTTGCTGCCAGGCCTACCGGTGTGGAATCGCCAAGAGCCTGCATGTGGCTGCGCATCACATCGGCGACATCGTGGAGGTTCTCGCACAGGAAGAGGTCTAGGCTCTCGCGTCCCGCGCCCAGACGCTGGGGGAGTGCACGCATGACCGCCTCGGCCACTCGGGGCAGATTCTCTGCCCCAACCGCGGTGACCGCGAGGTCGGCGCGTAGGAGTGCCTCGTTGACGGCGGGATGGTCATCGAACAGTACGGCGTCGATACCCTGACATAGGTTGATTCGTTCGCCGTCGGTCTCCGCGATGAGTTGGCGGTAGTGGCCGTCATGTTTCAGCCTGTCCACGAGAGCCGGCACCACGTCGACGAAGGTCACTCGCCAGCCTGAGAGGCTGAGTGAGGCGCCGACGAAACCGCGACCAATGCTGCCCGCGCCGAAGACCACCGCCCGCCTCATGCCGGCGTTCCTGTAGTCGGCTGGCACGCGTATATGACGAGGGTGAGTTGCATGGTGGCATTTTGCATCCGAGGGGGATCAATCCACCCAGAGGAGACGGCGAACTGGTGCCGCGCAACTCGTCGAGTTGCTCCGGGGCGAGTCCTAATGTAAGGCCGTGCAAGTGATCATCCTCTGTTCCGGGCTGCCCGGGAAACCCAGTTTCATCGTGGACGATCTGGCTGCCGCTTTGCGGCAGGAGGGGGTGCAGACGACCCTGCTGTATCCCTCTCAGGTGGAATCCGGTGATCCGCTGCCTTCGGCCGACGTCGTCGTCCTGAAGGACAAGACTCCGGCCGGATTGGCATTGGGAAAGCGCTTCCATGCCAAAGGTGTGCCAACCATCACCCGTTATCCGGCCACGGAATTGTGCCGGGACAAGATGGCCACCAACCAGTTCTTGGAGGACGCGGGGCTTCCTGTTCCAGCATCGTATCCGGTGGGTGAGGAAAGCGAATTGGCTCCGCTGTTGGAGGACGGTCCCGTGGTCCTCAAGCCTATTCGTGGTTCGCAAGGCCGTGGCGTCACGGTGGTGGAAAGCCTGGACGAGGTGCCTCCGATCGCTGGCGAGGAGATGTTCGCGCAGCGCTATTACAAGCCGGACGGCCCTGACCTCAAGGTCTATCGCATCGCCGAGGAGTTCTTTTGCGTCGAACGACAGTGGCCACCGCTGACCTTGGAGGACAAGCTCGGTAAGCTAGTCAAGCTCGACGATGACGTGTTGAATATCGCCCGGGCCTGTGGTGATGCCATGGGGTGCGACGTGTATGGCGTCGATGTCATCAGACATGGCGGGATCCCTTGGGTCGTTGACATGTCCAGCTTCCCGGGCTTCAAGGGAGTCCCCGAGGCAGGGGAGAGACTGGCCCGCGTCGTCATGCAGACCGTCTGAGGCGCTGGCCCTTGGGTAGTGGTCTGGTCACTGGCAGGGACACGACGGTCGCGGGCGAGCCTCGACCCGCGCAATGTCGCCGTGATCGTCGGGCTCTGCGGCCCGGACGACGAGGCGATGGACGCGCCGGGCAGTCACTGAGTCACGCTCAGCGGGCATGGCTAACGGGAGCCTGGAGCGTGGTCCTGCCATCGCAGCCGATGATCTGGCGGTAGATGCCCCCGCTGACCAGATGCCGGGCCTCGAGTTCTGCATCGATGAGGACCCACGCATCCGCGATGCTGGCCGGCGGCGCGTCGAAGCGGACACTGACGCCCTGATCGACCGCGGGGGCGTGGAACTCTTCTTGGGCTGCGCCCTGCGGCTGGCGTTCGATTCCCGCGGACACGGTGATGCGGTCTTCGCGGGTTCCGTCGAACAGCAGGACCAGATCGTCGTCGGTGCTCGGCAGTTTCTCGCGCAATTCGGCGACGGCCTGACTGATTTCGGTCTCGTCGAGAACGGTGGTCCTCGCACCCCAGAGGGTGAGAGCTGGCAGGGGCTGGATGGAGAGGTTCATGGTGATCTCCTGGGACTTCTGCTGGATGACGTCCAGACGGTGCTGGACCTTGGCCAGACGCGTTGAAGCCTCGACGATCTGCTCTTGCAGCACGGTCGCCTGCTGGGTCAAGAGAAGAACCAGTCCAGCCTGGGCGATCTGGGGATCAAGGAGCTGGCGAATCTCGTCCAGACCAAACCCGAGGCCCCTCAGCTCTGCAATCGCCCGAACGCGCCCCATCTGGCTGCTCTGGTAATGCCGGTAGCCCGTCACGGGATCCACGCCCGCTGGGGCCAACAGTCCCTCGAACTCCCAGTGACGCAGCATCCGGCGGGAGACCCCAGTACGATGTGCGATTTCGCCGATGCTCAACATGTCGATCACCACTCCAACCCATCACACAGTGTCAAGGTCAACCTCTTACAACGGTTCCTCGCGATCAAACGTCTCCGGTCAGTACACCTAGATAGGTTGACGTTTGCCGCTTCTGGGATGGATACATCGGGCGAACCACCACGCGAGCGCAGCCACGACGCCCACGGCCAACGCGGAATTGAGCGAAGGCAAAGGGCCTTCCATCCCGGCGTGCAACACAGCGGTTGACGTCGTCAGCGCCGCAGCGGCTAGGGCGAGCGGGAGCCAGGCGCGGCGGTCGCGTGCCACGATCGCCGACGCGGTCATGAGGGCGATGGTCGCGGCCGCGAGTGCCCACCGCGTCACGGCCCAGGCCAAGGAAGGATCGGCGTCGACGCAGCCGAGCGTCGGCCAGCCGAGACAGCGCGTGTACGAACCGGGGCCCGCGGCGACAAGAGCCGTGAGGTGTAACGCAAGCAGGGAGCAGAGCCCACAGGCCGCCAGCGTGGCGGCGCGGGACCACGCCCAGGGGCGCCCCAGCGCCGTCGTGAAGACAGTCATCGCGCCCAGCGCGACAAGCGAACTGGCGACATCGAGCACCGCCAGCGGCAAGGGCAGAGTGAAGAGGATGAGCATCATGCCGAACAGCCCGGCAAGAAGACAGCCCGCCAGCGCGGCCCACGGCAACACTCGCTGCCACCGGGGCAAACCGGGCCGGCGGCTCGCCCACACCGCGACGACCAGCACAAGAGGCGTGGAGACCATGGCGACGAGACGGTGGAAGGCTTCGATGATGGGATTGAGTTCCGCCCGGGGGAGGAGCCCATCTGAGTAGCAGCCGGGCCAGTTGGGGCAGGCCGCGCTGGAATCCGTGGCGCACACCACGCTGCCCATGACGACGGCGAGGAAGACGGCGATGGTGGCGGCCAGGGCAAACCTGCGAAGGGCTCGATGCTGCATGGCTAGGAGCGTAACGGGGCGCTGGGCGGGCGCCGCGGTGGGGCATGGACGCATCGGTATGGTCAGGCGCCTATCGTCTCCGAGGCTCACGGCGCGATGCCGGGGTGAAGCCGACGTGTCGCCGCCGATGAGCGTCACGCCCCGCGGCTGGAGCCAGACCTTGGGCTGTATTAGCATTCCCGAAGGTCCAAACAACGTCTTATGGAGGAACCCCACCATGTCCGAGCCCTACGGCACCCCGCCGCCCAACGGTGGCCAGCCCCCTTACGGCGGTCAGCCTCCCTACGGTCAGCCCGCCTACGGTCAGCCTGCCTACGGCGCTGAGCACCCCCAAGCCTCGACCATCCTGATCCTCGGCATCGTCGGGTTCTTCGTGCCCATCTGTTGCTACATCGCCTGGTACATGGGCAGCCAGGCCAAGAAGGAGATCGAGGCCGGCGCGCCGTACCCCTTCACCGGGTCCCTCAAGATCGGCTACCTGCTGGGCAAGATCGTCTCGATCATCAGCATCGTCGCCATCGCGCTGTGCGTGGTGTTGTGGGTGATTGTTGTGATCATCGCCATTGCGGGCGCCGCGTCGACGGTTGGCTGAGGCGTAGGCTGACTTGAGAAACGGGCGGCGGAAGCCGCCCGTTTCGCATGCCCCAGGAGCCTTGGGGCGCATCCGAATGGGCCCCTGGGCCCATTGATCTGGTGGGAGGCGCTCCTACACTGGGCATGGCAAGAGGAGGAAGATCATGTCCGAGTTTCAGGGCGAGGCCGCGAAGCTGCCCGATCCCTACGAGGCCTCAACCGGCCACGACTACGTACCCGAGGCGCAGCCGGTGATCGACTACGAGCCGCCAGCGACGGATCCCATCGCCAACTACGGCGTTCCCACGCAATCCCAAGGGTACGGCCAGTCGCAGCCCTACCTCCCGTCGCAGCCCTATCCGTATGTTCCGGCACAGCCATACGGAGGGTACTATCAGCCGCTGCCGGAGCATCCGCAGTCGCAGACCGTCATGATCCTTGGGCTGGTCAGCCTAGCAGTCGGAGTCACGGGCCCCATCGCCTGGTATATGGGCGCCAAAGCCAAGAAGGAGATCCGGCAGGGCGCTCCATACCAGTTCGGCAGCGGCAACATCGGCTACATCGTAGGCATCATCACATCGGTGGGCCTAGCCCTGTTCGTCGGGTTCTACGCCCTCATCATCCTGGCGCTCATTCTGAGTTAATGAGGCCCGGGCCCGCTCAGGTCAGTGGCCGCACAAGAGCTAATCGTCGCTCGCCTCGTCCGGGGTGCGCAGCAGGTTGACGATGGATGCGACGAGCCCTCCCCATAGCAGGGACATCGCCACGATCATCATGATGAGCGCGGTGGGGGTCATTTCATCGCCTCCTCAAATTTGGCGTCCAGTTCGTCCTCGTCAACCACTTGGCGTACGCCGCGACGCCACGGCAACAGCGTCGCTAATACCGACCACACCACGAGGCTCGCCACCATGCCCCAACCGACGATGGCCAGCATGTCGAGTGGGTACCCGCTGTAGGGTTTTCGCACCTTGTCGATGACCTCGAAGACCAGCGTCGACCCCAGGATGCCGGGAACCACGACGGCCATGAGAGCCACCCACACCCAGCCGAATTTGACGCTGGAGACCCGATCGATGTGGCGCATCAGCAGCGGTAGCCGCAGCAGGACCCAGCTCACGACGATCACCATGGCGAAGGCGCCGAGCAGGATGCCGAACTTGTTGACGAATTCGTCAGTGATGTCGAGGAAATACAGGCCGGTGGTGGTGGGGAGGAACGCCATGGACACACCCGCCATCGGCAACCCGACGGCGAAAGTGGCTGGCACGCGTCCAAGCCCCACCTTGTCTTGGATGGCGGCGGTGACCACCTCGACGATGGAGATCATCGACGTGAACGCGGCGAAGACGAGCGAGCCGAAGAACAGTGCCCCGATGACGGGGCCGATGCCTGTGGACGAGACGATGGTGGGGAAGGTGACGAAGGCGAGGCCAATGCTGACCGTGCCCAACTCTTCCATGGGTTTGCCGGTGGCGTTCATCATGAAGCCCAACGCGGCGAACACGCCGATGCCGGCCAGCAACTCGAAGCTGGAGTTGGCGAAGCCCACCACTAGGCCGGTGCCGGTGAGGTCGGTGCGGCGCTTCAGATACGACGCGTAGGTCAGCATGATTCCGAAACCCACCGACAGGGAGAAGAAGATCTGTCCATAGGCCGCCGCCCAGACGCTGGGCTTGAGCAACGCCCCCCAATCCGGGGTGAAGAACGCCGTCAACCCGTCGAGAGCGCCAGGCAGCAGTACCGACTGTGCCACCAGCACTAAGAACATGACCACCAGAAGTGGGATCATGATCACGTTGGCCTTCGAGATGCCTCGCTTGACGCCGAGAGCGATGACGACGAGGACCAGAAGCCAGACGATGCCCATGGGGATTGCCACCTGCGGCACGAAGTCGAAGCCGATGTGGGGCGTGTCGGCGACGTGGAGGAACTCTCCGGAGAGGAAGGCGTTCGGGTCGTCTCCCCAGGCCTCATTGAAGCTGAAGAAGAAGTACATGACCGCCCAAGCCAGGATCGCCGCGTAGTAGACGGCGATCACGAAACATACGAAGACCTGGAACCAGCCCAGCGGTTCGGTGAGCCGGTTTCCGATGCGCCGCATCGCCAACGGTGGGCTGCCCTTGTAGCGGTGTCCCAATGCGTAGTCGAAGAACAACAGCGGGATACCCGCGGTGAGCAGCGCGATGAGGTAGGGGATAACGAAGGCGCCGCCGCCATTGGAATAGGCCACGTGGGGGAAGCGCCAGATGTTGCCAAGCCCCACGGCGGAGCCGATGGCGGCCAAGATGAAGACCTTGCGGGAACTGAAGGTCTCGCGGGCCACTGTGGGTTGCTTCATGGTGCCTTCCTTGCTCGTCACCGGACGAAGACGGGCATTTGCCTCGTGGATCGTTGCTCGTCGTAAAGGTAGCCGTCCTCGGCGAAATCGACGAGCTTTCCCGCTGATCGGACACGGTGGCGGATCAGCCATGACGCCATGGCTCCACGAGCGCGTTTGGCGTAGAAACTCACCACGCGAGGCGTGCCCTTCTTGTCCCGGTCCTCGAAGCGTGGCGTGACGATCTCGGCGTCGAGGCGGTCGGCGTCGACGACGCCGAAGTACTCCTGTGAGGCGAGATTCACCAGCACCGGTGCCCCGGGAGAAGCGTCGAGGTCCTTGCGGAGGAGGTCCGTGACCTGGCTACCCCACCAGGCGTACAGGCTGTTGCCCCGCGACGTGACCAGCCGGGTTCCCATCTCCAGGCGATGGGGCTGGATGAGGTCCAGGGGGCGCAGCACCCCGTAGAGCCCCGAGAGGATGCGCGTCGTCTTTTGTGCCTCGGTGAAGTCGCGTGCCTCAAGGCGTGCCGCGCCCAGGCCTTGGTACACGTCCCCGTTGAACGCGAGGATGGCGGGGCGCGAGTTCTCCGGTGTGTGTTCGGTGGTGAACGCGCGGTAACGCTCGACGTTGAGATGGGCTAGGTCGTCGGAGATACGCATGAGTCTGGCGACCTCATCGGGGTCCTTCGTGCGCATCACTTCGATGAGCCCAGCGGCTTGGGCGATGAGCCGCGGCTCGGAGTGCTTGCGCGTGGGCAGGCGCGAGGTGAAGTCAAGCGACTTGGCGGGGGACAACACGCTGAGCATGCGGGGGAGTCTACGCATGGCTGACTGTGTCAAGCGTTCCGCGAGGGGCGTGGCGCCGGGTGAATAAACTACATGTTTGATACTTGTGCGTCGGCTGTGGTTTTGCTAAGGGACCTTGCTACGATCCCATCAGGTCCAATCCCCCCCAATTGGAGAAAGAGATGAAGATCATTCGACGAGCCGCCTTAGCAGTCGCTCTGGCGGTCGGCCTCTTGGCTGGCGCGACGGCCACCGCACATGCGGAGTCCACCATCGCGATCGACTGTTCACAGCAAGAGGTCAACTTCCACAAGTGCACCCTGTCCGGGACGGTCACCGAGGCCACCACCGAGTTCAACTGGAAGCTCGCTCCTGGTGTCCAGGTGGCTTACGGCGTCTACGAGATGGAGTCGGGTCACGGCACCATCGAATACACCCCTGACAAGGTCATCGTAAAGTTCAACGAGGACTACGTGTCCACCCACACGGACCTCAAGTTCAGCGGTTTCGTTGATGTCCGAATCGACGGCTTCAACTACCCCGCTCCCTACACCGTCACGCTTGAGGGGCAGGGTTCCGTCGAGTTGGAGGGGTCCGGCTACTGCGATCCTGAGTGCCAGCGGCGCCCGTGGAATGGCGAATACAAGACCGTGTGGGACAACGAGAACGGCAACGTTGACGGTCATATCGTGATCGGCAAGAACGAATCCACCGCGCTGCTCGGGCAGCAGGTCACCATCAAGGAACTCGCGGGCCAAGGCCTCCAGGGCTGCACCTTCACCAGGGTCGTCGTGCAGAACGAGACCAATCGCGGCAACTGGGACAACGTGGACTTCACCGGAAGCGGCACCGATACCGCGGTGTTCACCATCGAGAAGCCTGAGGCCCACCGCGCGTTCTTTACCTGTGTGCCAGTCGATGGCGCCACGAACGTGACCAACAAGGCCACCGTTAATGACCGCGAGCTGAGCACCGAATGGATCCGGAAGAACGCTGGCGCCGATGGCGAAGGCGTGCTGAAGCAGGTGCCAACCCCGCCGCCGTCTCCGTCGGACACGCCGACCCCGTCGGATACCCCGAGTCCGACCCCGTCGGATACGCCGACTCCGACCCCGTCGGATAC
>JBHADA010000072.1:0-5660 GCA_041854805.1 Arachnia sp.
ACCTCGGCTACGCCGTCACCGCGCACCGTGCCCAAGGGGCCACCGTCGACACCGCACACGCGGTCGTCCACTCACCGGAAGTGACCCGAGAATCCCTCTACGTCGCGATGACCCGCGGCCGCGAATCCAACCGCGTCTACGTCGCCACCGACGAGCATCACCTCGAGGAGCATCAGCACCGTGAGGACCTGCAGAACACCGCCCGGAGCATCCTCTACGGGATCCTGCAGCACCCTGGCGCAGAGCTCTCCGCACACGACACGATCACCGTGGAGCAGGACTTCTGGGGCTCACTCGAGCAACTCGCGGCCGAGTACGACACCATCGCACAAGTCGCCGGACAGGAACGCTGGATCGCCCTCCTGCACGCCGGAGGCCTCACGGCGGAGACGATCGACGAGCTCGTCGAGACAGACGCCTTCGGGATCCTCACCACCGAGCTGCGCAGGCTCGAAGCCGACGGGCACGACATCGACAGTCTTCTCCCGCGCATCATCCAGGTTGGAGGACTGGACGAGGTGCAGGATCTCGGGTCGCTGCTGCGTTACAGGCTCCAGCGCATCACGGCGGCCTACCAGCCTGCTCCGCAGCGGACCGCCAGGATGATCGCCGGCCTGGTCCCGCGCGCGACCGGGATCACCGATCCCGCGATGAGGCAAGCCCTCGACGAGCGGGAGCAGCTCATGGAGCAGCGCATCGATGCCCTGGTCGAGAAGCTCCTCAAGCAGCCAGAGCCCTGGTTGACGGGACTCGACGAGACCGCTCCCGCAGAGGGTGAGGCTGCGGCACGGGCGGTCATTGCGTACCGCGACCGGTGGGGCGTCACCTCGAGCAGCCCACTCGGAGCGGTGCCCGGCGACGATGCTCAGCGCGTCGACTACGAACGCGCCCAGGGCGTGCTCGTGAGCCTTCAGCAGACCGAGCACTCCCCGGAGGAAGTGCGGTCCAGACGGAGTCAGAGGCGGTCGATTTCCTGATGTATGCGGCCGATATTCTTAGTGCATGACGCCAACGAACCGCGCGCGGATCTCTCGCCAGACGCGCTCAAACGTGTTCGATTGGCTCTCGCTTTCCGAGTACGACTGGTCGGGGCGGCTGCAGCATCCGCAGTTCCTCGCCCGGCTCTACGACTTGGAGGAGCTGCCGAGCAGAGACCACAGGTACCGCACTGCCAGCGGCGACATCTACCAGCACATGGTGAACAACTGGGACTGGGAGGATGACTGGGTCTTCAACGACGACCGTTTCCAGCTTCGTAACGGCAGCGACGAGACGTTCCTCAACTTCTTAGCCGAGACAGTCCATCCCATTGTCCGCGACGATCCAGACGCCGCTGCCGCGATGGTCGCTGCCTACAATGACACCCTCCGCCGAGATGGGTATGAGCTCATCGAGACAGACCGTTTCGGAGATCGCATCATCTATGGCTGGCGTCAGATTTCCGCGTATTACGCCCCAACCGAGCTAACGCTCGCCAAGACGCCCGACCTCACCGAGAACTCTGTGCTGCGCCGTCACCTCGATCTAATCAACCGCGACCTCAGCTCAGATCCCGCTGCGGCGATCTCCTCCTGCAAGAACCTCCTCGAGAGCCAGTGCAAGATCGTGCTCACGGATCTGGATATCGAGTTCTCCGAACGAGACGAGCTCCCGGCTCTTTTCGCAAGCACCGCATCGGCACTCGCGATCAATGCCGACGCGGTAGACGGCAGCAAGCGCGGCAGCGACGCCCTCCGCAAAGCGATGCGCGCCCTCTCCACTCTCGTGCAGTCCGTCGCGGAGGCACGCAACTCAATCGGCGACGGGCATGGCTCCGTCAACGAGAGCCCCGCGACTCCACGACATGCACGCCTCGTGTTCAACTCGACTGTTGCAGTCGCGCAGTTCATCGCCGACACCTGGCACGAAACCTCCCATGAGCAAAAGGCTGCGCTGGGCTCCTCCTTCTGACGCTTCTCCACTCCAATCCGCAAGCGGAACTCCACCGCTCTTCCGCACTCCAACCGAGCAGCGTAGACTGCGAAATGGCAGGACAGACCACGCGCGAAGCCTGACGTCGGGCGGAGCAGACCGCCCCAAGAAGCCTCGGGGCACTCACCACACAGGACCAGCCACATCGAAGTGCTCCCGTGTGAAAAGTGAGGCCATCATGAATCTCATGCAGCGTCTGTGGAACGCCAGCGTCCGCACCCGCATCTTCCTGCGCCGCCGCAGCCGTACTTGTCATGCTGACACCTATCGAGGACAGCAGACACTGACCCAGTGCGCTCCGGTGGCCACCACTTCGTGCCACCGGAGCGCGCTGACCGCGGCGGCATGCCCGGGCGCATGTCGTGCCCTGGGTTCGGTTCCGTGGTGAGGACGAGCCGCGGGCGCGGGCATCTGTTGCTGGACATCCAGCAGGCCGACGGCCAGACCATCCTGGTGTAACTGAACGCGAGCATGGCTGGGCAGATCGTGGTGGTCGCCGGCTATCGCTGGTCGCCCGCGTGGCGGGCCGCATATCGGGCCCACGGTTCTGCGGACTTTTCGGCGTGGAGGAAGGCGACGTGGTGGCTGTAGCCGAGTGCGTCGGCGACTAGCGACGGTGGGCATTGGAGGACGAGCTCGCCGAGGGCGCTGTTGCGGGCGCCGAGGAGGTTCACGCCGAGGGCTCGCAGTCTGTCCATCACGGTGTTGGGGTGGAGGTGTCGTCCGGCGAGGATGCTTGGGAACATCCAGGGGCTGTCCGTCCCTGCCGCTGTCCGGAGGTTGGGCCGAGCATCGCGGTGCTGGCGGATCATGTTGGCGAACGGCTCAGGCACGTCCACTGGATGGCGGCCGAGCTGGATTCTCATGCCGTGAGGGCTCTCGGCGATGGCCTCGGTCGTCAGAGTGACGACTTTGACCAGTGGTTGCGCGTAGAGGAGCAGGAGCATGCCGGCGACGCGGTAGGGGAGTGACTCGCTGGTCCCGGTGAGCAATTCGCGGATCCAGGCAAGTCTCTGCTCCTGGCTCAGGGACGGGCTCGATCGGGGAGTGCGATGCGCGACCGTGACACCGGTGTTCAAGCGGGACTTCTTGGCGAGCTGGAAGAAGTTCCTGATCATGGTGCGAGTGGTCGGTCCGCCTGCCAGCCACTCGTCGGCGTCTTGCTGGGTGCAGGTCGCGGCGGTGCGGTGGTGTGTCTGGTGCAGCCAGGTCAGGAACTTGACTGTCTCGGTGATCTCTTGCTTCGCTGAGTGCACCGGGCCGCGCGTGTTGGCGCCTGCTTCGGATTTGGCGCGGATGTTGCGTAGGTGGTGCCAGGTCGCGAAGTGCTGGACGGGCTGACGGACCTCGGCGGGGAGCCCTTCTAACTTGACGGCGATCCACTCCTCGAATCGGTGCAGGTAGGCATCGCGGTAGGGGAGTAGGCCGTGATGTTGCAGGAGTGCTCGGATGTGTTCGGTCGGCTTGCCGGGAACGGCGTCGAGGCCTTCGTGGGAGATCGGGATCGTGCCGTCGCCAAGGCCACGCAGGAGCGTCTGGACCTTGGGGGATCGCTTCCAGACGAGGATCGACTCGGGTCGCTCGGATGCGCATAGCGCGTCGACCAGACCGCGCAGAGCGGGGTGTTCCGGCTCGCCGCCGAGGACCTGGTGGAGGTCGGCGCGAAGCGCACATCGGGCGCAGAGCCGCCCTCGGTGATGCCCGGCTTCGGTGTCGCAGCTGTCGCAATGGAAGTCGTGGGGGATCTCCGCGCAGGTCGCGCAGATCGGACCGCCGCCGGCGCTTGCGGGTCCTGGTAGCAGGCGGTCTTGGAGGCACTCCGGGCAGACGCCTCGGGTGTGGACGGCGTTGTAGTAGCAGATGTTGCAGAGCCGGCCCTCCGGCCATGTGACGGCGACCCGCGGGATCTTGCGGCCGCAGCGTGCGCACGGGTTCCCGGTCGTCGAGGTGATGCGTGGACGACCCTGGATGGTGGAGCGGGGGGACAGGCCTGCTGGTCCTCGACTCGCCACGGCAGCCATCCCTACTCGTCGAGAATGTTCGCGCGCCGGGGTCGAACTGATCGGTCGAGGCTGACGACGTTGGAGCCGGGCTCGGTCGCGGTCTTCCGGCGCCGGACGTCCGCGGCGGTTGTCGTGACCAGATCGGCTGGTGTGCACTCGAAGATGTCGCAGAGTGCGGCGATAACTTGGAGCGAGACGCGCTCCGGCCGCTGATTGACGAGGCGGTAGACCTGCGGTCGGGAGAGCGTGATGTCCCGTTCGCCGAGCAGCGGGATGAGATCGGTCGTGTTGTGCAGACCTCTGGCCGCCATCAGCTCGGCCAGGCGCCACTGGTAGTCGACCTTGCGTTTCATGGTGTTCCATCCTTCGTGGTGCGGGCCAGGGCCTCGTTGACGGTCCTGTCGAGAGCGCTGCGGAGCGTGCTGCGCCGGAACTCGTCGCCGACGAACTGGTAGATGCCGGTCGTCGAGGCGTACTCGTGCCCCATCTGGTCCTGGACGAACCGTGGGTCCCAGCCAGCCTCCAACAGATGCGTAGCGTAGGAGCGTCGGAACGAGTGCAGATCGAGCCCGTCCGAAAGTCCGAGCTCGTCGCAGTAGCGGCGTAGCCGGCGCAGCAGCGCCGGTTCTCCGACCAGGCCGCCGCGTTCGCTGGGGAACAGGTCGAGTGTGTCGGGCTCACCGCGACCGTTGGCGAGCCAGTCCTCGAGGATCGGAGGCGTCCATCGCCAGACGGTGAGCACGCTGCGGGGTTTGTAGGGCGAGGAGCGCTTTGACTTGCCGTAGCGGACCTTGCAGACGCCGAACCGGCCGAACTCGCGCGCATGCGGGTTGCGGGCGAAGTCGACGAGCTGCAGGTGTCGCAACTCGTTGAAGCGGAGGCCGTAGGCGTAGGCGATCTTCATCATGACCGCATCGCGATAGGCCGCCTGCCAGCCCTTGCGTCCCGACCGCCCCATGCGTTCGACCTCATCGTCGGCGTAGACGAAGAGTCGATCGAGCTCGGACCGCGTGTAGGGACGCTTCGTGGGTCCGCCGTCGTACTCCTGGACGTGCGGTGCGGAGTTCCAGTCGAAGAAGACCTGCGCCGGGTGGGTGCCGAAGTACTGCTCGCAGACCCGGTCCCATCCGTAGTCGGGGTTGCTGACGTAGCTCGTGAACGCCCGAAGCGCAGAGTGGTAGCTGCGCAGCGTGGAGCGAGAGACGTGTCGGACGGTGCGCAGGTCGGCCGAGAACTCCTCGACCATCGCCGGCGTCCAGTTCCACGGATCCTCGTTCATGTGCTCAACGAACCGGCGCACACAGCGCAGCCGCTGCTCGATCGTCGCGAACTGCAGGTTCCTGGAGAGCTGCTGGTTGCGCCAGCCGTCCAGCATGAGCTGGAGCACCTGCTCCTCGGGCCGAAGGACCGGCAGCGAGGGCACCACCGAGACCCGACCCACACCGTCGACGTGCATCCGACACCTCGTTCCGCGGTTGCATCCAATGAGTCAATGATGCATCCGATGAGACGCCAAGGGTATACGTGCTGGTCAACGGCGTGTCTGCGGGCTCTGTTGCAAAGATTGGCGGCAGTCAGAGGTAGGCTGTCGCTCTGCGCCGATCAGGCGGCTGCTGCGAAATGGTGGTTGAGCATGCCCATGGCCTCCGTCAGCGCCGAGGGCCCAATGCCAAAAGCTCTCTCCAC
>JBHADA010000073.1:0-9313 GCA_041854805.1 Arachnia sp.
CGGATACCCCGACTCCGACCCCGTCGGATACGCCGACTCCGACCCCGTCGGATACCCCGACTCCGACCCCGTCGGATACGCCGACCCCGACCCCGTCGGATACGCCGACCCCGACCCCGACGGACACCCCGACCCCGACGATCACTCCGTCGCGGACGGACACGCCAGATGAGACTCCTTCGACGACCGACACCCCGTCTGAGACGGACACCCCGTCGCCGTCGAAGACTCCGAAGAAGCCCGGCCTGCCCAAGACCGGCGTCTGATCGCTGCCGCTGACACAGCGGTTTGATCGCAAACATGTGGCCTCGGACCCTCAAGGGTCCGGGGCCACGTGGTTCTTATCGCCTGGAAGGTCGTGACGACCGTGGCCCGCGCGCCGCGCAGGCTCAATCTATGCTGGGAATACCCAGCAAGGTATGTGGGTTGTACTCACGACAGTTCGAGTTCCTTGGAGGTGACATGCTCGACCCCACGGCCCTGTTTCAGATGGTCTCCCACGTGGATCCCCGCACGGTGCGGGCCAAGACGTTGGTGGTGACCCTGGGCTCCTTCGTCGACGCGGGGCAGGTGCAACGCCTCGTCGACGAGCATCTGCTCAATACCCTGCCCAATCACGTGCTGGCCCATTTCGATTCAGACCAGGTGCTCGACTTCCGGGGCCATCGTCCCCTGATCACGTTCGACCGCGACCATTTCACAGACTATGCCAAGCCAGAGATCACGCTACATCACGTGATGGACGCCAGCGGCGTCCCGTTCCTACTGCTGACAGGCCCAGAGCCTGCGTTCCAGTGGGGACGGATGGCCGACGCCATCGAGCTGTTGGCGGATCGTTTCGACGTGCGTCTCGTTGCCACGCTGCAGGGCATTCCGATGGCGGTTCCGCACACGCGCCCGGTGTCCGTGACGCGTAGCGCGTCGAAGCCCAGTCTCATCCCCGGTAATCAACCGCTCATCGGCACCATCCGGATGGGGGCGTCCTTCCCTGCGGCGCTGTCTGTGCAGTTGGCCGAGGCGGACTACGACGTCGTGGGGCTGGCCGCGAACGTGCCTCACTACGTGAGCGAGATGGATTACCCGGCTGCGGCGATCGCCGTGCTTGACGCATTGGGCCGTCATGCCGGCCTCGACCTGCCCACGGGAGAACTGGAACAGGCCGCCAAGGTGGTGGATGGTCAGATCGCCCAGTCGGTGGCGCAGAATCCGGATGCGGCGGAAATGGTTGCAGAGATCGAACGTCGCCACGACGCGGTCGTCGCGGAGCTGTCCGCCTCCCCTCAGGGCATGGAAGACCTTCCCACGGCCGACGAGTTAGCGGCGGAGGCGGAGGAGTTTCTCCGCGGCCTCGGCGAGGGGTAGGGCTTCCAGGTCAGGCGTCGGGGGAGTTCGACGAGATGCCCGGGGCTCCATCGTGGACGATCTTGCCCGGGTTTAGGTGGCGGCCAGGGTCCACCCCGTCGAACAACTTGCGCTGGATGTCTACGCCCGCCGGAGAGATATCCTGCTCCATCCACGGGCTGTGCTCCTCGCCCACACCGTGGTGATGAGAGACGGTGCCGTGGAAGTCCATGAACGACTGCTGCACCACCCGCTTGGCGTGATCGTAGGTGTGTTCAGCGTTGTCCGAGTCGTCGGCGATGGCGAACGTGAAGTATTGGCAAGCACCGGAGTGGTATGAGTGGCTGAGGTGGCAGAACACCACGCCTCGCACGCCCAACTCATCCATCGCCTTGTTGAAGCGCTCCACCGTCCTGGTGTGGATCTCTTCCGCGTAGGCCCATGGCGTCGACGTCTCCGACACGTCGCAGATGAGGCCGCGATCCAGCATGAAGTCGCGGATGTAGGGGGTGTCGTACTTCTTCTGGTCGTATAGGGTGCCGGGGCCCTTCCCGACACCGATGCCGCCATGCTTGCGCACGATCTTGGCCACTAGGCCCTTCTCGTAGCGCACGTGCACAGGTGATCCCTCGAAGCCAATGAAGCTCATCGCGATCCGCTCCAGGTCCCAGCCCTTGGCCAGCATCACCTTTTGGATGGCCTTGCTCATCATGGATCCCACCCGGCTCGACTGTTTGCCGTTGGCCATGATGTATTGCGTCTCGATCGCGTCGGAGACCCGTGCCATCATGACTGAGGCGTCGGATTCGACGATCTCCTGGCAGGCGCGCAGCCCGTCCTCATAGGTGCCGAAGAAGTACGCCTGGAGCTCGCGCACCTCGGGGATGCGATGCACGTTGACCCACGCCGACGTGATGATCCCTAGGCGGCCCTCTGAACCCAGGATCATTTCCCGCACGCTCGGCCCCGACGAGGTGGAAGGCAGCGGCCGCAGCCTCACCACCTGCCCGGGGAGCACCACCGTGAGTCCTCGGGTGATGTCGGCGATGTCGCCGTACTTGTCCGACTGCATGCCAGAACTCCGGGTGGCGATCCAGCCACCCAGGGTGGACCATACGAACGAGTCGGGGTGGTGACCCATCGTCCATCCCCGCGCATTCAACTGGTCCTCCATGTCGGGGCCGAACACGCCAGCCTGGATGTGCGCTAGGCCGGAGTCCTCGTCGATTTCCAGCACTTTGTTCATTCGGCCCAGGTTGACGGAGACCACCTGCCGGGTCTCGCCCGGCTCGGCCTCCAGAGCCGCGACGATGTTGGACCCACCGCCAAACGGGATGAGGACACCGTTGGAGGCCACTACGGCATCGACCACCGCCTCGACGTCCTCCTGGGAGCCGGGGTAGACGACGACATCCGGCACCCGACCCAGGTCGCCACGCCGCACCCGCATGAGGTCGCGCACGCCCTTGCCGAAGGCGTGCACCACCCTGGTCTCGTCGTCGGTCTGCACGAAGTCCTCGCCGAGGGCGTCGATCAAGGCCGAACGCAGCGACTCCGTCAGCAGGGACTCGGGCACGTTCAGCGACGAGAACGGCGGGATGGGCTTGACCGGTGCGGTGATGTCCACTCCCACCATCTTCTGCACGAAGGGTGCGAACTTGGGCTTGTCGGCGTAGGTATAGGCGTGGTCCTCGGTGCCCCAGCCCCACCACTTTTGCTGCTTGACGCCGTCGATCATCAGTCCTCCTGCTTGTTCTTGGTGGCGTGGCCACCCGCCTGCTCCTTGGCGTTCTCTGCCAGGGTGGCGGCTTCGGTCTTGGCGGCCTCATTGAGGGCCGCCGTGCGTTCGTACTCGGCGAGTGTCTTCTTGCCGTAGGCGCGGGCCGTGGTGTCGTGTAGTTCCAGCACCTGGCGGCGCATCCGCTCGTTGAACTCGTGGGCGATCTCCCCAGGGAAGGGGGTCATGGGCCGGCCGAAGACAACGTGCACCTCGGGGCGCCCCTTGGGCAGGTGCTTCTGGTTGGACGGCCACGCCTCGTAGGCGCCGACGAGCGCCACCGGCAGCGCGGGAACACCGCGCGAGATGCACAGCGCGGCGACGCCGGGCTTGAACGGGGACATCGCGCCGCTGCGTGAGCGACTACCCTCGGGGAACAACAGCAAGGGCACGCCCTCTTCGAGCAGCTTTGCCGACATGCCTCGCTTACCCTTGCCTCCCTTGCCGCGGTCGATCTGGTAGGCATTCATGAAGAGCGACATCGACGCCGACTGGATCCAGTTCTTGAAGAAGAAGTCGCCCGCGGCCCCTGTGGCGATGTGTTTGGAGAGGCGACCGGGAAGGCAACTGAGGATCAGCGGCGCGTCGAGGTGGGACGAGTGGTTGCCGAACACGATGAACGCTCCCTCGACCCCCTCGACGTTGGCGAGCCCGTGGACGTGCACCTTCAGCAGCCGCAGCAGCGCGGGCTTGAGCAGCAGGAATTGCGCCGTCTGCCGGGTGGTGGCCTGCAGCTTGGACGTGTAGCGGTAGCCTGTGTCGGATTTGGCCAAGTCAGTGCCTCTTTCTCGAGGCGGTGAGAATACGCGAAAAGCGACGGGTGATGAACCTGGGGCCGTGGTCGGCGAGGAACATCGCCAGCCTCCATTTCCAATCCGGGACGGACTCGTAGCGCCCCCGGGCTGAATCGTCGAGGCATTGCCGCACCAGTTTACCCGCGTCGATCCACACGAACCCGGGCAGCTTGGTGGCGTTGATGCCGGCGCGTTCGTGGAACTCGGTGCGCACCCAGCCAGGCAGTAGGGCAGTGGCTGTGACGCCGGTGCCCTTGAGTTCGAGGGCGAGGCTGGTGGAATACGTGCGGGCCCAAGCTTTCACGGCCGAATAGTTGCCCGTGAAAATGGCCGCCGAGGTGGAGGCGACGGTGATGATCTGGCCGTGCCCGCGCTCACGCATGGCCCGGCCGGCGGCGCCGCCGAGCACGAGAACCGCCAAACACATGACATCGAGCGCTTTGGCGTGCTGGTCGATCTCGGAGGCATCGAGCACCGTGGAATGCAGCCCGAATCCGGCGTTGTTGACCAGCATGTCGACCGGGCGTGACTGATCCTCCAGGCGCTTTGCCACGCGCTCCATGTCGGCGCGCTTGGACAGGTCAGCCACGATGGTCTCCACCTCAATACCGTGGGCCGCGCTCAACTCGTCGGCGACCTTGGCCAGGCGTTGCTCGTCCCGCGCGACCAACACCAGGTTGGTCCCGCGCGCCGCCAGCTCCCGGGCGAACGTGTGGCCAATGCCGGACGTGCCGCCCGTGATCAAAGCTGAAGCCATGGGTTGAAGACTACGCCACGCGCGGTGAGGGTCGCCATGTGCCGCTGGGCCCAGCACTTCACCTTCGTCGTGCCCCTACAACCGATAGGTGCTGCGGTTGTGGACATTAGCCGATCGCCGAGCAATGCTGCTGAACATCGTGACGAACCCCGGTTGGGGCGCGTCGCACTAGTGAAGCCGTAACTCAGCGGCGGGACTCAAGGAGAACAAACACATGACCGACAAAGACACCGCTCACGCCGAGAGGATGCCGGGTAAGACGATCATCGAAAATTCGGTGGTGGCGAAGGTCGCCGGGATCGCCGCCCGCGAGACCAGCGGCGTGTACACCCTCGGTGGCGGGGCCGCGCGCGCTCTGGGCGCGATCCGCGAGGTCGTCGCTGGAACGGATCAAACACAGGGCATCAGCGTCGATGTGGGTGAGCGACAGGTGGCCGTCGACGTCACCATCGTCGCCGAATACCCCGCGGCGTTGCAGGACGTCGCTGACGGCGTGCGCGGCAACATCATCCGCGCCCTCGAGACGATCGTCGGCATGGAGGTCACCGAGGTCAACGTCACCGTCAACGACGTGCACTTGCCCAGCGATGACGAATCTGACGAGGCCCACGTCCAGTGATTCCCATGGCCCGACGCGGCTCTGGGCTGGGGCGGCCCATGCCCTAACGCGAAATTGGGTGTGACGAATGCGCTTCCTGTCTCGTCTGACTGGTATGGATCCTCATCCGAGGACCGTGACGAAAGGAAACACCATGGGTCTGTTCGGCTTTTTGCTGCTTGGGGTGCTCGCGGGGGCGATCGCCAAGTTGATCATGCCGGGAAAGCAAGGCGGCGGTTGGCTTGCGACGCTCGGCCTAGGCGTTGTTGGCGCTCTGCTAGGCGGATGGCTCGGCAGCGTCGTCTTCAACGTCGGGCTGCAGGACTTCTTCTCGTTGACAACGTGGGGGCTGGCCATCGGCGGTTCGCTGATCGTGCTGGTGATTTACGGCCTAATCGTGGGACGCAAGGCCTGAACCGTTACGCCATCAGCCCGTGTCTCGGCCAGCGGCGGCGGATCGCTGGCCGCGATGTTTCAGGCAGGACACAGAAAGGCGGCACATGCCCACCGATGGTTTAGAGCACCTCGGGTTAGCCGACGACCGGATCATTGCTGGGCGTGTGGCCGATGGCGATGTCGTGGCGATGGGGGTGCTGGTACGTCGTTATGGGCCGATGATGAAGTCCTGCGCCAAGCGAATCATGCGCTCTAGTGCCGACGTTGATGACGTCGTGCAGGAGACGTTCATTGCAGCTTGGCAGAAGATGGACCAGCTCGAAGACCCATCGAAGGTGAGGGCGTGGCTGATGCGAACCGTCAGCCATCGAGCCATCGACCGGATTCGTGCCGCCAAACCCTCGATTGCGGCTGAAGAGGTTGAACTGCCGGCGGCGGAGAAACACTCGCCGCCGCGGAAGGCGGAGGTTAACGCGGCGGTGGATGCGTTGCGTGAGGCGCTCGACGACCTCCCGGATGCGCAGCGGCAGTGTTGGATACTGCGGGAGGTGGATGGGATGAGCTATCGCGACATCGCCGAGGCGACGGAACTCAGCGAGTCGACGGTGCGGGGCCTGCTGGCGCGTGCTCGCAGAACGCTCATGGGCCAGATGGAGGGATGGAAATGACCCACCAGGCAGACCTCGACGGCCACACCATGGATGAGTTGGCCGACTACTTGGATTCTGGGCGCCAGCCGCGCAACCCAACCATCGAGAAGTCCCCTGGCTGTCAGTTGGCGCTCGAAGCTCTCGAGCGGTTGCGGAGGGTCACCGCGGCTTTCGTGGCGGCCGAGGAGGCGGAACAGGAACCGCTAGATGAGAGCTGGGTCGACTGGATTCTCACGGGGCTGAGTCATCAAGTGCGCGCCGGCCGCCGGATCCCCTATGTGTCTGACGAGCACGACCTCGCTATCACCGAAGGTGCCGTGCGGGGCGTGGTGCGGCAGGCCGAGGACGACGTCGAGGGGGTCATGATCGGCCGCTGCTGGATCGTCGGCGACATCGAGAAGCCTGGTGCGGAGACGAGTATCAGGATCGAGGCCTGCTTGCCCTATGGGCTGCCGCTTGGGGAGGTTGCCGAGGCGTTACGCGAAGCCGTCCTGCGTCGGCTGAACACACACACAGACCTGCGGATCTCCGCGATCGACATCGTCGTGACGGACGTCCGTGCTCCCGAGCGAGAGGGGACCGCATGAGCGACGAAACCCAGGATCTGCCTCAGCGCTTGGAAGAGCTGGTGGGTGCGGTACGGGGCGTGCGGGTGGTCTTCCCCGCCTCCGCCGTCGGCGCCGCTGCCCAGGCCGGCCTGCATGCGGTTGGTTTGGCCTCGCGACCCAGCGCGATCACCGTGTCTGAGGACCCACTGCGTGTCACGGCTTCGGTCGGCGTGTTGGGGGAGCGGCCTGCCGGAGACACCGCTGCTCAGGTGGCCGAGGTCATCGTCGCGGCCTGCCTGGAGCGCGGCCTGCCGCGCCCCGAAGTTGCGGTGACGGTGGCTCAGGTCCAAGGCTGACCAGCTCGGCGCGTCGCGCCTACACCCGATCGCCCGGGGTTCCCTGTCCCAGCCAAGGACTCAAGCGCTCCTCAGTGAGGTTCAGAAGGGATGATTCTTCACGTTCCAGAGGCTTAGAAAACGGTGAGCAGCGCCGTGCAGGCGGGGCAATGCGTTCGGTCGCGCAGCCAGTAATTGGGAAACTATTGGTAACCTAATCGATTCGAGGTTCGAGGGTGGGTTTTCTCTGGCTCCCGCCTCCGCGGAGAGCACACATCGGCTGCTGGCGGACTCGGGGGTCGCTGGTGGGGCTGCGTATGACGGCTTGGTTGCCCTAGCCGCTCGTGACTATGGCGTGCCGCTGGCGACGCGCGACGCACGGGCCTGCGCCACCTACGAGGCCTTTGGTGTGCCGGTCGAACTCGTCGGGGTCTAGTGCCGGTGTCGCTTACTGGGCCGTAACGGTAGTGAGGAGGACGTTTCGTTGAGTTTCAGGAGTATGCCGATAGAAAAGCCAGTACTCCGGCGGGCACCTGGCTGATACCCGCCGGAGAGGCGTGGCGGAGGCTCAGATGCCCTCGCGCTTGGGGATGGTCAAGGCGATGGGCTTGTTGACCTCGGCGAAGAAGTCGTTGCCCTTGTCGTCGACCACGATGAACGCGGGGAAGTCCTCCACCTCGATCTTCCAGATGGCTTCCATGCCCAACTCTGGGTATTCGACGACTTCCACGGACTTGATGTTGTCCTGTGCTAGGCGCGCCGCGGGGCCGCCGATGGAACCGAGGTAGAAGCCGCCGTGCTTGGCGCACGCGTCGGTGACAGCCTGGGAGCGGTTGCCCTTAGCGAGCATGATCATGGAGCCGCCGGCGGCCTGGAACTGGTCGACATAGGAGTCCATGCGTCCCGCCGTCGTGGGCCCGAAGGAGCCCGACGCCATGCCCTCGGGCGTCTTGGCCGGGCCGGCGTAGTAGATGGGGTGGTCCTTGAGGTACTGCGGCATCTCTTCGCCAGCGTCGAGGCGTTCCTTGATCTTGGCGTGCGCGATGTCGCGGCCGACGATGATGGTGCCGGTCAGCGAGACGCGGGTCTTGACCGGGTGTTTCGTCAGCTCGGCGAGAATGTCGGCCATGGGCTGGTTGAGGTCGATCTTGACCACGGCGCCCTTGCCGGTGCCGGAGACGCCGTCGGTGTCGGCGTCGAGTTCCTCGTCGATGGTCTCCGGCATGAACCGTGCCGGCTCGAATTCGAGCTGCTCGATGAACACGCCCTCCGGAGTGATCTTGCCCAGGCACTGACGGTCCGCGGAGCAACTCACGGCCATGGCCACCGGCAGCGACGCGCCGTGGCGGGGGAGCCGGATGACGCGCACGTCGTGGCAGAAGTACTTGCCGCTGAACTGGGCGCCGATGCCGAGCTTGCGGGTCAGCTCCAGCACCTGCTCCTCCAACTCTAGGTCCCGGAAGCCGTGGGCCGCCATGGAGCCCTCGGTGGGCAGGGTGTCGAGGTACTTGGCGGAGGCGTACTTGGCGGTCTTGAGCGCGAACTCGGCCGAGGTGCCGCCGATCACGATGGCCAGGTGGTACGGCGGACAAGCCGCGGTGCCCAGCGAGCGGATCTTGGCCTCCAGGAACTTCATCATGGAGTCCGGGTTCAAGATGGCCTTGGTCTCCTGGTACAGGTAGCTCTTGTTGGCCGAACCGCCGCCCTTGGCCATGAAGAGGAACTTGTAGGAGTTCTCGTGTCCCTCGGCGGTGTCGGCGTACAGCTCGATCTGCGCGGGCAGGTTGGAGCCGGTGTTCTTCTCCTCCCACATGGTCAGCGGGGCGTTTTGCGAATAGCGCAGGTTGAGTTTGGTGTAGGCGTTGAACACGCCCATGCTCAGTGGCTCCTCGTCGGTGCCTGGCGTGAGGACGTGCTGGCCGCGCTTGCCCATGATGATGGCGGTGCCGGTGTCTTGACACATGGGAAGCACCCCGCCGGCGGCGATGTTGGCGTTCTTCATGAGGTCCAGCGCCACGAATTTGTCGTTGGGGGAGGCCTCCGGGTCGTCGAGGATGTTGCGTAACTGTTGCAGGTGTGCCGGGCGCAGGTAGTGGGCGATGTCGTGCATGGCGGTC
>JBHADA010000074.1:0-3403 GCA_041854805.1 Arachnia sp.
ACCCCCTGCAGGTGGGGTGAGCGAGGAACCCGCGACCTCACTCACACCTCTACCTACGCACTGCGTCTAGGCGGCACAGCACCGCCAGGTTCGGCGGTGCATCCTCGTTGACCTGGTCGACGAAGACTCGCACCTGATGGGCGTCGTGCAGCCGGTGCAGATCGGGGAGGAGCCAGTCGGGAACCCAACCGATCTCGGCCCCATCGCCGCCATCCCAGACAGCCACCCGTGAGCAACGACGGCCCTCTCACGGCCCACCATCCAACAGTGCACTATCAGTGGGGATACAGCCCCATGGTGTGGTGGGCTCTCGGTGGCTCCGGCTGACTACCTTCCCCGCCAGGAATGCGTGATTGGATCGGGCGGCGGGGCTCCCAGATCGACGGGAAGTGATCTGGGGTTGGGAGACAAGCGTATCCTCACTGCATAGTGGTAGGCGGCGCTGACTCGGCGATGACGCCTAGGCGCTCAAGGTCATGTCGGACCCAAGGGAGTAAGGAGTAGGCATGCACAGCAGAACACTCGGACAAGGGCTTCAGGTATCGGCCATCGGCATGGGCTGCATGGGGATGTCGCAAAGCTATGGTCCCAACCCTGGAACCCGTGACGACATGATCGCCGTGCTGCGTGCCGCCGTCGAGGAGGGCATCACCTTCTTCGACACTGCGGAGGTGTATGGCCCTTATGTCAACGAGGAATTGGTGGGGGATGCGCTGGAACCGGTCCGTGACCAGGTGGTGATCGCCACCAAGTTCGGTTGGGATATCCGTGACGGGGTCATGGTGGGCCTGGATAGCCGCCCGGAGCAGATTCGCCGGGTGGCGGACGCGTCGCTTAGGCGGTTGCGTACCGATGTCATCGACCTGTTCTACCAGCACCGGGTGGACCCGCAGGTGCCGATCGAGGAGGTCGCGGGTACGGTCGGGGAGTTGATCCAGGCGGGCAAGGTGCGCCATTTCGGGCTGTCGGAGGCCTCCGCCGCTACCATTCGCCGGGCGCACGCCGTCACTCCGGTGACCGCGCTGCAGAGCGAGTACTCGTTGTGGACCAGGGATCCAGAGACGGATGTGCTGCCCACGCTGGCGGAGCTGGGCATCGGGTTTGTGCCGTTTAGCCCACTGGGCAAGGGATTCCTGACTGGCACCGTCGACGCCTCGGCACTGACCCCGGGCGACATCCGCACCCGCGTGCCACGCTTCGAGGCCGAGAACCTGGCCGCCAACCAGGCCCTGGTGGACGAGGTGCGCGCCATCGCCGAGACGAAAGGCGTCACGCCAGGGCAGGTTGCTTTGGCGTGGCTGCTGGCCCAGCAGCCGTGGATCGCGCCCATCCCCGGCACCCGTCGGCTGGAGCGGCTGCGCGAGAACGCCGCCGCCACGACGGTCGGCTTGTCCGCGGATGAGCGGGCGGTCCTCGATGGGCTAGCGATGCGGATACAGGTCCGTGGCGACCGTTACAACCCCGAGCACATGGCCTATCTGGACCGCTGATCTAAGCCGCAGCGCGCCCTTGCCCTTGGTCGGGCGCCGCCTTTCACGAAGCGGTGGAGAACCCCGATTTCTCCCTGGGGTGGGAGTTCTCGTGTCTGCTTGGTGGGAGCATCGCGGTCTTCCTGGCGCTGTTCATCTTCGTTCGCGCCCGTACTTTCCGCCGCGTGTATGTGCCGCGATAGTCGTGGTGGGGCTCATCCCAATGGGGGCCGTGGCGTTACCGGCATGGCTCAGCGTGGCCGCGGCGGGTCTAGTCCTGTGGGGGGTGGCCCTGTGGGAGATCATCTCGCCCCGCACTGCCGGGGTGCCTTCGCGGGAAGACTTCGACGCAGCATAGGGGCAGCTCTCCCGCTATATCGTCCGCTGAGGGAGCCCGTAAATAGCGCCCTCGGGCCTTGGCCATGCGCATGGCACATCCATTCTGCTCCGGGTTACGTGTGCAGGACATGTCGATATGATCGACATATCCACGGAACGTGTCGAAATTTCCGCCGAATTTCGACACGTTTTCGGCGGCGGGGGTAGGCTCACAGCATGTGGCAGTACCCTGATCGGCCGTACCAGGAGCTACCCGCGTTGCCGCCGACGCGCGAGGTAGAGACTCCAGCTGTTCTGCGCGCCACGATCAGCGCGAGCCGCGCTCTAACTCGTCTCGACGAGGCATGCAATCGCCTTCCCGATCCCACCATGTTGATCAACTTGATCCCACTGATGGAGGCACAAGCATCCAGCGAGATCGAGAACATCGTCACCACCAACGACGAACTGTTCAAGGCGGCCAACGGCACTTTGGTGAGCTTGACTCCGCAGGTGAAGGAGGCCCTGCGCTATCGGGAGGCGCTGCGCTCGGGATTCGAGTCGTTAAAGTCGCGTCCGCTCACCACTCAAACCGCGATTGAGGTCTGCTCCCATCTTCAGGGGCGCCCAGCGATCGTGCGAAACCAGCCGGGAACCTTCATCGGTAATCCCGCCACGAAACGCTGGGTCTACACCCCACCCGAAGGCGAGAGCATTATCTTGGACCACCTCTCGTCGTGGGAACGATTCATCCACAGCAACCACGGCATCGACCCGCTCGTCGTCATGGCCATGGCGCATTACCAGTTCGAGGCGATTCACCCGTTCTTCGACGGCAACGGCCGCACCGGCCGCATCCTGAACCTGCTATTCCTGATAGAAACCGGGATGCTTCAGCTGCCCGTGCTATACCTGTCCGGCCACCTCGTGCGCCACAAGGACACTTATTATGAGCGGCTCAACGCCGTCACTCGCAACGACGAATGGGAGCCTTGGATCCGTTTCATGCTCGCCGGCATTGAGGCCACCTCATCCTGGACCCTGAGCCTGATCGAAGCCACCGACGAGTTGCGCGCCACCATGGAGCAGAAAATCCGCGCGCATGGGGCAAGCCTGCCCGCCGCATCCCTGGCCCGCCTGCTCTTCAGTCAGCCCTATCTACGGATCGAGAATGTCGTCGACGCTGGCCTGGCCCAGCGTCAGACTGCGGCCAAGTGGCTTAGCGCGCTAGCCGAGGCTGAGCTGATCAGCAAGGAGAAAATCGGGCGCAATGTCGTCTTTATCAACACCCAACTCCTCAACACTCTCTTCCACACTCCACTGCCCGATTAGTTTCTTCCCGGCCGGGGCGCAACCAGCGCAATACCCGCAACGGTCACAGATAAGGCACCCCGTCCGTCGCTGACAGGACATGTCGAAATGGTCGACATATCCACGGAACGTGTCGATATTTCCACCGAATTTCGACATATTCGGATGTCTCGGTCCGAGTCCTACTGCCTGCGGGAACGCACCCAGTCGAAGATCTCCAGAGCCTCGGGGCAGGCGGTGTCGCGGCAGTGGAGGTGGAAGGTGACGTGAGCCGCGTCGTCGCTGAGGGCGACGGCGCTTCGCCC
>JBHADA010000075.1:0-3977 GCA_041854805.1 Arachnia sp.
GGCCAGGTAGCTCAGTTGGTAGTAGCGTTCGCCTGAAAAGTGAAAGGTCGCCGGTTCGACCCCGGCCCTGGCCACCACGATGCCGCTGATTCAGCGGCGTTTTTCTTTCTCAGATGTTTCCATCCCAATCGGCACGCCATAGACGGGGCGACCACCGCCACTCGTTTCCGGAGCCAACGTAACTTCATGCGTAGGTGCACAGAAACTGAGCGATGCGACCGAACAGGGCCCGCCGCACCGGCTCGCCCGAGAGGACCAGGTCGTGCATCCCTCCCTCGATCCGGGCGATCACCACTAGGTCACCCAGGCGGTGCGCCCGCGACACGATGCGCTCGACGTCGAGGATGAGGTCCGCGCCACGCATCGACTCATCCCATGTCCGCCTGAAATCCGTGCGCTTCGACGTCGCCACCAGCACCGGGCAGTCGATGCTTAGGCCGGCCTCGACTCGCGCATGGCCACGCAGGATGGCGTCCATCCAGCCCATGCGCACGAGGAAGGCAGGGTCTCCCTTGAAGTTGGGGTTGTAGTCCCACTCCCCTTCGCGGCGCGACGAGATGCACCGCTCGTAGAAACCCAGATCCGGCACGCTGAACGACGTGGTGGGCGCCACGCGTCGAGCGGCACCCACCATGGGTTTGAGCGCGGGACGCAGGAGCGCGTTGCCCTGGAGTTCCAGCCAGGGCGAGTTGAGCACGAGTGCCTTAAAAGTCCCGGGCCGCGCGTCGGCATAGAGGACTGCGACGAGCCCGCCGGTGGAGTGCCCCATAAGCACGACCTCCTCGTGCCCGTCATGGCGCACCACCTCGATCGCCGCATCCAGCTCTGTGAAGTAGTGGTCGAGTTCGGCAATGTAGCCAGCGAGCTGCCCGTGTCGCAGCGACCGGCCGTAGCGGCGCAGATCGACGGCGTAGAAGTCGTAGCCCAACTCCGTGATCTCATCGGCGAGGTGACGCTGATAGAAGTAGTCATTCCAGCCGTGCACATACACGACCGCCTTCCCGAGGCGCGGCGCGTTGCGGCGCACGACGGTGGCGACAAGGCTACCGACAGGCTCCAAGGCATACGTCGGCTCGTCGGGCAGCGGGATCGTGGCCTGCTGATATCCCGGCAACTCGACGTCGAGCCCCCAGCGGGTCATCTACGCCGGTCGTCGTCCGGATAGTCCTCGTTGTACTGGTCCGCCAAATCGGCGTAGGCGTCGGGGATGTCGTTCCTCGTGTCGTCCTCGGCGTACGAGTCGCCTCGGAGCTCTCGCTCAAGTGACGCGAAGTCAGTATCCACCGAGCGATACTTCAAATCGCGGGCTACCTTGGTCTGCTTCGCCTTTGCACGGCCGCGCCCCATTGGGTCCGACCCCCTTGCCTTGTCCCTCGCGGCCTTGCCGCGGAATCTGTCAGATACTCGTGGCTACAGGCTACCCAATACCCCGGAATAGCTCAAAGAAGCGGGCTGGCGAGCCGTAGCCGAGGAGGAACCGACCCCTCACGATGCTCGCTAAGCTGGGGCTGCGATGGACAACCTTGAGGAGCCGACTTCCACCATGGGCAAGATTATCTACACCCTCACCGACGAGGCCCCGCTGCTGGCGACCTACTCGTTCCTCCCCGTGATCAACGCGTTCGCGGGTCAGGCCGGGGTGGACGTCGAGACCCGAGACATCTCGCTGGCGGGACGCATCCTCGCGCAGTTCGCCGACGTCTTGCCCGAGGGCCAGCGCGTGCCGGACGCGTTGACGGAACTGGGGCGGCTCGCCCAGAGCCCCGAGGCCAACATCATCAAGTTGCCCAACATCTCGGCCTCGGTGCCTCAACTCAAGGCGGCGATCGCCGAGCTTCAAAGCCAGGGATTCGCCATCCCCGACTACCCGGAGGATCCACGCAGCGACGAGGAACGCGAAACGCGCACTCGTTATGATCGAGTCAAGGGTTCGGCTGTCAACCCGGTGCTTCGGGAAGGCAACTCCGATCGTCGCGCACCCGAGTCGGTGAAGAACTACGCCAGGAAGAACCCGCACCGCATGGGCGCGTGGGCCGCCGACTCGAAGACCGCCGTTGCCACCATGTCCGAGGGCGACTTCCGCCACAACGAACAGTCGGTCGTCATGCCCGGCGACGACGTCGTCACCATCCGCCACATCGGCCACGACGGCACCGTGACCGTCCTCAAGGAGGGCTTGGAACTGCGTGCGGGCGAGGTGTTGGACGCCACCGTCATGCATGTCGCCGCGCTCGACGAGTTCCTGCGTGAGCAGATTCAGCGCGCGAAGGACACCGGCGTGCTGTTCTCCGTACACCTCAAGGCCACGATGATGAAGGTCTCCGACCCGATCATCTTCGGTCACGTCATTCGCGCCTTCCTACCCGCGACGTTCGAGACCCATGGCGACGAGTTGGCCGCGGCTGGACTGTCGCCCAATGATGGCCTGGCGGCCATCTTGGCCGGCCTGGAGAGCCATCCCAACGGCGCCGAGATCAAGGCCGTGATCGAGCAGGACCTGACCGACGGGCCACTGCTGGCCATGGTGAACTCGGACAAGGGCATCACAAACCTGCATGTGCCTTCCGACGTCATCGTCGATGCATCCATGCCGGCGATGATCCGCACCTCCGGCCACATGTGGGGCCCAGACGGTGAGGAGGCCGACACCTTGGCCGTGCTGCCCGACTCGTCCTACGCAGGCGTCTACCAAGCGGTAATCGAGGACTGCCAAGCCAACGGCGCCTACGACCCAGCGACCATGGGCTCGGTGCCCAACGTTGGGCTCATGGCCCAGAAGGCGGAAGAATACGGCTCGCACGACAAGACCTTCCAGATCGAGGCCCCAGGGCGAGTCGAGGTGGTGGACTCGGCCGGCGTGGCGCTCATGTCCCACGAGGTGGGCGCGGGCGACATCTGGCGCGCGTGCCAAACCAAGGACGCCCCGATCCAGGATTGGGTCAAGCTCGCGGTCAGCCGCGCGCGGATCACGGGTTGGCCAGCGGTGTTCTGGCTGGACGAGGAACGCGCGCACGACCGGAACCTGATGGCGAAGGTGGATACGTACCTGGCCGACCACGACACCGAGGGTCTGGACATCCGGGTCCTCTCCCCCGTTGACGCCACCAAGTTCTCGATCCGGCGAATCCGTGAGGGCAAGAACACGATTTCCGTGACGGGCAATGTGCTACGCGACTACCTGACGGACCTGTTCCCCATCTTGGAGTTGGGCACGTCGGCGAAGATGTTGTCAGTGGTACCGCTCATGGCCGGCGGCGGCCTGTTCGAAACTGGCGCGGGCGGTTCAGCGCCCAAGCATGTACAGCAGTTGGTGGCTGAGAACTACCTGCGTTGGGACTCGCTGGGCGAGTTCCTGGCCTTGGCGGCGTCATTCGAGCACTTGGCCCACGCGGAGAGCAACGCCCGCGCCGCGGTGCTGGCGGCAACGCTGGACCGTGCAAACGGCGAGTTCCTGGACAACGACAAGTCGCCGACGCGCCGTCTGGGCGGCATCGACAACCGCGGTTCCCACTACTGGCTGGCCCGCTACTGGGCCGAGGAGTTGGCCAGGCAGAGCGACGACGCCGAGCTGGCCGCGATCTTCGCCCCCGTGGCGAAGGCCTTGGCCGAGCAGGAGGAGACCATTGTCGGGGAGCTACTGGCGGTTCAGGGTAGTCCCGCCGATATCGGCGGTTACTACCGCCCCGATGAGATCAAGGCCTCGTCGGTGATGCGCCCGTCCGGCACGCTAAACGCGATCATCGACGCGCTCTAAGACCGCGTCGGCCCCCTGAAGACCGCGTCGGCCCCCTGTGGGTTGAAGTCATTGGGCCCTGGAACTCAGAGACTGAACCGAAACACCCACCGGTCCTTCCAAGAAGAACGCCTGCCAGGGCCCAGTAACTCGACCATGGACCTACCGATGCGGCATCAGGATTCGCGTTCGATCTCCAACGTCAGCTTGGCGATGGTTCCACCGATGACGGCGACGGTGCTGA
>JBHADA010000076.1:0-4382 GCA_041854805.1 Arachnia sp.
CTACGAGGAACTCTATGACGTCGTGCTCGAGTTGCGCGTGGGGGGAGCCCGCGACGAGTCACTGCGCTATGCCGCCAAACAGGAGATCGCCATGCGACGCCTCCTGGAGGCATCCGGCGCCAAAGCCTTCAGGGACACCTTCGAGGATCTCGGCGGCCTCAGGCAGCTCCCAGGTCTAGCCGTCCAACGCCTCATGGCCGCGGGATACGGCTTCGGGGCCGAGGGAGACTGGAAGACCGCCATCCTCGTGCGGTTGGCGAAGGTGATGGGTCATGGGCTGCCCGGAGGCGCCTCGCTGATGGAGGACTACACCTACGAACTGACAGCGGGCAGGCAGAAGATCCTCGGCGCCCACATGCTGGAGATTTGCCCTTCGCTGACCACGGCCAAGCCTCGGCTCGAGATCCACCCCCTGAGCATCGGAGGACGCGAGGATCCGGTTCGGCTCGTCTTCGACACCGATCCAGGCGAGGCCGTCGTCGTCGCGTTGTCCGACATGCGTGACCGCTTCCGAATGGTCGCCAACGTGGTTGACGTGGTACCGCCGGATGCGCCGCTGCCGAAACTTCCCGTGGCCCGAGCGGTGTGGGAGCCCCGCCCCGACCTGGCCACGTCGGCCGAGTGCTGGATCACGGCGGGTGCGGCTCACCACACCGTCATGTCTACTGCCGTTGGTGTGGAGTACTTCGAGGACTTCGCCGACATGACCGACATCGAACTCGCCGTCATCGATGCTGACACCACGACCCGAGGTTTCGCCGCTGAGCTGCGCTACAACGCCGCCGTACACAAGTTCACCGAGGGGCTTCGCTGAATTCCGGTGCCTCGCCGGAAGCCAGGATCAACTCAGGGGGACGCTGCGTTCGGTGATCCACAGATCGGGACCGAACACCTCGTAGGCGATATCGCGGGGAGCGATGCCACGTTCGATGGCCTGGGACCGGATGGCTCGCATGAACGGAAGCGGCCCGCACAGCACCATCCTGGCGCCTTCGGGCACATCGACCTCGGAGAGATCCATCGTGCCCGCGCGGATCACCTTGTCTGGCGTGTCGACATCCTCGAACCACAGCCGCAGTTCGGCGTTGGGTAGGGCAGTGATGGAGGCGAGCATCTGTTCGCGCAGGGCCCAGGCCGCTTCGCTCTGATCGGCGTGCAGCACGATCACGCGACGCGTGGAGCCGGCCAACGCGTCGAGCAGTGCGGCGGCTTGTGTGCAACCGATGCCGGCCGTCGCGATCAGCAGTGGCGCATCGGACTCCTCCAACACCACGTCGCCGTAGGGGTTGGAGAGCTCAACCGTGTCGCCCACGGCCAGACGGTGATGCAGGAATGGGGAGACCTCGCCTCCCTCGTCGAGCTTGCTTGTAAACACACGTTCGCTTGTGTCGGTCACCGCCTGACTCAGGGTGTACTGCCGACACTGGCGCAGCCCGTCGTCCAGCCGCACGCGTACCGAGACGAACTGGCCAGGGCGTGCCACGGAGGCGACCGTGTCGTCGGCGGGGCGTAGGCGGAAGGTCACGCTCCTCTCACCTGCGGGTTCCTTCGCGACGACCCGCCACCGGCTCCACGCCTGATCGTTAGCCTGTCGGGCGTGGAGCCCTCGTTCGAGCCTGATCAGGGCATCGGCCATCAGCCAGTACACCTCGCTCCAGGCGTCGACGACCTCGGGGGTGGCCATCTCGCCGAGATCGTCGGCGATCGCCGCGAAGAGATGGTCGTAGACGATCTGATACTGCGCCTCGGTCACGCCGAGCGAGCCGTGTTTGTGAGCGATGCGGCTGAGCACGGCCTCCGGCAATCCGCCGGGATGCTCGATGAGATGCGTCGCGAAGGCGGCGATCGATCCAGCGAGCGCCTGTTGTTGCGAGCCATCGCGCTGATTGGCGCGGCTGAAGACACCGTCAAGCAGCTCTGGGTGAGCGGCGAACAGACGGTCATAGAACTTGGGTGTGATCTCGCCGATGCGGGCGCCGATCACGGGCAGGGTGGCTTCGATGACGGGACGGGATTTCTCGGACAGCATGCGTTGCCTCTCACGTGTCGACACTCAAACGGGCGACGTGCAGCGTCGTCCTGGTCAGGACGCTACCCGTTTTCCAGGCAAGATGGGTCAAGAAGCCGTATCCGTCACGGTCTCAGAGACTTACGATCGGCAGTTGGGGCCGTGGCACCAGGCCCTTGGCAGCGTGTTCCGCGTAGGCCTTCGCGAGTAGGCGCTCCAAGTCGTCTCCCGCCCAGGGCCACTCGGCCGCGTTCGCCGCGTCCGGCAACGAGATGCCTTGACGGATCAGGGACTCTGCTTGACCGTAGACGAGGGCCAATTCGGCCCGTTGGATGAAGGCGAATTCCCGGTCGACTACCGCGCCATGCCCCGGAACGAAACGGGTCTTCTCGTTCGACGCGCCGAGCACGCCGTCGAGCACCATAGGCCAGTTGGCCAGACAGCCAGCCTCGTCGATCTGTGGGGTGGCACCTTCCTCAAGCAGGTCGCCCATGAAGACGACGTTCTCACCGGGAACGAAGATTGCGATGTCGCTGGCCGAATGGGCCTTTCCGAAATGCAGGAACTCGACGCGCTGACCGCCGAGGTCGATGGCGCGCGCCATGGAGAACGGCTCCGACGGCGCGACACGGGTCAGGTTCTCATGACCGATTGAGACCACCGCCCTCATCCCGGCCAGGCCGTCGGTGTGGTCGAAGTGATCGTGGGTGAGTGCGACATGGGTCACCGGTACCCCGGCTAACTCGCGCGCAGACACCAGCAGATCCGCGCCCTGTTCAGGGATGTTGCCTGTGTCTACCAGGAGCGCTGCGGCCTCGCCAGCGATCATCCCCACGTTGACCCGATGGGGTTCGACGGCGGTGACGTAGACACGCTCGGTCACGGGGGTCCAACTCAGCGACATGGCCTCCAGCTTAGAGGGCGCTACACTGGCACTCGGTCTATCAGAGTGCTAGCCCAGGGAGGGAAGATGGTCGACGATCGCAAGCTCGATGTGCTCAAGGCCATCGTCACCGACTACGTGGCAAGCCGTGAGCCCGTCGGATCCAAGGCGCTGGTCGAGCGTCACCGGCTGGGGGTTTCTGCGGCGACCGTCCGCAACGACATGGCCGCGCTGGAAGAGGAGGGCTACATCATGCAGCCCCATACCAGCGCCGGCCGGATCCCCACCGACAAGGGATATCGTCTCTTCGTCGATAAACTCGCCGCGATCAAACCACTGTCGACGGCCGAACGCACCGCGATTGCTCGCTTCATGAACGGCACCGCGGACGTGGACGATCTGGTTATGCGCACGGTTCGTCTCCTCGCGCAACTCACCCGCCAGGTGGCGGTGGTCCAATACCCGATAGTGCAGCGCACTCAGGTGCGCCACGTCGAGCTCATCACGCTCACCCCCGAGCGGATGCTCGTTATCGTGGTGCATTCATCCGGCAGGGTGGATCAGACCATGGTCGAGGCGCCAGCCGTTGACGAGGCTCGCCTCCACGCCCTGCGTGACACCATCGCCGCCGCCATCGTCGGGCAGGGTGCGGCGGAGGCGGCATCGGGGCTGGCCAGTCTGCTGGAACATCTTCCGGCCGACGAACGCGGCGTGGCTGCTCCCATTGTGGCGGCGGTGCTCGAGGCCATCGCCGCCGAACCCGCCTCCCAAGTGGTGGTTGCTGGGGTGCCCAACCTGGCTGGAAGTAACTTCGAGGCAAATCTGCGCCCGGTGCTCGAGGCCTTGGAGGAGCAAGTGGTCCTCATGCGGCTGCTCGGCGAAGCGGCTGGCGACGAGGTGACGGTTCGGATTGGGCAGGAGAACACCACTGAAGGCTTTCAGGAGACCAGCCTCGTGGCCGCCGGGTATGGAGCCGGCTACGGCTCTGGCCTGGGGGTGGTTGGCCCTACCCGCATGGACTATCCATCAACCATTGCCGCGGTGAGGGCCGTGGCGCGCTATGTCAGCAGATTCCTCATCAAAGGCTGAGACAGATACAGATATGAGCAAGGACTACTACGCCATCCTCGGCGTCAACCGCGACGCGACACCCGAGGAGATCAAGAAGGCCTACCGGCGCAAGGCCATGAAGGTGCATCCCGACGTCGCTCCTGGCGAGGATGCGGCCGAGCAGTTCAAGGAACTGGGCGAGGCCTACGAGGTGCTGAGCGATCCGAACAAGCGCGCGGTCTTCGACCGCGGCGGAGACCCGATGTCGGGCGCCATGGGTGGGGCCGGGTTCAGCGGCTTCGGCGGCGGCTACGCCGGCGGATTCGACTTCACCAATCTCGTCGACGCCATGTTCGGCGCCGCCGGCACGCGGGGGCCAAGGTCTCGCGTCCGGCAAGGACAAGACGCACTGGTGCGGGTCAGCCTTCAACTACACGAGGC
>JBHADA010000077.1:0-18471 GCA_041854805.1 Arachnia sp.
CCCTCGCCGATCACGTGGTGCGCCCCGTGGTGTTCATGAACTACGGCGGGGCGATGCGGTGGCGCACGCGCTCGGGCGACGAGTTGGAGGCCGATCTGGGCACGCCCATGACCAAGGACCTCACGTCCAATGCGTGGCGCACCGCGCTCTCCCCTACGGGCGAATGGATTCAGGCCGTGCTGAGGGCCGCGGACCAGCGCCTCACCCAGGTCCGCCGCCACGTGCACGACGCGGGCGGGCTCGTTATCGCCACCAACCAACACGTGGCTCGCGCCTACGCCAAGGTGTTGGCGGAATTGACGGGGACTAGGCCCACCGTCGTCTTGTCCGATGATGCGCGGGCCAATACCAAGATCGAGGAGTTCTCCGCCAGCGAAGACCGATGGATGGTGGCGGTGCGCATGGTCTCCGAGGGGGTGGACGTGCCTCGCTTGGCGGTGGGCGTCTACGCCACGGCCACGTCCACCCCGTTGTTCTTCCAGCAGGCGGTGGGGCGTTTCGTCCGCTCTCGCCGCCGCGGCGAGGTGGCCACTGTCTTCCTCCCCACCGTCCCCGTGCTCTTGGCCCACGCCGCCACCATTGAGCGGCAGCGCGACCACGTGTTGGGAAGGCCCAAAAACGACGAGGGCGACATCTGGGCCGAGACGGAGGCCGAGATCGCCAAGGCCAACCAGCAGGAACAGGCCTCGGACGATCTACTCGGCGAGTTCGAGGCGCTGGAGTCGAACGCGACCTTCGACCACGTCCTGTTCGATTCTCAGGCCTACGGCATGCACGCCGAACCGCACTCGGCCGACGAGCAGGACTATCTGGGTCTTCCCGGCCTCCTGGAACCCAGCCAGGTGAGCGCCCTGCTGGCCGAACGGCAACGCCGCCAGCTACGCCGCCGTGAACGGGCGGACAAGGCCTCGGAGAAACCTGAGGTGGCGCTACACCGGGCGCTGGCGTCCAAGCGCAAGGAACTCAACTCTCTGGTGTCTCAATACGCCCGCCTCAAGGGCGTTCCCCATAGCCATGTGCATGCCGATCTGCGCCGCGAATGCGGCGGCCCGAAGCTGGCCCAGGCCACGCAGGACCAGGTGGACCAGCGGGTCACGACCATCCGGGCCTGGCTGCGGCACTGAGGAGGAAGGAAAGCCCTGCTGGTCGAGTAGCTGGACGCGAGAGCGGCCAGCTACTCAAGACCATCTGGTGAACATGTCGTCAGGACATGATCGTTCAGTGTTTGTTTCCTTACACCTCGGCCCCGAAGGCGCGGGCGACGACGGCGGCCCGCTCGGCCTCGTCGTGGCGGCTTTGGCGCTGCAGCGTGCGGACGAGGATGGTGTGGGCGTAGGCATGAGTGGGGTTGGCGTCGATCAGTTCCCGCGCAAATCGCTCGGCCTTCGTGAGGTAGGCGGCATGGAAGGCCGCCCGGGCCAGCAGCTCGCGGGCCTCGGTGAGGCCATACTCCTCCTCGGCGGAGTCCAGCAGGCTCTCGAGTTCGACGACGGCTTCCCGGTAGCGACGCATCTCGAACAGCATCCGGGCGATGCGCAGGCGATCGTAGGTCATCGCGGTCATGGCTGACTCCTCCGCACTAGTTGACGATTTGACTATTCAACACGCGGGGCGGCAGCGTTATTCCACGGCCGGTCAGCCCACCTTGATGGCGGCACGGATGTCGTCGAGCCTCTTGATGGCGGCCTCGTCGGCATCGACGGATCCACCGAAGAAGACGGCCAGCCCCTCGGGATTGCCCGTGTCCAACACCACCGCGTCGAAGATGGCGCCACCCCCGGGCGCCTCCGAACTGGCGGCGTGCATCCGCACCCACCGTCCCGGCTTCCCGTCGATGGTGACGGCCTCGCTGTTCTTGAGTTCGTGGGACTGGTATCCCGGGTAGTTGCCGCCGGTGACGTGACATTCAATGATCTGGGGCGCCGCGACTGCCGGGTCGGTGAAGTCCTCCTTGGCGGGCGCCAGTCCCACCGTGATGAACGAGGCCCACGACGATCCCGGATACCTGAAGGCCCTCGTGTGATCGTCTGTCAGGAGCCTCGAGACCCTGGTGTAGGACGTCGCCCCGTCGGGCATGGGGAAGCTGATCCCGCCGCCGCTCATCCGCGAGGGGTCGCCTTGGGCCGCGGGCGACTCGGGCACCCGCGGGCACGGGACGGTCTCGCCGCCTTGGCTGGCGGTCTCGCTGGGCGAGGGACTGGGGCTCGGGCTTGGGGACTCCGACATGACTTCGTCCCACCGGCTGACGCTCGCCCCTGGCGTGGGCGAAGCCCCGGGCAGCACGGTCTGGATCCCCCCGCCGAAGACGCCCCAGACCAGGGCCACCACGACGATGATGACGACGCCGCCCACGGCCGGCCACACCCATCTCCCCAACCGCTTGGGCGTCGCTTCCGCCCCCATCTGGACGGCTTCACCCTTCCACTCCTGGCCATCCCAATAACGGGAGTATCCTGGGCGTCCTTCGGGGTCGGAATACCAGCCGGGCTCTGACATACCAGCAGTCTAGGAATCGACGGGTTCGCCGGTTCACCCGCCCACGCGTTTGGCTATGCGGTACACCCCCCACCCCACGGCAAGGCCGATGAGGCTAAACCCCGCGTAGGCGGGCGGATAGGGCAACGGGAGAGCATCGTGATACGCCAGGTATGCCGCAGGCATGAAGACCGCACCGACGAGCAGCGCAAACAGGGGCCGGAAGCCGTGCCGGTAGGCGTAGGGCACCGACACGACAATAGCCATGGCTGGGTTGAGGAAGAGCAATGCGGGGAAGGCCAGGCCAATGGCCGTGGGGTCGGCCCAGATGACTAGGCCAGGGGCTACGTAGAAAAGGAAGGCGACCACGAGGTAAAGCCACGAGGTCTTGAGCGTGTGGAGCATCTCAGCCTCCTTAGGGGTACATGTTTAGGGGGAGGACGTAGACGAGGTAGAAGGCGACGAAACACCCCAGTCCAATGAGCACGAGGACCACGACGATCCGCCACGTAAGGCGAGGACGGTTGGCCTTCTCCAGCCCCTTGGCCAGGTTTCGGGCTTCTCCCATGGCCCGCAGGGCCCCCACCTCGGCCTCGGCCTCGCTTGCCCCATCGGCCCTGAGCCCGGCATAGCGTTCCTCGAGGTGGTCGATGAGCTCTTGCCGGGCCGCCATGCGCTGAGTGCGATGCCCGATAGAGCGGGTGGCTTCATGGGCGAATTGCTTGAAGAGCTCACGAGTCATGGGACACATCCCCGGTCAATATGGCGTTGACCATGCCTTGGAATTCGATCCACTCGTCGGTCTTCACCCGCAGCACGTCTTCACCTCGCCGCGTGATGGCGTAGTACTTTCGACGGCGTCCACTCGCGGCGGTGTCCCAGCGCGAACGGACGAGCTTGTCGCGTTCGAGGGCGTGCAGCACAGGGTAGAGGGTTCCCTCCTGGAAGAGGAGCCCGCCGTTCGAGAGTTGCTCGAACAGCTTGATGAGTTCGTAGCCATACCGCTCGCCCGAACTCACCAGGCGCAGCACCATGAGGGGAATCGTCCCCTTGAGAAGTTCCTTGTTGACTGCCACGATCACTCCCTTCGGATCACTGCGAACGGCCGACGCTGGATCGTGCTTCAAGCATAGATTTACTAGGTATCGCGGCCAAGGGATTCCGGGCCGATTCTCGCCGCCGCGGCTCAGACCCAGGTCATAACGTGAGCTTGCCGAAGAGTTCGGCGACGTTGGCCTAGGCGTCCTAACGGAGACGTCGTTCGAGGCTGGGCCGTCCACCACCGCGGCGTCGTCAACTACCTCGAGCTGGCGTGCGTAGTTGGCCAAGGCTGCGGTAGCGCTCAAGAGAGTGCGTGCACGTGTCTCGCGTTGGCCGCGTCAGCGGGACACGGCTGCTGCGAATTCAAGCCTCCGTACGGCCTTGAGCGTGTCCGCGATTCAGGCGGGAAAGGTCGCGGGCACCGGCTGTAGGATCGATTGGTGTGACGATCCAAAAGGCCCCAGACCCCGCTGACCTGACCTTGAGTGTAGAGGACAGGAAGGAACTGATCGCTTGGGCGCGTGAATGCGTGCGCCGACTGCTCCCCGTGTTCGAGGCCCATCGTCCCAATGATGATCGCCTGGCCGACGCTCTGAGCGCCGTCGACGACTTTCGCGCGGGCTCCCTGGGCGTGGGCCCCATGCGCAAACTGGCCTTCGCGTGCCATGCCGTGGCCCGTGACTGCGAGGATCCCGCCGCCACGGCTGTCGCTCGTGCCTGCGGTCAGGTGATGGCCATCGCCCACATGGGCGGGCATGCTCGACGCCTCGAGGGATACACACGCAAGGCTCTCTGGGAACCTCAGTTGGCGACGGAGCTTGCCTTTCAGCGCGATTGGCTCCCGTCCCGCCTCCAGCAGTACGTCTACGGCGAGTGATGGCACGGGCGTCGATCACCCCGAAGTGGACGCGTCCGGACCGGCCGCGGAAGTGACGAGGCGCCGCGGCCGGCCGAGTCCTCGACCGGCGGGCTTCTTCGAGGAAGAGCGACCCTCACCACGCCCACCTATCATGTCGCTATGCCGTGGCCGCCCATCCCGCTCGACACGCCTCTGGGCGAGCTGAGCGGAAAACACGTGGCGGCCGCCGGGATCGGCGTGCTGGGCAAGCGAACCCTCGTGCTGATATCTGTGGGAAGGCTCACCAAGGGGCGCGTCTGGGTCTCGTGCATGGACGTGGGCCTCCGCTCCGACCCACCGGCCATCCCACACACCGAGTTGGTGCCCGCGTCGGCCACCCTGGCGTCGGCATTGCTGGGTTTTGGCCCCATCCGCGCCACCAGCGCGGGCGAGGTGCCCCACATCGTGTGGCCAGGAAATTCTCGCCCGCCGCAAAACAGATGGCTCCTTCTTCTGCCCTACGCCTTGGCCCTAGCCATCATCACCTTGGCGTTTTGGTTGCAGTCCCCCGCCCTCGTGATCAGCGGGCTAGGGACGATCCTGGCCGTCTACCTGGGGTCTAGGTTCACTTCCATGGCGGGGGCGTCTATGCCTCCCCATGTCCGCGAAGACGGCAGGGAATTGATGGCATCGGCGGTATTGAGCCGGCTCACCACCGCTCTGCCTGAAGGCCCCTCCCCCGCTCAGCGGGTCGACCAGGTCAAGGCCACCTACGGTGAACTGGCGGCCGACATCGTCTACCGAATCGAAGCTTCGGCGCTCTTCGACCCCGCCGTGGAACAGACTCAGCGATTCCAGTTGGCGCTGCTCGCGTGGGACCCGTCCTCGCCCGAGGCCGCCTCGCTGGCCACCGAGGTGGAGGATTCCTTCACGGAGGCGAGGGCCACGGCCGAACGCTTGGGCCTGGACCACCTTCCCGAGACGGCGCGCGGCACGGCCAGCCGAGCCGTTAAGTCCGCAAAACTGGCCCTCTCCGCGACCACCGAGGCGGAGCGGCTCGCGGCACGCCGCCAGGTGGCGGACCTTCTCGGCTCGCTCGCGCTGTACTGGCTGCCTCCAGTCGACGAGGATGCGCCGTCGCTCATCGGCCAGCGCAGGATGATCGAGCCAGCGCCATGATGTTTCCTCCCATGGCCCTGACCACCGAGTTGAGCCAGGCCAGCGACAACTTCTTCCTGGGCGCGGGCGGCGACTACCTCATCGGGTCTCGCGACCCCGCCGGGCTCCCCAGGCCGGGAATCCTTCCCGCGCCGACGCGCCGCGGCGTCCACTACGTACTCGCCTGGGTGGTGCGCTCCGGCCGCGGCCGACGTCGTGCACAGTGGGTGGCGGACTTCACCTCCCTATCCTCGATGGCCGTGATGTTTGGCCTCGATGCGGACCGCGCGGCACGCCTGCCCGACATCACCTGGAGCCTATTCGGCCCCAGGCTTCGCGCCGGCTCGCTGTCCCCGGCGCGAATCGCGGAGGCCATTCCCGCGCCGTCGTCCCGTCGAGAGATGGCTAAGGCCAGCGTCGCCGAGGTTCGCGAGACCTACGGCCGGATGCTCAGCGATGTGGCCTACCGGATCGAGAACTCCGCGCTCTTCGACTCCGAGGTGCCCACCACTCGCCGCTTCGACGAAGCGCTCGCGCTCTGGGCAGAGGTCACGGATGCCACGCCGGAGGCCGAGGCTGTCCGGCGGGCGGGGATGGTGCAGGTCACCTTCGACGCCGCCCGCGCACACGCGGAGACAGTGGGTCTGGCGCATCTACCGCTGCGGGCGCGTGAGGACGCCGGGCGCGCCGCCAAGGCCGCACGGTTGGCGAAGTCCTCCGCCAACGCCCACGAGCGCGAGGCCGCCTTGGAGCAGGTGATCCGCATCTTGAGTCAGCTTTCCCTTCACTTTCTGCCCAATCCTGCGGACGCGCCCCGTCAACTCAATAGGTCTCGGTGAAGACCCCCTGGACTCCACGCCTGGCGAGGGCGTGGGTGATGTCGGCCACCATGGCCGGGTGGCCGCAGACGTAGTAGTCGGCCCCGGTGTCGAATTCGGCGAGCGCGTCGGTGACCCGTCGGGGCGGGGTGCCGTTCTCGGCCGTCTCCCGGCTTAGGCAGACCTCCACCCGCGAGGGCAGGGGCGTATCGATGGACGAGAGCAGGTTCTCTGCGCTGACGCGGCAGCCGAACAACAAGGTGGCCTGGCCCAAGTCGCCGCTGGCTTCCAGCGCCTCGAACATGGGCAGGAACGGGGCCAAGCCGGTGCCCGTGGCGACGAAGACCCTGCGTTGCCCGGGCGAGAGGCGGAACCGGCCAAGGGGCAGTTCGATGACCGTCTCGGCTCCGACGTCCGCGCGCTCGATGAAACGCGATCCAAGGCCCCCGGTCGCGGTGCTGATGAGGAACCTCACCCGGCTCCCGTCCACCCCCGCGATGGAGTAGTCGCGCCATTCGAGTGACGCCACCGCGATCCGGGCGAATTGCCCAGGAGCCCACTGCGGCGGCTGCCCGTCGAGGTCGAACTCCACGAGCCACGTCTGGGGTGCGACGTGACGCTTGTTCACCAACCGTGCGCGGTGCTTTCCCTCGGGAAGCACGTCAGCGGTGGCGGCCGGAGTCTTCTTGAGCGCCGCCTGGATCATCGGGAATCCTCTGGGCCCCAGCGCCTGGCATGCCGCGCCCACTCCCGTCATCAGCGCCCCGACGATGCCGAGGCAGCCGCCATCCTGCCCGGCAAGGTAGAGGCCGGGGATGGGGCTGGCGAGGCCGAGTTCCTTGATGCGGAAGCGTTCTGGTGTGGCCGGCAAGCCGTAGAACGCGCCACCAGGATGGCTGGTGAAGTGCTCCACCGATAGCGGAGTGCTGAGTTCGCGGTAGCTCACCAAGGCAGCCAATCCGGGCACGGCCTCGTCCGCCAGACGAAGCAATCCGTCGGCGACGCGGTCCTTGAGCACGGTGTACGCGGCTCCTCGGTTGCCCTGGGGTGAGTCTTTCCACTCGTCGAACAGCGAGCCGTCGCAGAAGGCAATGATCTCGGCGGTGTGATGGCGGTCGTGCCCGGCCTTGACCGATGGGAACGAGAGGTAGATTCGCTCGGGCCGACCCTCCAGCAAGCCGGTGTCCGGTTGGGACTCGTGATCCCACGTGGTATTGATCCAGTAGTTCTCTCCCTGAACGCCGATGGTTCGTACGTCGTCTCGCAGTCGTAGATAGAGGGTCACGGCGCTGGTGGACTTGCCGAGGGCACCAATAGCGGCTCTGACCCGGGCGGTCGCCCGGCCGACGGCGCCATCGATGGGCAGGAGTCGTTCGTAGGTAGTCGTGGCGTCGATGCCGGAGATGACCACTGGCGCCCGGTGGATCCGCGTGTCGCCACGACGAGCGTCGCGCACCTCGACACCAACCGCGCGTCCGTTCTCGACGATGATCCGGGTCGCCTCGGCGGCCACCCGGACCGCTCCCCCTGCGGCCTCGATGCCTTGTTCGATGCCGCGTGCGATGCGACCGCTGCCGCCGTCTGGGAACCAGGCCCCGCCCAGGTAGTGACGAACGATCTGCGCGTGGACGCCGAAGGCGCTCCTAGACGGTGGCAGTCCGTAGTCGCCCCACTGCGTGGCGAGCAGGCACCGCAGCGCGGGAGAGCCGATGTGCGAGTCGAGGTAGGATTTCGTGGTCTGGGTGGCCAGCCGCTCCAGCGGGAGCTGGGCCGCCCTGAGCAGCGGGGCCACCGGCGCGGGCACCATGCGGCGCGCGAAGTGAAGCGTCATCCAGCGCACCGCCCGATCGACGTCGCGGAAGTAGCGCCGGATGGCGGCCGCCTCCTCGGGAAACGCCTCCGTGAGGTGCTCCTGGTAGCGCTGGGCGTCGGCGGGAACCGCAAACTCGAAGCCCGGGTAGATGAACCGCTCGAAGGGGTCGGGCATGCGGTTCCACTGGAGTTTCCCACCCGAGAGGAAATCGAAGTAGGCCCTGATCTGGCCTCCTTCCTTCAGGTCCCCGACATAGTGGAGGCCCACATCCCAAGATGCGCCGTCACGGCGGAAAACATGGGTGAGGCCGCCCGGTTCCGTGTGCTTCTCTACGACGAGCACCCGCTTGCCGGCCGCGCGGGCCAAGATGCCCGCGGCCCCGAGACCGCCGATGCCTGACCCGATCACGATGGCGTCATACATGGTTTCACCCTAACAAATATTTAGACACTGTCAATTAAATTGGGTCGGTTAGGGTGCTCTCATGAACCCCAGGGGACGCGGACGGCCCAAGTCGGACCCGGCACGAGACCTGCGAGGCGCCCTTCTAGCCACGAGCCGGGAACTCCTCGACGAGGCAGGACCGAGCGCGCTGAGCATGCGCGAGGTCGCCCGCCGCGCCGGTTGCACCCACCAGGCGCCATATCACTACTTCCCCAACCGCGAGGCGATCCTGGCCGAACTGGTGAGACAGGGCTTCGACGAGCTGGCATCCCGGCTGGACCAGGCTCGCGCTGAGAGCAAACCCACAGGCAAGCGCGCCACGCTTATCGCCTCGGCCGAGGCCTACGTCGGGTTTGCACTGGAACACCCGGGGGTCTTCCGCATGATGTTCCGCCCCGACATGTACCACCCAAACCCGTATCCCGACGTCAACGGCCACTCGGCCTACGCGGAACTGGAGCGGCTTACCCGCATCGTCTTCGGCGAGGCCGCCTCGCTGGAGTTGGCCACCATCCTGTGGGCCCACGTGCACGGCATCTCCTGCCTGCTCATCGACGGCCCACCCAACACTCTCCCCCCAGCCGGGGAGCACCGCGACGAGTTCATCCGCGGCCTGCACGAGCGCTTCGGAGACTCCATCCTCCCGAAGGACTGACAAAGCTCATTGTCCCAGCCCTCATGGAAAGCGCGGCTTCGGCCAACGGCTCCCAACCCGCATGGGGCTATCGAGCCGGCATCTGCTGGGCGACCGATTCCTCGAGCGGCGTATGGGTCTCACCCAGCAGTTCGCGGGCGTCGGAATCATCCACGAGAAACGGGGCACGGAACTGGTATTCCATGTCACCAACCGCTCGCATCACGGGCGAGAACAGGCCCAGCACTCTGAGGATGCCGCTAGGCATGGGCCGCACCCGCGGCTCCTCCGGACGGCCGGCGATTCGCGCCGCCATCCGGGCGAGATCTCGGCACGAGACGGCGGGCGCATTGGGCACATGCCAGGCCCGCCCCCACATGGAGGAGTCGGTCGCCGCGCGGGCGAGCAGCCTGCCAAAATCAACGGTGCTCGTCCAGGCATGCGGGGCATCCGGATCGCCCATCGGGCGGACCACCCTTCCTCGCGCTGCGGCCTCAATCGTCCGCTTGCTATGCGTCGCACCCGCGTTAGCGCCCGGGCCAATGTAATCAGACCCACGGATCTCAACCGCACGCACCCGTCCAACCCGATGGGCCTCCAACGCGGCCTCCCAGACGCGGGCGCGAACCCGCCCGAGCCGCGTTCGAGGCGCGAGCGGGGCACCCTCGCTCATAGGCCCGTTGGCCGGGTCTTCGGCGTATAGATTGCCGGCGATGACGAGGACCCCGTCGTTGCCCTCCGTCGCATCGATGAGCGCGTCGATCGCGGCCGGCCACTCCCGTTCCCAGGCCGAGGCGCTGTAGGTGAAGTTGCAGCACGCGACGATCGCGTCCACGCGAGGAAGCACAGCGAGCGCCTCGCGACTCGTGACGTCCAGGCTCACCGAGGCGGCCCCCTCCACAACCGACCCGGAGCGCGTGACAACCAGCACGTCATGCCCAGCCGTCACAAGCTGACGCGCCGCCGAGCTCCCTAGCGGACCCGCCCCAATAATCGCGATAGACCCCATCGCAACCTCCAATCAGTAAACAGTGTTTACATAAACAATGAACGGTGTTCACGCTTTTGTCAACGTGGTCACCCCGGCTGTCCTATGGCAGGCTGAGTCCATGGGTCCGGGGAAAGGCACGCGCGAAGCCAAACGTGACGCATTCGAGCGCCGCCTGATCGAAGTGGCCACGCGCAGACTGGCCGAGTCGGGTGTGGCAGGGCTGGGCATGCGTTCCCTCGCCCGCGATCTCGAGGTCACCCCGGGGGCTCTCTACCGCTACGTGAAAAGCCGCGACGAGTTACTTACCCTCCTCGTGATCGACGCCTACCGGAGCCTCGGCGCCGCAGTGGAGGCCGCTGACAACGCCGCTGACGCGCCGGAACAGCGCTGGAGAGCGGTATGGCTCGCCGTTCGTTCCTGGGCCTTGAAGCACCGCCACGCGTACGCCCTCATCTACGGCTCTCCGGTGGCGGGCTATGCAGCGCCGCCAGAGACCATAGAACCCGCCAGCGCCACCACGAGGGCACTGGCCAGGATCGCACTGAGCTTGATCCACGACGACTCCCCCGTTGCCTCCACCGGCGGCCCGCTAGCGGAGGACCTCGCCCGGATTCGGGCTTGGCTCTTAGCCGAGGGCAATCCCACGGAGTTGGTGACACGCGTGCCAGACGACGCGCTCTTGGCCGTCGTCGAAGCATGGACGCAGTTGTTCGGCACCGTCTCCTTCGAGTTGTTCGGGCATTACACAGGCTCGATTGCTTCTGGGGAGGCCTATCTTGACGCCGTCGCGTCCAGAACCTTCGCGACGCTGCGTGACACGCTGGTCAGCGTCCCCTGAGCCGCCACGTCGTTGCGCCTTCCTTCGCGGCATGGGCTTTCGCGCAGGCAGAATGACCGCATTGCCAGGTGCGTCTGGTAGCCTCGCTGCGCCCGCACGCGAGTCGCGTAGCACCGCCAAGGGATTCACTGATCGACGACGCCGCCTTTCTCAGGCATGCCATCGACAGCACTCTCCTGGCTTGTGGCCACCCTCACACGAAAGAGACATATGGCTCAGCACACAGAACCACACCTTCAACCCGACAGCGCCGGACAGTGGGTAGGACGGCTCTTCAAAGGCATCGCCGTCGGAGTCGGCGCGATCCTGCCCGGCCTGTCCGGCGGTGTTCTCGCCGTCATCTTCCGGCTGTACGACCCGTTGATCCGCTTCCTGGCCAACATGCGCAAGGACTTCGTGCGCAACGCCTTGTTCTTCCTGCCCGTCTTCATCGGGGCGGGGCTGGGCTGGGTTGGGTTCTCGGCCGTGGTCGCCGCGGCCTTCGGCCAGTACGCCGCCCAGTTCACCTGCCTCTTCATCGGCTTCGTGGTGGGCACCTTCCCATCGCTCTGGCGCGCTGCCGGGGAACGCGGACGCAAGCCGGTCCATGTGGTGACGATGCTGGTGGCCGCCGTGGCGCTGTTCGGTCTGATGCTCCTGGGCGCCTCGGAACAGCAACTGCTACATGTGGAGCCCTCGCTGCCGGTTTGGCTCGCGTCAGGGGCCATGATCGGCCTCGGCGTGGTGGTGCCCGGCCTGAGCCCGTCGAACTTCCTCATCTACTTCGGCCTGTACGACAAGATGGCCACCGAGGTGAAGAACCTCAACATCCCTGTCATCATCTGCCTCGTGCTCGGGGTCGTCATCTGCGTCCTGCTGCTGGCCAAGGCCACGAAGTGGGCGTTCGACCGCTACTACGCCACGATGTACCACTTCATCCTCGGCACCGTGGTGGGCTCCTCCGTGGCGATCTTTCCCACCGTGGTCTTCCCCGCCTTCACGCCGAGCGGCCTGGCCCAGGCGAAACTCAGCCTCCCCGCGGCGCTCATCTTCGCGGCGCTCCTGCTCGTGGCGGGCATCATCGCGTCCTACCTGTTCAGCAAGGTGGAGGATCGCGTCACGAAGGACCGCGAACCGAGCCAGTGACGCGCACCTTGGGCGGAAGAGCCCGGGGCAAAGCCCCGTGCGGCGTGTTGAGACCTCGGTAGGCATCGTCGTCTCGACACGCCTCGCCTCGTCCCTCGCGAGGCTACTCGACCGGCGGTATTCGGTTCAGTCGCCGCCCGGCCTATGCCGCGTACCGAAAGTCCTACCTCCTAGGCATGATGCGTCCTCCAGGAGTCTCGACCGGCGACCGATGGTGACGGAAATCCGGAAACAGTATGAATGAGGGCGTGTCTGACCTCGCCCTTCGTCCCGCCCGAACCTGGTGGCCCGCGCTGCGTCGCCAGGCCTCCACCAAGAACCGTTTCCGTGGGCTCGACGCCGCCCGTGGCCTCGCCGTTTTAGGCATGGTCGTCGCGCATGCCGCGTCGGTGCCGGAGTGGGGAACCTCCCCTCAGGCGCTCTTGGGATTCGCGCACGGCCACTCGTCCATCCTGTTCGCCACCATCGCCGGGGTGAGCTTGGCCCTCATGAGCGGCGGCTCCCACAGGCTTGATGGGCGGGAACTGGCCTCCGCTCGGCTTCACATCCTGGGCAGGGCCATCATGCTGCTCGTCGTCTCGGGCCTCTTGGTGATCATCCCTAGTTCGGTGTCGGTCATCCTCGCGTCGTACGCGATGTGGTTTATCCTCGCGCTCCCCGCGCTGCGGTGGCGGCCGCGCACCATGTTTATCGTCGCTGGTTCGCTCGCCGTGACGGGCCTCCTCGCCGCGCAAGTCATCAACTACCTCGTTCTCACTCTGGGCGGCAAGCTCACGTCCTCCGCCGAATCCTTCGTGCCCTTCTTGCTCGTCGCCAGCGTCTATCCGGCCCTGGTGTGGATGCCGTTCGTGCTCGCGGGCTTGGGCCTCGGGCGCTGCGGGCTAAGCAATGTGGCCACGCTCAAGCGATTCGCCGTCGTCGGCGTGGCCATGTTCGTAGCATTCGCCGCCCCGTTCGTCGTCCAGGCCCAGTCCCTGGCCCCGCTGTTCGGCACGACCACGCTGTCGCCGCCGGCCGGCTCGGGCAAGGCAGCCAACACCGATTGCCTGTCCGCGGACAAGACGAGGCTGGAAAGCTGCACGTGGGCCGAGTACGAGCGCCAGACCCGCACATTTACCGACGAAGACTGGGCGATCTACGACTCGCTCGTGGCCAAGAAATACCCCGGGGTTGGCAAGGACGTCCCCAAGAAAGAACCCAAGACCGACAAGAACCGCCCCGCGCAGGAGCCCAGAGACCGCTCGCCCGAGATCCCAAAGCCAGACCTTGCCTCGCTGTGGACCTTGGAGCCGCACTCCGGCAGCCCGTTCGAGGTGTTGTCCTCGGGAGGTCTCGCGATCGCCCTCGTTTCCGGCTTGGTGCTGCTAGGCCGAGCCTCGTGGGCCCGGTTCGCGTTGTGGCCGCTGACCGGCGTGGGGGCCATGAGTTTGACCGCCTATGTCGCCCATATCGTCGTCCTCGCCGCCGGTTCCGACGCGGCCCAGGCGAGCAACCAGTTCGCGCTCCTGCTCATCGTGGCGCTGGCGGCCGGCTGCGCCCTGTGGCTGAGGTTCTTCGATTCCGGGCCGCTGGAGCGGATCACCGCGGCGGTGGCAGACAGGCTGGAGGGCCGCCCCAAAGAGCGACGACGTGCCAATGCCGAACCGAGGACCGACGATCGAGTCCAGCCCCCGGCACCCGACTATGTCATCTGAGCTCCCCGGGTAGGAGTCGAACCTACTTCGCTAATCCTGATTCAAAGTCAGGCGGGCCCTGCCGAAAGACCAACCGGGGAACGGCCGAGGCTCGGCCACGCCCCAGTGTAGCGGTTCGTCGCCGCAGAGTTGTCCACCGGCCAGGAGGGGTGCGGCATGTCGCGCGGACAGCGGCTAAGAATGATGCATGAGCAACACCGAGCCTCAAGATAGGGTGCGCTGTTTCGGCACCGGAGACCCGCTGTATCAGGCCTACCACGACGAGGAATGGGGGCGTCCGCTGACGGATTCTCCCGATGAGCACGAGCTATTCGAACGGTTGGCCCTGGAGGGTTTCCAAGCCGGCCTCAGTTGGATCACTGTGCTGCGCAAACGCGAGTCGTTCCGCACCGCGTTCGCCGGATTCGATCCTGCCGTCGTGGCCGGGTTTGACGAGGACGACGTGGCTCGGCTCCTAGCCGACCCAGGCATCATTCGCAACCGGTTGAAGATCGAGGCCACCATCGGCAACGCCCGGGCCTTGCTGCGTCTCCACGACGAGGGCAAACGGCTGTCTGACATTGTCGCTCGCCACACTCCCCAGCCGCGCGGGCACGCCCCGCTGACCTTCGCCGACGTACCCACCCAGAGCGAGGAGTCGGTTGCCCTGAGCAAGGAACTGCGCCGCCTCGGGTTCCGGTTCGTGGGCCCCACCACCATGTATGCACTGCTTCAAGCCATCGGCGCGGTGGACGACCACATCCATGGCTGCTGGCTCGCCGCGGGAGGCAACGCCGCCACGTGACACAATGGCGCCGTGTCTACCCAGCAGCCCACCCGAGCACGCCGCTCCCGCACGCGGATGACAGCGGCTCAACGCCGAGAGCAGCTCCTGGGAACGGCACGCGAACTGTTCGCAGAGCGAGGCTTCGAGGGCACCTCCGTGGAGGAGATCGCCGCGCGCGCTGGCGTGAGCAAACCCGTGGTGTACGAGCACTTCGGCGGCAAGGAGGGTGCGTATGCCGTGGTGGTGGACCGCGAGACCCAGACGCTGCACACCGCCATTCGTGACGCTCTCAGCACACCTGAGGCCAGCGCCAGGGAACTCTTGGAGCGCGGCGCCATGGCGCTGCTCAACTACATCGAACAGTGCCCAGATGGCTTCCGGATCCTGTCTCGTGACTCCCCCAACGCCACACCCGGCGCGTCGCGGGGCTCGTTCGCGTCCATCCTGAGCGACATCGCCGTTCAGGTTGAGGACCTCCTCGCGGCCGAATTCTCCAAGACGGGCCACGATCCACAGTTCGCGGGCCTCTATGCCCAGGCCCTCGTAGGCCTCGTGGCACAGACCGGACAGCAGTGGCTGGACAGAGGCGAACCATCCCGGGAGGTGGTGGCCCGGCATCTCATCAACCTGGCCTGGAATGGTATGGCCCATCTCAAACCCGATCCCAGACTCATCATGGATCCCATCGACCGTCGACGCCGCAGGAAAAGGACCACGTAGTGGTCTGACTTTGGGCTTAGCAGCTCACGACACGAGGTGCCGGTGGGCGTGCCACACTGTGGCCCATGCCAACCGACTTTCCGCCCCAGAGCCGGCTCGTCAACGATCCGGTCGTCTTGGATCCCATCGCCGAGGAAGGTCAGCGCCGGGCCCTCATCCCGGCGCTGCACCATCCACAGGTCTTCGCTGGCGGCTGGGGCGGAGGGCCCGCCGGCTACGCCGAAGACACGGAGGATTTCGTGGAATTCCTCCGCGGATACCTCCCGCCCACCGGGCGGGAGGGTGTGGGTTACGTCGTCTCCCGCTCGGGATCGGTCGCCGGCACCTCGTCCTTCCTCAACCTGGATCTCGAGCACCAAGCCGGCCCGTCCGTGGAGATCGGCTGCACCGCCTACGCGCCAACGATGTGGGGCGACGGGATCAACGCCGCAGTCAAGCTGCTCATGCTCACCCACGCCTTCGACAGCGGATTCGAGCGGGTGGTGTTCAACGTCGACGGAGCCAACGAACGCTCGCTGCGGGCGGTGGCCCGGCTCGGCGCGACGCAGGAGTCGGTGATCCCACGGCATCGCCAACGCGCGGACGGTTCCTGGCGCGACACCGTGGTGCATTCCATCATTCGAGCGGACTGGCCTCGGGTCGCGGCCGGGCTTCGGCACCGTCTCCACCCGGCAGCGCCGTGACGCGACGGTGAGAAGCGGGCGTCGAGGGCGCCGTAGCGCTCCAGCTCCCCAGGCGGTCGAGCAGCCGGAGCCGTTCAGCTACTTGAAGCTACCGGCGCTACCAAAGGTGAGGCCACCCATCGTCACCTCCGGCGACAAGTCGGGCACCTGGTCGAGGTCGGCCAGCCAGGTCGTCGCCGTGACGTCCGAGGGCATGCGCCAGTCGCCGCGTGGCGACAGCGACCCGCCGGAAAGCACCTTCGGTCCGTTCGGCACGGCGGTGCGCTTGAACTGGTTGGCGAAGAAGCGCCTCAGGAACACGTCCAGCCACTTCTTGATGACGGGCAGGTCGTAGGCGGTGCGATCCGCGGCGGGATACCCAGGCGGCCACTCCCCCGCGTCGGCGTCCCGCCAGGCATGCCAGGCCAGGAAGGCGATCTTGCTCGGCCGGTAGCCGCGCCGCAGCAGGTGGAACAGGGTGAAGTCGTGCAGCGCGTAGGGGCCGATGGAGTCCTGAGTCGACTGCGGCTTGTTGCCCTCCGCGACGGGGATCAGTTCGGGTGAGATCTCCGTGCCGAGGATGGACTCCAGGGTGGGATTCACCCCGGCCTCTGGGAATTGGCCCGACGCGATGACCCACCGGACCAGATGCTGGATCAGTGTCTTCGGCACGCCCGCGTTGACGCCGTAGTGGCTCATCTGGTCACCGACGCCGTAGGTGCACCACCCCAGCGCGAGCTCCGACAGGTCGCCCGTGCCCAGCACGATGCCGCCGCGCTGATTGGCCGCGCGGAACAGGAAGTCCGTGCGGGCACCTGCCTGCACGTTCTCGAAGGTCACGTCGTAGACGGGCTCGCCGCGTCCCGCGGGGTGGCCGAGGGCCTTGAGGAGTTGGAGCGAGATGGGCCGGATGTCGACGGTCTCGAACGTCACGCCGAGGGCCTCCGCCAGGGTCGTGGCGTTGTTCTTCGTCTGCGAGGATGTGGCGAACCCGGGCAGGGTAAACGCCAGGATGTGGGTGCGGGGCAGGCCCAGCCGGTCGCATGCCTTGGCCGCGACGATGAGCGCGTGCGTGGAGTCGAGGCCGCCAGAGACGCCGATGACGATCTTCGGCGCGCGTGCCGGGTCTCCTCCGCCGATGGCCAGCATGCGCCGTTCCAGGGCGGAGACCTGGATGTTGTAGGCCTCGTAGCAGTCCTGCGCGAGACGCGCAGCGTCGTCGGGCACGAACGGGAACCGGTCGACTGGGCGCAGCAGGCCGAGGTCACCACTGGGCAGGCCCAACTCGACCACGATCTCCCGGAAGGGACGAGAATCCGCCTTGAAACTGTCCTCGAAGGAGCCTTGACGCAGCCGTTCTTGCCGCAGACGGTCCAGGTCGACATCGACGATGGTGCGCTGCGGGTCTCGGGAGAACCGCTCCCCTTCCGCGAGCAGGTCGCCCATTTCGTAGACCATGGTCATGCCGTCCCAGGACAGATCCGAGGTGGACTCGCCGAAGCTGGCGGCAGCATAGGCGTAGACGGCGTTGCAGCGGGCGCTGGCGGCGCAGGCCAGCAGGTGTCGATCGTCGGCGCGGCCCACTGTGATGGGCGAGGCCGACGAGTTGAGCAGGACGGTCGCCCCGGCCAGGGCGGCGCGGGCCGATGGCGGGACGGGAACCCACATGTCCTCGCAGACCTCGACGTGCACGTCGAGGCCGAGCAGGTCGGATGCGGAGAAGATGAGGTCCGTGCCGAACGGCACCTCACCCTCGGCGTCGGCCCCGGGCCAGCCCGGCCGCACCAGCACCTCGCCGGCGATTCGGGCGCCGTCGTCGAAGTGGCGCGACTCGTAGAACTCGCGGTAGTTCGCCAGATGGCTCTTGGGCACCACGCCGAGCACTTCCCCGTCGTGGAGCACGACGGCACAGTTGTAGATGCGGCTGCCGTCACGCAGCGGGGCGCCGACGACGATGAGCGGCCGCAGCCCCACGGTCAGTTCGGCGAGGTCGACGACGGCGCGCTCGGCGGCGTCGAGAAGCACATCCTGCAGGAGGAGGTCGTCGAGGGAGTAGCCCGTCAGCGACAGCTCGGGAAACAGAGCGACGACGGCTCCCTCGTCGTGGCACGCCCGGGCCTGCTCGGCGATGGCGGCGACGTTGGATGCCGGGTCGCCGAGGTGGACGGGCAGGGTGCAGGCGGCGATCCGCGCGAACCCGTGACGATACAGCGAGGCGAACTCCATGCCCGAATCCTCCCATGCGGCGCCGTCACCCGCCGGATCCGCGCTGGTGGACCTGAGAAGGCACGCCGTCAGTGGGGGCGTGAAGCGGCAACCGCGGCGCGGTAGTCGCGGGGGCTAAGGCCGTATCGGCTCTTGAACGCGGAGGAGAAGCTGAAGGGGCTGGCATACCCCACTTGGTGGGCTATGGCGGACAAGGTGGCATCGCTGCGATCCAGGAGATCGGCGGCC